>NZ_CP062976.1:992102-1322803 GCF_014898075.1 Neisseria yangbaofengii
ATGTCGGCGGTGGTGGTTTGCAACAATCGCGCTGCTTCGGACGGGTGTGGCGTGAGCACTAAGTTGCCGTGTTGTTTGGCCAATTTGCGGTCGGTTTGCGAGCGGGCGAGTAAGGTGAGCGCATCGGCATCGAGTAACAAAGGCTGATTTTGGGTGTGTTGCAATACCCATGTGATGATGTGCCGCGCATCTTCCTGTAGGCCTAAGCCGCAGCCGACCGCCCATGCGCCGATGTCTTTACGTCGGCAAAGCTGTTCTGCTGTGGCCAGCATGATTTCAGGCCGTTCAGAGATCACGGCAAAGGGCAAACCGGCTTGGTTAAATCCTGTCCAGACCTTGCCGCAACCTTGATAAATCGCTGCCGTGGCTGCCAATATTACTGCGCCGCTCATTCCCGCAGCGCCGCCGATAACGGCCAGTGTGCCGTAAGTGCCTTTGTGTGATTCGGCCACGCGCGGGCGGAATACATTGGGAAATTGGGCGGCCGTCTGAAAAATATGTTCCGGGTTAAGAATTTGATAAGGTGGATAAATCATGATGATACTGCCGGTGAATTTGGTTAAAATAGGGCAAACACAAACTTTTTCCATCTTATAAGAAAGAACACGACAATGAAACAGAAAATCAAAGTTTGGGATTTGCCTACGCGTATTTTTCACTGGACATTGGTGTCGGCGGTTGCCTTTATGTGGTACAGCGGGCAAACCGGCGGTAACTTATTGGCTTGGCATTTGCGCTGCGGCCTGTTGATTTTGGCTTTGGTAGTGTTTCGCGTGTGTTGGGGTTTGTGGGGCAGCGATACGGCCAAGTTCCGCCAATTTGTGCGCGGGCCGAAGCAGATTATTCGCTACCTCAAAGGCGAAATCACTGAAAACGAGCAGCCCGGCCACAATCCATTGGGCGCATTGATGGTGTTGGCTTTGTTGGGCGCAGTGTTGGTGCAGGTAACCACCGGTTTGTTTTCGCCGGATGACAACACTTTTATTTACAACGGCTATTTAAACAGCTTGGTGAGCAGCGATACCGCTGCGGTCATGCGCAAAATCCACTTTGGCTTTTTCAATCTGCTGCTGATTTTGGCGGCTGTGCACATCATCACTATTTTGGCGTATAAGATTTTGAAAAAACACAATTTGATTACGCCGATGATTACCGGCCGCAAAGAATTGGAAGGCAGGCTGCCGTTGCTGAAATTCGCCGGCTCCGGCAAATTTATTTCGGCTTTGGCGGTGGCGGTGATTGTGGTGGCAATTGTGGCGAATATCGGTTAAGTGAATGTTTGCCTAAGTTCAAGGCCGTCTGAAAGATTTTGTTTCAGACGGCCTTTTGTTCAACTGCGTCTTTTTTGAAAAAAATCCTGCAATGCATTGCGGCATTCATCGGCCAATACGCCGCCCAAAACGGCGGTGTGTTTGTTTAAGAAACTATTCTCAAACAAATTCAACACGCTGCCCGCCGCGCCGGTTTTCGGTTCGGCAGCGCCGAAAACCACCCGTTTCACCCGTGCTTGAATCAGGGCGGAAGCGCACATGGCGCAGGGTTCGAGCGTGACGTAGACATCGCAGCCGTCGAGGCGGTAATTGCCCAATGCCGCTCCTGCTTGCGCCAGCGCACGGATTTCAGCGTGGTGGCTGATGTTGTGGTCGTGCACGCAAGTGTTGTGGGCGGCGGCGATGATTTGGCCATTTTCTACCACCACCGCACCGACGGGAATTTCGCCCATTTGGGCAGACTGTCCGGCTTGTTGTAAAGCTGCCTGCATAAAGTTTCTCATTTCGGACGGCGCGGGGAACACGGTCACGGGCGGGTGCTGCTTGATTTGTTCGCTTAATGCGGCTTTTTGCGTATCGCTTAAATCGGTAGCGGCAACGCCCAGCAGCAGGGCTTCGAGTTGCCATAAGGTGCTCCGGGTGATGGTGTAGCCGGCGGCCTTGAGCAGTAAAAACGTTTTGGACGAACCGGTTGCACGCAAATCTGCCATGGTCGTGATGCCCAAGCGATTGAGCGCAGCTAAGGTTTTCGGGGCGATGGGCGGGGTGCTTAATTTCATTTCAGACGGCCTGTCGGTCAAAATGATGACGCACCAAATTCAAGGCCGTCTGAACATAATCGTCTTCACCATAAGGATCAAGCGCGTGGGCGAATGGGATTTTGCGCAGCCAAGTAAGCTGGCGCTTGGCCAGTTGCCTTGTGGCGATGATGCCTTTTTCGATAAAGGTATCGTAATCGGTCAAGCCGTCGAGATAATCCCATGCTTGGCGGTAGCCGACACAGCGCATGGCGGTGGAATCGGGCATCAGTTCAGGGTAGCGGTTTTTGAGTATTTGCATTTCGTCTAAAAACCCCCTCGCCAACATCTGCTCGAAGCGTTTGCCGATTTGCGCGTGCAATAAGGCGCGGTTTTCGGGAATCAGCGCGATGGCGTACAAATCCAGCGGCGGCGTGCGGGCTGATTGTTCAGTAAAATGTCGGCTCAAGGGTTTGCCGGTAAGCATAAACACTTCCAAAGCGCGTTCGATGCGTTGGCTGTCGTTGGCTTTCAGACGGCCTGCGGTTTCGGGATCGATTTCCTGCAAATGCCGGTACAGATGCGCCAAACCGTGCGTAGCTTTATCGGCTTGGAGCTGAGTGCGGACGGCGGCATCGGCTTCGGGTAAATCGTTCAAACCTTCGGTCAGTGCGTGGAAATACATCATGGTGCCGCCGACAATCAAGGGCAGCTTGCCGCGCGCATGAATCTCGTTGACCAAGCGCACACAATCAGCGACAAATTCCGCCGCGCTGTAACTTTCCAGCGGCGAAATGATGTCAATCAAATGATGCGGCACGGCGGCGCGTTCTTCGGCGGTGGGCTTGGCGGTGCCGATGTCCATGTCACGGTACACCAGCGCCGAATCCAAGCTGATGATTTCCACCGGAAGGCTTTCGGCGATTTTGAGTGAGAGGTCGGTTTTGCCGCCGGCAGTCGGGCCGAGAATGGCAAAAGCTTTGGGCGTGTTCATAAAACGATTCAAATAATAAGGAACGGTAAATTATAACAAAAAGGCCGTCTGAACGTTTTGAAGTTTCAGACGGCCTTGGAATATTGAATCTTACAACGCCTCGGTAATCTCACCGAACACGTCAAAATAAGCCGGGAAGGTTTTATGCGTACATTTCGGGTCGTTGATGATGACCGGCACGCCCAGCAGCGACACCAGCGAGAAACACATGGCGATGCGGTGGTCGTCGTAGGTATCGATAGCGGCATCGGCATTTAATTGCGCCGGCGGCGTGATGTGGATGGCTTCGGCTTCCTCCGTCACTTTTGCGCCGAGTTTGCGCAATTCGTTGGCCATCGCGGCGATGCGGTCGGTTTCTTTGACGCGCCATGAGCCGATGTTGCGCAGGGTGCAAGGTTTGCCGCTGGCTAAGGCGATTACGGCCAAGGTCATGGCCGCATCGGGGATATGGTTGGCATCCAAATCAAAGGCTTCGACCGCTTGATTTTCCGCGCGCGAGATTTCGATAAAATTATCGCCCCACACTACATCGGCGCCGATTTTTTCCAGTTCGCGCGCAAAAGCCACGTCGCCCTGAATGCTGTTCAAACCAATGCCGGTGACGCGAATCGGTGTGCCCGAAATCAAGCCTGCGCCTAGGAAATAAGATGCGCTTGAGGCATCCCCTTCAACGTGCAGCACGTCCGGAGCACGGTAGCGGGCATTGGCGGGAATTTTGAACGAGCGGTAATCGTTGTGTTCAACGCGGATACCGAATTGCGCCATCAGTTTTAAGGTGATGTCGATGTAGGGCTTGGAAATCAGTTCTCCGACCATGTGGATTTCAAACGCTTCGCCGGTAAGCGGCAGCGCCATCAACAGGGCGGTCAAAAATTGGCTGGATACGTTGCCTTTAATCGGAATCGCGCGTGTGCCGTTGTCGCTGAAGGCGTTGATTTGCAGCGGCGGATAATGCTCGTTGCTCAGATATTGAATGTCGGCACCGGCAATGCGCAGTGCATCAACCAAATCGCCAATCGGGCGTTCGTGCATACGCGGCACGCCGTGTAAATGATAATTGCCGCCCGATACGGCCAAAGCTGCGGTCAAAGGGCGAAATGCGGTGCCGGCGTTGCCCAAAAACAAATCGGCTTCAAGGTTGGGGAATGTGCCGCCCGTGCCGTGTACTTTCAGACGGCCTGCTTCCAAGAATTCAATTTTCACGCCCAGTTTATCTAAGGCTTCGAGCATACGGTCGGTATCGTCGGACTTGAGCAGTGAGCGGATTTCGCAAACGTTGTCAGACAATGCGGCCAACAGTAAAGTACGGTTGCTGATGCTTTTTGAGCCGGGCAGAGCAACGGTGGATGGTTTGAGGCGGGAGGCGGGTAAGCGGATGGATTCGGTCATGATGTTGGGAATGAACAGAGTAGGCTAACAGAATAAACGCATTATACACAGTTCGCCTTGATTACGGATAAGCAGTATTCAAGCCTGATGTTGATTTTCGCTATTTTAACGAAGATATAGTGAATCCACTATAAATGAATTTTCATACGGACTTGTGTTGGAAAATAGATAAATCGCGCATAAAAATGGCGCAACTTAGATAAATAAAAATATAAATGATTGAATATGGACAGGTTGAAAAAAGGCCGTCTGAAAGATATTGCTTTCAGACGGCCTATCATAGCGAATCCGCTATATTTATATTGCGTTTAGCTCACTTTGGCCAAGGCATCGGCGAACGAAGCAACCGTGCGGTCGACGTTTTGCAGTTTATCCAAGCCGAATAAGCCTAAGCGGAAGGTTTGGAAATCACTGCGCTCACCCACTTGCAGCGGTACGCCCGATGCGATTTGCAAGCCTTGTGCGATAAAGGCTTTGCCGTTTTGGATGTCGGGATTGTCAGTGTAGGCCACCACGACGCCCGGCGCTTCGAAGCCTTCGGCGGCTACGCTCGGGTAGCCGCGTTCGGCCAACAAGCGGCGGATTTTGTGACCCAACTCGGTTTGTCGGTCGCGCAGGGTTTCAAAACCGATGGTTTCGGCTTCGCGGATAACTTCGCTTAAGCGGAACAAACCGTCGGTTGGCATGGTAGCGTGATAAGCGTGGCCGCCGTTTTCAAAGGCTTCCATGATTTGCAGCCATTTTTTCAAATCCACGGCAAAGCTGTCGGACCGGGTTTCTTGCGCTTTTTGGTAAGCGGCTTCGTTCAACATTACCAAACCGGCGCAAGGCGAACCGCTCCAGCCTTTTTGCGGCGCGGAAATCAATACGTCGATGCCCAGTTTTTCCATATCCAGCCAAATGCAGCCCGATGCAATGCAATCAATCACCAGCAAGCCGCCGATTTCGTGTGTGGCTTCGGCCAAGCGGGCAATGTAGTCGTCAGGCAGGATAATGCCGGAGGCGGTTTCAACATGCGGCGCAAACACCACGGCCGGACGGTATTCGGCGATTTCGGCGCATACTTCATCAACGGGCGCAGGCGCAAAAGGTGCTTGGTATTCATCGGCTTGGCGGGCGGTCAAGACTTTGGTGTCGCCGGTAATGCGGCCTTGCTCGATGATTTGCGTCCAACGGTAGCTGAAAAAACCGTTGCGCACAATCAGGCATTTTTGATCGCGGGCAAACTGGCGTGCCACGGCTTCCATGCCGGTGGTGCCGCTGCCGGGAATCACGGCAACATGCCGGGCGTGATAAACAGATTTTAAGGTGGCGGAAATATAGCGTAAGGCCGTCTGAAATTTTTGCGACATGTGGTTTAGGGCGCGGTCGGTGTAAACCACGGAATATTCCAGCAGGCCGTCTGAATCGGTTTCGGGGCGGGGCAATGGGGCAGGCATAGCGTTTCTCCTTGCGTTGTAGTCGGATGTTGTGCGGAAATCATATCATTTAAAAAAGGTAAATAAAAGGTGACTTTGTGGCCTAAATTAAGTCAGGCCGTCTGAATTTGATTTTCAGACGGCCTTTAAAAAATAACAAAGAGGAATGTAAAGAATTTTGATTGGTTTTGAATATTTTAACTTATTGGGATATATATTTTTTTTAATAAATTATCAGTAAAAATGATGGAAATTATCAAAAAAGAAAATTAGCCAAACCGCATGCTTGCGTTTTTAATGGCATCAATGACAAGTACTTGCCGATAGTCAGGCGAGGTTTCGGGTTAACAATTTGCGTGTATCGCAAACTTAAGCGGTATGGCTTGAAGACGGCCATACCGTTCTTTTTCTGTTTTTGAAATGGGCCGTCCGAATTATTCAGACGGCCTCTTTTAATTCGGCTTAATCTGCCAAATTTCTTTTACGCTTTGCTTCAAAAGCTGCAAATCGGGATTGTCTTCGTATTCGCCGGCGTAAATAAAATGCATCGGCATGGTTTGCCGGTATTCTTCCAATACCGACAGCGGGCGGCCGTCACGGATGGCGGCATCGGCCTTGTTGCTCGGTACCATTGCCACGCCTATGCCGTTAATCACCAAATCCAAAATGGCTTGCGGGTAATCGCACAAGATTTGCCGCTTGGGGGATAAGCGGTTGGCGCGCCAGAATTGTTGCAGATGCTTGCTGCTGCCGGATACGCCCGACATTTCGATCCAGGTGTAGTTTTCCAGGCTTTTCGGATTGGCGCGGATGGCGGCTTCTTCGCCTTGCGGGCAAATCAGCGAGTAAGACAGATTTTGCAGAAACAGGCTGCAAATGCCGCGTTGGTTGATGTTGCCCAAGAAAAAACCGCCGTGTAGCGTTTTATTTTGAATGCGCGAGAGAATCTCGCCGCTCATGCCGTATTGAATATGCAGGCGGGTATTGGGGGCGTTTTGGTTGATGAGGGCGGTCAGGTTGGCGAGCTTGGTGGAATCAATCGGGTGGATAATGCCCAATTGGGTTTCTTCGGTGAAATCTTGCGCCAGTGTTTTGGCGAATTGTTCGAGCTTGTGTTTGTGTTGCAGCAAGGCTTCGGCTTCGGGTAGGAATACTTCGCCCGCGCGGGTAAGCGTCATGCCGTTGCTGGTGCGGTTGAAAAGCGGGGTGCCCAAGTCGTTTTCAATGGCTTTGATTTGGGCGGAAACGGCAGGTTGTGAGAGAAGAAGACGTTCGGCCGCTTGGGTCAGGTTGCCTTGATGCGCGACGGTCACAAAGGATTTTAATTGGTTGATGTCCATTTTTCCGGTTTTGTTTTGTTTTCTTATTAATCGGTTTTTAACATAATTTTGCCTTTTCTGAAAGTCAAAACAGGCTATTAAACCAATGCGTTCAGTAAACATTATCAATAAATCGGATAGCAGCTATCAGAAAATAAGATTTGTTTCCTTGTTCAGACGGCCTTTTAACAGGCGGCGGTTTGCTGTTGGAGGAGAATTATAGTGAATCCACTTTAAAATAGTACGGCGTTGGTTCGCCCAGCCGTATTATCTATACTGTTTTCGGCTGGCCGCCTTGTCCTATTTTAAAGTGAATCCACTATAAATACGCAGGCGGCATATTGGCGTTGGCTTGATGAATCAATCGGGCCGGCGGCATCAGCGATGCGGTTGAAGGCAGTGCAGTCGGCCGGTTCGCCGGACAATGCTCCTTCGCGCGCGTCTTCAAACGGTGTGGCTTTATTGTCGATTTCGCCGATGTCGCGAAGCAGCATTTTTACGGCACGGTTAATATCAACTTCGGGCAGGGCGAAACGCTGCATGGTCAAATAAAGCGATTTGCCAACTGTGGCGTGGTATCTCCGATAGAGCAAGGCCGTCTGAAAATGCTTTCAGACGGCCTTTAATTGGCTTTAGTTAAGCGACTTGGGTTTGGTGTTCGTCGCCGTTGCGCCCGCGGATTCCGCCCAGGCGGTAAACGGTTTCACCTTGTTCGCGCAAGAATGCGGCCACTGCTTCGGCGTCTTCTTTGGCGACAATCACGACCATGCCGATGCCGCAGTTGAAGGTGCGGTACATCTCCTGCGTTTCAACGTTGCCTGCCTGTTGCAGCCATTGGAAGAGTTTCGGCAATGTCCATGAAGCGGCATCGATTTGGGCGACGGTGTTTTGCGGCAAAACGCGCGGTACGTTTTCGGTAATGCCGCCGCCGGTGATGTGCGCCATGCCTTTGATGGTGAATTGTTGCAAGGCGGCTAAAATCGGTTTCACATACAGACGGGTCGGGGCGATGATGGCTTCGCGCAGGGTTCTGCCGTTGTCGAATTCGGCATCTAAATCGGGATTGTCGCGCTCGATGATTTTGCGGATCAGGGAATAGCCGTTGGAATGTGCGCCGTTGGAAGCCAAGCCCAACACGACATCGCCTTCGGCAATGCTGCGGCCGTTAATCACACGGTCTTTTTCAACCACGCCGACGGCAAAACCGGCCAAATCGTATTCGCCTTCGGGATACATGCCCGGCATTTCGGCGGTTTCGCCGCCAATCAGGGCGCAACCGGATTCTTCGCAACCTTGGGCAATGCCTTTAATCACGTCGGTGGCTCGGGCGACATCGAGTTTGCCGCAGGCGAAATAGTCTAAGAAAAACAGCGGCTCTGCACCTTGAACGAGAATGTCGTTTACGCTCATCGCTACCAAATCGATACCGACGGTATCGTGTTTGTCCCAATCAAACGCCAGTTTCAGTTTGGTGCCGACACCGTCGGTGCCGCTGACCAAAACCGGGTTTTGGTATTTTTTGCCGATTTCGACCAATGCGCCGAAACCGCCCAAGTCGCCCAACACTTCAGGACGCATGGTTCGTTTGGCAAAGGGTTTGATGTTTTCAACCAGTTGGTCGCCTGCATCGATATCGACGCCTGCATCTCGGTAGCTTAATGAAGTGCTCATGCGGGTAATTCCTTGTGTAAGGTATGGGACGAAATAATTGCGCGCTATTTTACCTTATTTTGCGCAATTTGGCGTGGCTATGTCGGCAAAATTTTGCTGATTTTGTAAACAATCGCCAAGCGGCTTTCGTGCGGCGCATTTCTTTATTCTACATTCAGACGGCCTCTGTTATACTTTAGCCCGTCTGGATGTTTATGAACGGTTTAACCCATGTATCAAAAGAAACCGCGCGGCTATAAGCCGTGGATTATCATGACCGTGGTTTTGGTCTTGCTGGTATGGTTGCTTTATGCGCTCGGTAATATTCTCACGCCGTTTATTGTGGCGGCGGTGTTGGCTTATGTGCTCAATCCGATGGTGGAATGGTTGCAGCGCAAGCGTTTCAAGCGCGGCATCGCTTCGATGATTGTGATGATTTCCGCGTTGGCAGTGTTGCTGGCCTTGCTGCTGATTATTATTCCGATGTTAATCGGTCAGTTTAACAATTTAATCGGGCGCTTGCCGCAGATAGTCGATTTTATGCAAAACACACTCTTGCCGTGGGCGGAACGTGTCGGCGGCGGTTTTATCGACTTTGACACGGAATCGTTGATTGCTTGGGTACAATCGAACACAGGCGAATTGAGCAACACGCTCAAATCGGTGATGCCGACTTTAATGAAACAAAGCAGTAATGTGGTAATCGGCTTGACCAATTTAATGCTGCTGCCGTTTTTGTTGTATTACTTCCTGCTTGATTGGAAACGTTGGTCTTACGGTATCAGCGCCTTAGTGCCGCGCCGATTTATCGACAGCTACACGCGCATTACCAATAATATGGATCGCGTGCTTGGGGAGTTTTTGCGCGGCCAGCTGATGGTGATGCTGATTATGAGCTTGGTATACGGCATTGGCTTGATGTTGGTCGGTTTGGATTCAGGATTTGCCATCGGTATGATTGCCGGTATTTTGGTGTTTGTGCCTTATTTGGGTGCGTTTACCGGTCTGTTGTTGGCAACGATTGCGGCGGTGCTGCAGTTTGGCTCGTGGCCGGGATTGTTGATGGTGTGGGGCGTGTTTGCAGTGGGGCAATTCTTAGAGAGTTTCTTTATTACTCCGCAAATCGTCGGCGATCGCATTGGTTTGTCACCATTTTGGGTGATTTTTTCACTGATGGCATTCGGCCAGTTGATGGGTTTTGTCGGCATGTTAATCGGCTTGCCTTTGGCCGCGATTACGCTGGTGTTGGTGCGTGAAGGCGTGATCAATTATTTCGACAGCCATTTTTATAAACATAAATAAACACGTGTTAATCAGGCCGTCTGAAAGCGATTTTCCAGACGGCCTTTTATTGCATTTTTTACCGATAACCGTTAAGCTGAACCCGCCTGATATTCAACGGAGAACATTATGCTGGCAGTAATCGGCGGAAGCGGCTTCACCAAGCTGCCCCAATTGAGCATTACCGATCGCCGAATTGTGCGCACGCCTTATGGTTTGACCAGCAGCCCTTTGCTGTTTGGCAAGCTCGGCAGCCAAGACATTATGTTTTTGGCACGACACGGTTTCGGCCACACCATCGCCCCGCATGAAATCAACTACCGCGCCAACATTTGGGCATTGCATTCCATTGGCGCGCAAGACATTATTTCCGTGGCTTCCGTGATCAGCATTAATGAAGCCTTGGAAAGCGGCAGCTTGGTGATGCCGCATGATTTGATTGACTACACCCACGGCCGTGGGGCGACCTTTTTTGAAGGGCAGGAAAAACCGGTCGTCCACACCGATTTCACCTCGCCTTATACCCAAAGCCTGCAGGCAAAATTAATTGTCCATGCGCAAGCCCATGATACGCCGGTTTACCGCAAAGCCGTATATGGTTGTTTACAAGGCCCGCGCTGGCCGACCCGTGCCGAAATCAACCGCTACCGCCAAGACGGTGTTGATGTTTTGGGCATGACCGGTATGCCCGAGGCTATTTTGGCACGTGAATTAGACATGAACTACGTGCATTTTTGCGGCATCATCGGCATGAGTTGCATTGGAGAAGGCGCGAACCAAGACGGCTGCGTGATTGATTCGCACCAATCCATTGAAAAAATCCGCCGGTTATTGGTTGATTTGTAAATCAGTTTCAGGCTGTCCGAAAATTTATCATTGATTCAATCCGCAGGCCGTCCGAATGTTTCAGACGGCCTGCTTTAAGTAAAAGAAAGCGACACATGACCGAATCTACTTTAGCCACCGTAACCATCGGTTTAGTATCTGCCAGCGACCGCGCCAGTAGCGGCGTGTATGCGGACGAGGGCATTCCTGCATTGAAAGACTGGCTGGAAAATGCGGTGGAAAATCCGATTCATTTTGTCGAAGCCCTGATTCCCGACGAGCAAAACGAAATCGAAAAGGCCTTGAAAACCATGGCCGATGAGCAGCAATGTGATGTCGTGTTCACCACCGGCGGCACCGGCCCCGCACCGCGCGATGTCACGCCCGAAGCCACGTTAAATGTAGTCGAAAAAGAAATGCCGGGCTTCGGAGAACAAATGCGCCAAATCAGTCTGTATTATGTGCCGACTGCCATTTTATCGCGCCAAACCGCCGGCATTCGCGGAAAAACCTTAATCGTCAATCTTCCCGGCCGCCCCAAAGCCATCGCCGAAACACTCGGCGGTGTGCGCGGCGAGAATGGCGAGGTTAAGGTGCACGGCTTATTCAGCGCGATTCCGTATTGCGTCGACTTAATCGGCGGCGCATTTATCGAAACCGATGAAACGGTGAGCAAAGCTTTCCGTCCTAAGCAGAAATAATGAAAAAGCACATCAAAGGCCGTCCGAAAGCGATTCAGACGGCCTTTGATTTGAATCAAACGACATGTATGATTTCTATATTGGATAAGAATATTTATTTGCAGCGGACAGTTGATAAAATTTGATTATGATTTAAATTCTATTTTCACCAAATCAATTGGATAAATGTGATTTCATTATCAACGCCGCATGATTGGCAAACGGCCGTCTGAAACGGTCGGCAATATTGCAATGAAAACCTACCGGCAGCCTCTAGGCATGGGTTATGAGTTGCAGTATGATGTTTGGCGGTGTAAAAGAATTTTAAAAATTTTCCTGTTAAGTCAGGCTGTTTGGCATTTTACCTTGAATATTTTACCTTAATCGGAGCAGACATTATGTTGACTCAAACCCAGCAGGTCGATTTGACCCTTCGGCACTTAAAAGAGCGTGTATTGACGATTTACACGCCCGAGCAGCGTGCAAGCATTGAGCGTTCGGAAGATTGGCAAAAATTCAGCGAGCGTTTGCAAACGCATTTTCCGAGATTGATGTATGAGTTGGATAGTGTTTATGGCAACAATGAAGCCGTTCTGCCGATGCTGGAGCAATTGTTTGCCCAAGCATGGCAAAGCTATTCGCAACGCGCCAAACCACTGAAACAAACCGATGCGGCACGTGAAGCCGATCCTGATTGGATTTTGTCGAATA
Source organism: Neisseria yangbaofengii (assembly GCF_014898075.1). Classification (NCBI taxonomy): domain Bacteria; kingdom Pseudomonadati; phylum Pseudomonadota; class Betaproteobacteria; order Neisseriales; family Neisseriaceae; genus Neisseria; species Neisseria yangbaofengii. Next base: position 1,004,378 of record NZ_CP062976.1, read on the forward strand.
AGCAAGTTGGCGGCGTGTGTTATGTCGATTTGTTCGCCGGAGATTTGCAGGGTTTGAAAGCAAAAATCCCTTATTTCAAAGAATTGGGGCTGACTTATCTGCACTTGATGCCACTGTTTAAATGTCCGGAAGGCAAGAGCGACGGTGGCTATGCCGTGAGCAGCTACCGCGATGTCAATCCTGCTTTGGGCACAATTGACGATTTGCGCAGTGTGATTGCGGCCTTACATGAAGCCGGTATTTCTGCTGTGGTGGATTTCATTTTCAACCATACCTCAAACGAGCATCATTGGGCGGTAGAATGCGCGGCCGGTAATCCTTTGTATGACAATTTCTACTATATTTTCCCCGACCGCCGGATGCCCGACCAATACGACCGCACTTTGCGCGAAATCTTCCCTGATCAGCATCCGGGCGGTTTCTCGCAATTGGAAGACGGGCGTTGGGTATGGACGACCTTTAATTCCTTCCAATGGGATTTGAACTACAGCAATCCTTGGGTGTTCAACGCCATGGCAGGGGAGATGATGTTCTTGGCCAATTTGGGCGTGGATATTCTGCGCATGGACGCGGTGGCCTTCATTTGGAAACAGATAGGCACCCCCTGCGAAAGCCTGCCGCAAGCGCATGCCTTGATTCGTGCGTTTAATGCTGTGATGCGCATCGCCGCGCCGGGTGTGTTCTTCAAATCCGAAGCCATCGTCCACCCTGATGAAGTAGTGCAATACATCGGGCAAAACGAATGTCAAATCGGCTACAACCCATTGCAAATGGCCTTGTTGTGGAACACCTTGGCCACGCGTGAAGTGAACTTGCTGCATCATGCATTGACCTATCGCCACAATCTGCCGGAACACACTGCCTGGGTGAACTATGTACGCAGCCATGACGACATCGGTTGGACATTTGCCGACGAAGATGCCGGCCAATTCGGTATTCACGGCTATGACCACCGCCAATTCCTCAACCGTTTCTTTGTCAATCATTACGACGGCAGCTTTGCCCGTGGCGAGCCGTTCCAATACAACCCGACCACCGGCGATTGCCGCGTAAGCGGTACGGCGGCGGCTTTAGTCGGTTTGGCGCAAAACGATCCGTTTGCTGTTGACCGTTTGAAACTGCTCTACAGCATCGTGATGAGTACCGGCGGCTTACCGTTGATTTATCTGGGTGATGAAGTCGGTACCTTAAACGATACCGGTTGGGCGCATGATGAAAACAAACGCGACGACAGCCGTTGGGCGCACCGTCCGCGTTACAACGAAGAATTGTATAACCGGCGCCACGACGAATCGACCGCCGCGGGTCAAATCTACCAAGGTTTGCGCCACATGATTGAGATTCGCCAAAACAATCCGCGTTTTGACGGTGGCCGTTTGGTGACATTCTACACCCATAATAAACACGTTATCGGCTACATCCGCAACAATGCGCTTTTGGTCTTTGCCAACTTCAGCGAATTCCCTCAAACCATTACTGCGCACGCGTTGCAGGCAATGCCGTTCCAAGCTGAAGATTTAATCGGCGGCGAAACCGTGAAATTGAACCAAGACTTGGAATTGCGTCCGTATCAAGTGATGTGGTTGGAAATCGCATAGTGCTTTAAATTTGCTTGAAGCTATTTGAAGGCCGTCTGAAAACTTGTTTTTCAGACGGCCTTTTTATATGGTTTTCAGGTAAAATACCGCCTTTGCGCTTAGCCATCTCGATATAGGGTTCTCATGATTGAATTAAAAAACCTGACCTTACAACGCGGCTTGAAAGTGTTGCTGGATAAAGCCGGTGTTACCATCAACCCCAATCAGCGCGTGGGCTTGATCGGTAAAAACGGTACGGGTAAATCGAGTCTGTTTGCGTTGATTAAAGGCGAAATCAGTCAGGAGGGCGGCGATATTCTGATTCCGCGCACATGGAAGCTGGCTGCCGTGGCGCAGGAAACACCGGCTTTGGAAACATCGGCGCTGGATTATGTGTTGCAGGGCGATACGGAACTGCAAATGTTTCAGACGGCCTTAAGCCAAGCCGAAGTTCAAAACGACGGCATGAAGCAGGCCGAGTATCATGCCAAGTTGGAAGAAATTGATGCCTACGCCGCACCGGCCCGCGCAGCCAAATTATTGAGCGGCTTGGGTTTTTCGCAAGAAGAATACGCCAAGCCGGTGAAAGCGTTTTCCGGCGGTTGGCGGATGCGCCTCAATTTGGCGCAAGCCTTGATGCGCCGTGCCGATTTGCTGCTGCTTGACGAGCCGACCAACCACTTGGATTTGGAAACTGTGTTGTGGCTGGAAAACCATTTGGCCAATCTGCCGTGTACGCAAATCATCATTTCGCACGACCGCGATTTTCTCAATGCTACCACCACGCAAACGATTGAACTATCAAATCAAAAATTAACCCAATACGGCGGCAATTACGATTTTTACCAAAACGAGCGCGCCCGGCGTTTGGTGCAGCAGCAAGCTGCGTATGTGAAGCAGCAGACACAAATCAAGCATTTGCAGTCGTTTATCGACCGCTTCAAAGCCAAAGCCACCAAAGCGACGCAGGCGCAAAGCCGCATGAAAGCCTTGGCAAAATTGGAACGCATCGCGCCTGCACATTTAGACAGCGGGTTTTCGTTTGAATTTGAAAGCCCGGTGCATTTGCCTAATCCTTTGTTGAAATTGGATAAAGCGGATTTGGGTTATGGCGGCAACGTCATGCTGCATGATTTGAGTTTATCACTGGAAAGCGGGGCGCGCTATGGTTTGCTGGGTGTCAACGGCAGCGGTAAATCGACGTTTATCAAGGCATTGGCAGGCGAACTGGATTTGCTTTCCGGCCGGATTGTGCGCTCGGAAAAACTCAATATCGGCTATTTTGCGCAACATCAGCTGGATACGTTGCGTAACGACCAAAGCCCGATTTGGCATATTCAGCAGCTTTCGCCGGAAGTACGCGAGCAGGAAATCCGCAATTTTTTGGGCGGTTTCAACTTTGTCGGCGACATGGCTTTGCAGAAAATCGAGCCGTTTTCCGGCGGCGAGAAAGCGCGTTTGGCTTTGGCGGTGATTGTGTGGCAAAAGCCGAATCTGCTTTTGCTTGACGAGCCGACCAACCATTTGGATTTGGACATGCGCCACGCATTGACTTTGGCTTTGCAGAGTTTCCAAGGTGCATTGATTGTGGTGTCGCATGACCGCAGTTTGCTCGAAGCCGCGACTGACGGTTTCTTATTAATTGACAAAGGCTGTCTGAATCCGTTTGACGGCGATTTGAATGATTACCGCCAATGGCGTTTGGCGCAGGAAAATGCTGCTGCCGCACCGGCCGCATCCGCGCAATCGCAAAACCGTAAAGACACCAAGCGCATTGAAGCGCAAATCCGTCAGGAAAAAGCCAAGCGTGGCAAGCCGGTTCGGCAGAAAATCGACAAAGCGGAAAAAGAAATTGCCAAGCTGACTGAAATTCAGACGGCCTGTGAAGCATTTTTGGCACAAGAAGCTGCGTATTCCGATGAAAACAAAGCCAAATTGCAGGAAACGCTCACGCAATTGGCTGAAACTAAAGTAAAATTAAACGAATTGGAAGAAAATTGGCTGCTTTGGCAGGAAGAGTTGGAAGAGATTTTGACTCAGATTGAGGCCGAGTTTGCATGAATTGCTCCATCTTAAATAATAAAAAGGCCGTCTGAAAAATCATAGCAAGATTTTTTGAAATAAATCGTTTAGATGATTTTTACCGCCGGCCGGCCAAACGCACATTGTCCCACTCACTTTAAATCGTCACCATGCCGTCTGAAAAGCATGGCTTGGTGTTTCAGAATGAACATGAAATACTTTGCTTTAAACACATTTGCCGCCGTTATCGCGTTTTCAAGCTTCGCAGCAGAAGCCGGTAAAATCTATACCTGCGAAATCAACGGCACGGTCGTCTATACATCGCACCGGTCGGGCGGCTGCCATGCGCCTGATTTGCCGCCGATTGGCCGATACAGCAGCGCGCGTTACGATGCGCCTGAAATGGCGGCTACACCTGAACCCCAACGGAAGGCGGCTAAAGCTGCCAATAATACCAAGCGTGATCCAAGTAAAACAGTGGGCGCCAAAGAGAAAACACCGGTGGCGCCGATTCGTCCGACCACGCCATCTGTTGCCTCGCCCGCGTCTAAGCCTGCTGCCGGCAACAGCCGCCGTGCCATTTTGGAAACCGAATTGAGCAACGAGCGTAGGGCGTTGTCCGAAGCACAAAAATCTTTAGCACAAGCGCGCGCAGTGAAGGGCGGTATCATCGACCGTCAGCAAATTAAAGATCTGGAAGGATCGGTACTCGACCGTCAACAAAACATTCAAGCCCTACAACGCGAATTGGGGCGCATGTAAGGTTGGGTTGGGCCGTCTAATGATTTAATATGGATCAATGAATGCAGCATTATAGGAGCGAAATAATGCAGAAGCCATTTTTCAGACAAACAGTTTTGCTCCTGTTGCTGATATTCATTGTTCAAACGGTGTCATTTTTGCCCGTTCGGTGTAATAAGCATCGGGATATTGTTCGACATCCTGAAACAGTGCTTCTTTTGTGATTTTTAGGGGTTTTCTGTCTTTGGGATAGCCTTTGGGGATTGGATTCTTTTTCCATGAGCGGGTTTGGCTAAGGCGAGGTTGCGGAAGCCTGCTGAATAGGTCATGAAGGAGATTGTGATTTATATTGAGTGGGTTGACGATAGCGGCGCAGGCGGTGCAGGCGCCGTCTTTGTATTGGCTGGGTTTGAGTGTGTGGAAAGATTGGGCGAGCTGTCAGGCGGCTTCGGGCGATAAATTGCCCATGCGGTAAACAAATTTTCCATGTTGATTTTCTTCTGAATTTTGTTCTTTGGAATAGCCTGATGCTTGCGGCAACGGCTAATCGGCATATTATCGTTGCTTTTCGATTAATCAATTATTTTTGTAGTCGGATATTTATGATTTTGACGAAATTAAGCCGTCCGAACACAAAAAAGCAGGATTCTTTTGCTGAAGAATCCTGCTGATAATTTCTTTTAAGCTAAAAGGTTCAGTGTGGTTTATGTTCGCTGTTGTCTTTACCGTTGGTATTGCCATTGCTTGGTATCTGCACCGGATACACCAATTGCAGCGGATTGGTCTTGACTTGTGTCCACACGTTTTTGATCAGGTTCGGCATGCTGCTGATTTCGGTGCCGCGTGAGCGTAGGGCGACGTATAAAGCCAAAACAAAGCTGACAATCAGGTTTACCGTGCCGATGGCTAACACGCCAATCATGCCGTAGATGAACGCGGCCGCGCCGATATTACCGCTCACCGCTGCATAGCCCAAGTTGGCCGAAGAGAAAGCGACATGGCGGATGTCGAGCGGCAGGTTAAAGAGGTGGCCGAAAAAGCCGGTCATGCCCAATAACATACCGAAAATAAAATTGCCCATCAGCGAGCCGTAATGATTATGCATGTATTCGGCAAAGTGTTTGCGCAAGGCGGCAGGCATGATTTTGCGTAAAAACGGATTCACAGTCAGGCGGTTGCGCAAATCGAGATAGTCGGAACGGTTGTCAAAAAAGCCGGCGATAATCCCCGAGCAAAACAGCCATACACCGGCAATGGCGGCGTACCATAGTGTCGGCCGGGTGAAGATATCAATTGATTTTAATTGATAGGCCACGCTTTGTTCGCTTAATAAAGGCTGCTGATTGCTGCTGATAAAAGCCGCCGAAATTACACCGGCCAATAAAATCGCCACCACCACATTGCCGAACACGGCCACACTTTGCGAGCGGCACACGTCAATCAACAGTTTGGCCAATTTATTGTCGACTGCGCGACCGCGTTCGTTTAAATCGACTTTTTCGGCAAAGCGCGCAGCGGTCATGGCGGGCTGCTTGGTGGCGACGGTGAAATGCAGCATATGGATAATCATAAAGCCTATGCCGTAATTCAGACCGGATAATACGGACGTAAGAAATTCGCTGTAGCCCAGTGTGCCGATGTGGATTTTATTCAGCGCCATCAGGGCGATAATCACGCCGCCGCCGGCCGCCGAGTAGAGCATACTCATGTATTCTTTGCGATCGCGTGTGATGTAGTGTTCGCCGTGGTTGCTGGTATTTTCGGTGATGCTGCGTGCCAGCATGCGGATGCTGCTGCGGCGTAATTCGCGCGTGCTGTATTGGCCGACAGCAGCATTAATCAGGTCATTCATCAACACGATGGTCAAACGCGTGCGCTGATGCGGTTGGGTTTGAATGTTGGTTAAAAGTTTCAGGCGGTCTAAGGTTTGCTGCAAACGCCCCAATAAATGCGCTACTTTGACTGATGAGCCGGAGCCTGCGCCGGTGCCGCGACGGGCTAGGTATTCTACTTGCTTGATGCATTGGTCGAACATGACTTCCAAATGTGCCGTATCGTAAGGCGTGGTTTCGATACGGTAATGCTCAATCAGCTTGGCCATTTCGCGTTGCAAGGCCACAAAAGGCGAATCGGAATGCAGCAAGCGCGGCGCAATGCGCACCAGTTCCGGCTCGATGGCTTCGGATGCGATCCAAAGCGAAAGCATTTCCATCGAGCGCAGCAATGAATCGGTCAGCTTGCGTTGCACGCTTTGCAGCAAGGCCGGATCGGCGTGCTCTTCAATCAGCTCGTATAAAGCCAGCCATTGGCGCAGACTGAGGGTTTGCAGCCATTTTTCATCATTTTGGGTATGAAAAAGATAGAGAAAAACTTCTAATAAGTTACTGAAATCTTTGAAAGACGGACTGAATCGCTCGTAAATTCGGCTGCTGATTTCGCGGATAAAGCTGTCGCGGGAAAATAGGCCTAGTTTGATGAGCGCAGGGTAAACGTGTACTTTTTCCAACCAAATGTAAAAGCGTTGGCTGAATTTGCGGGCTAAATCCGGATTGTTTTTCAGCGTGGCAATGATTAAATCAAAACGCTGTGATGCTTGTTTTCTACCGCCGCTGCGCAAAAATTTGATGATTGCGTTGAGAATCAACACAAATTCTTTGCTTTCGAGCGCTTCGTTAAGCTGTGTGTGCAGGTTTTGGGTAGTGAATTTTTTCATTGGGTGCTTTCCATAAAAATATGGGCTTAATGAATATTGCTTGAGATGGATAACACAAGACTTTGATTTTTTATGTATAGTAAGATTTTTCGCGCGGATGGGCACACGCGTGATGCCGATTATAACCATATTTTGCCTTGGCCATGTGCCAAACACACACAAAGGCATAAGCCAAACAGTAATCCTTTATATTTGAATCACATCAGAAAAGGCCGTCTGAAACGTTCAGACGGCCTCAGTGAATGGGTGTTTAGAGGTTTTGGCTGTCTAACCAACGTTCTGCATCCAAAGCTGCTTGGCAGCCGGAAGCCGCGCTGGTAATGGCTTGGCGGTAAGTATGGTCTTTCACGTCGCCGGCTGCCCATACGCCTTCGATATTGGTTGCGCCGACATTGTCTGCCGTGCCGCCTTTGGTTTGCAGATAGCCGGTGGCATCCATATCCAATTGGCCTTTGAAAATATCGGTGTTCGGTTTGTGGCCGATGGCAATAAACACGCCTTTTACGTCGATATTTTCGGTGGAGCCGTCGTTGTGTTTCAAACGTGCGCCGGTCACGCCCATATCATCGCCCAATACTTCGTCTAAGTTGGCATTCAGTTTTAGAATGATTTTGCCTTCTTCAACGCGTTTCATCAGTTTGTCGACCATGATTTTCTCGGCGCGGAAGGCATCGCGGCGGTGAATCAGGGTAACGGTTTTGGCGATGTTGGCCAAGTAAAGCGCTTCTTCGACTGCAGTATTGCCGCCGCCGACCACGGCCACGTCTTGCCCGCGGTAGAAAAAGCCGTCGCAAGTGGCGCAAGCGGATACGCCTTTACCGGCAAAGGTTTCTTCGCTCGGCAAGCCCAAGTATTTGGCGGACGCACCGGTAGCGACAATTAACGCATCGCAAGTGTATTCGCCCATGTCGCCTTTGAGCGTGAACGGACGGTTTTGCAAGTCAACGGTGTGGATTTGGTCGAAAATCATTTCCGTGCCGAAGCGTTCGGCGTGGGCTTGGAAACGCGCCATCAGTTCCGGACCTTGCACGCCTTCGGCATCGGCCGGCCAGTTGTCGACCTCGGTGGTGGTCATTAATTGACCGCCTTGTTCGACACCGGTAATAATCACCGGTTTCAGATTGGCACGTGCAGCGTAAACGGCGGCGGTGTAACCGGCAGGGCCTGAACCCAAAATAATCAGTTTGTGATGGTTGCTCATGCTGTTTCCTTTATGATTGGCATTTCAGATGGCTTATTGTACTGAAAAGGCGTGTACTTTGGAATAAATGGGGTTTTTTTACCATCTTTATAGCAATGAAATATATTAAATCGATTAGATTTTATATTTTGATATATTTTAAAATGAATAGGCCGTCTGAAAGAAAAATTTCAGACGGCCTGCCTGTTTCAATTAACGTCGGCGGCCAAAACCACGGCGGGCAGGTGCAGCGCGACGGGTATTAGACGGTGCGGCCTGTGTTTGGCGGTAGTTCGGCGTGGTAGCGGCACGGTTTTGCGCCGGTACGGAACGGGTGTTCAACTGTTGGCTGGTGCGGGCGTTCGGGCGGGCACTTTGGTAATAGCTGTTGCGCGCACGTTGGGCGACCGGGCTGTTTTGGTTATTGGCTTTGGTAAATTTATTAGCCAAAGCGTTACCGATAAATGCACCGGCGGCGGCACCAATCAGGCTTTGCAGCAGCCAGCTGCCGGTAGATTGGTCGTAAATATATTGTTGGCCGTCGGTGCCGGTCACCGGCCCGCCGTTGCCGTTGTTGGCCAAGGCTTCGGCAGGAATGGTTTCTTTAACGGCATCTTCCGCCAATTGATAAACGGTGTTGTCTTCTTGTGCGCTGGCTTGGTTATTTTGTTGGCTTAATTGTTGTTGCAACGCTTCGATTTGTTTTTGCTGTTGTTCCAATTTTGCTTGAGTATCGTCTTTGCAGGCAGCTAACGCGAAAGTCGATAATACGGCTAAGGCAATGATTTTTTTCATTTTGGCTTCCATAATAAAGATGGTGTTGTGTCTGAGCCGATTGACTCGGCAAAATCCGTCAAACAGATTATGAGCCGTAATATAGAGGAAATTCAATATTTATCAAGTCGGGTTGCGGTTTTTTACAAAGGCAAACGCGGTAATTTGGCAGCAAAAGCCAGAGTATTGGCGATTAAATTACCGTGGTTTTCCATTTCGTGTTCGGTTTCGATGATGAGCAGGTTGGACGGGCGGTTGGGGTACAGCGCCATTTGCATATCGGCCGGGGCGAAGGGTAAATTGTGTTTGAGTGCGAAGGCTTGCGCGCGTTGGTTGGCAGTTTTGAGCATAGGAGTCAGGGTGATGTCGAGATGAAAGCGGCGAACGCCCAAAACTAAAATACGGGCGGCAAAGAAATCGGCTTCTTCGGTGAACACGGCAGGGCTGGCTTGGTTGAACTGATGGCGTTCGGCAGCGATTAAAGTGGCGATGGTGCGGATATTCGGCAGCATGGATTCGCTAATCAGGTTTTCCGGGGCATCGGGCAATGTGCCGTCGCACAAGTCGCTGCGGTGGATATTGCCATCCACGATCATACGGCAGCGGTGTAATGGATTGGTTTGGGTGAAGGTGTTGGGGGCGGGTTTCATGGGTTGCTCCTTAAAGTTTGGGTGTTTTTGATTTTTGGGCGGCAACCGTTGAATCTGAAAAACAAAAATGCCGCCCGATGTCACGTGGCGGCATGTTTCGCGTTTGTTTATTTCTCTATGCTTCAGACAAGCGCAAAAAAGTACCGCACGTTGGTGTGGTACCAATAGAAATAAGCAACTGAGCGAATTTGCGTTTGCATGATGGAAAATCTGCTTCAATAAATAATTGGGCTTAGTTTAAAACAAAAAGTCGAGTAATTTCAATATCCAATTCACAAATGCGGTTAACATTTGTATAAGCTGTTGTAATCCTTCCAATTTATTTTACCTTATTGCTGTGTTTAAGCGACATTATACTGGATTTTTACTGTCAAATACGTAAAGGCCGTCTGAAAAAAAGCCGTCCGAAACATTTCAGACGGCATAAGCTACTTCAAGGTAGAGGAAAATCGATACGTTCAATCAATACACATCCCGTTGGTAGCGTTTGTCTTCACGCAATTCGTTGAGATAATCTTCCGCATCATCGCGGCTCAATCCGCCTTGCTCGGCAATCACGGCCAGCAGGGCTTCTTCGACATCGCGGGCCATGTGGGTGGCATCGCCGCACACATACACATGCGCACCTTCTTGTAACCATGCCCACACTTCGGCGGCGTTTTCAGTGATTTTATGCTGCACATACACTTTGTCTTTGCCTTGGCGGCTCCAGGCCAAATCGGCGCGGGTCAATAAGCCGTCTTTGCGGAATTGCTGCCATTCGATTTGATACAGGAAATCATCGGAAAAACGTTGGTTGCCGAAGAAGAGCCAGTTTTTGCCGCTGTCGCCGTTGGCTTCGCGCTGTTGCATAAACGAGCGGAACGGCGCCACACCTGTGCCTGCGCCAATCATGATAATCGGTGTGCCGCCATTCGCAGGCAGACGGAAATGCGGGTTGTGCTCGACAAATACTTTTATTTCTCCGCCTTCTTCCAAACGCTCGCCGATAAAGCCAGAAGCTGCTCCGGTGTAGGTTTGGCCGTGATGGTCAAAACGTACCACGCCGACGGTGAGATGCACTTCTTCGCCGACTTCATCTTGTGCCGAAGCGATGGAATACAGGCGTGGGGTTTGCGGACGGAACAGGCCGAACAAAGTTTGCGCATCCAAGGCTTTCGGATAAGTCGCCAACACGCCAACCGGCGGCGTGATGGCCAGATAAGCATCGAGTTTGTCGCTGTCGGACACAATCTCGCGCAATTCGGCGTGGTCGGTCAATACGGCATATTGCTGCAAGAATGCAGGAGCATTTTGGGTGATGTCGGCAAACTCGGTTAAGGCCGTCCGAAGGTCGGTTTCTCTGCCATCGGCAAGTTTAACCGTTTCCGAACCGCTCAATTGGGCAAGATTCAGGATTTCCTGTACGGTATCCGGCGCGTTCAACGGCCAAATGCCCAAAGCATCACCGGCTTGGTATTGAATGCCTGAGCCGCTCAAATCGATTTCGATGTGTTCGACATCTTTTTCGGCATTGCGTGCGGTAATTTTTTGACGCACGGATAAAGTGGCGGTATAAGGCTGCTCTTTGGTGTAAACCGTACCGCCGGTTGCTGCAAAAGAGATAGCCGTATTGCCTGCGGGAGCGGCAGAAGCTTGAGTAAAGAGTTCGGCCACTTTCGGCACCAGTGCATCAACCCATGCATCGGCAGCGGCTTGGAAATCCAAATCGCACACGCCTAAATCAATCAATCGGCTGCCGCCCAATCCGGCGAACCTGCGGTCGAAATCTTTGCCGGCTTGGCAGAAATTCGGATAAGAGGAATCGCCCAACCCCAATACGGCAAAGGTAAGTTTGCTCAAATCAGGCGATTTTTTGCCGAACAAGAATTTATACAGCGGTACGGCTTCTTCCGGCGGTTCGCCTTCGCCTTGGGTGGACGTTACCAGTAGTAAAATGTCTTCTTCGGGCAGGGTTTTGCTCTTGAAATCGGCCGCACCAACCAAGTGCGCGCTCACGCCTGCGGCTTCGAGTTTTTGATGCAAGGATTCGGCCACGCGGCGGGCATTGCCGGTTTGCGAAGCAGATAATACGGTAATACGGCGGGCAACGGCAGGGGCGGCAGATTCGGCGGAAAATGCGGCCGGAGCCACACCGGCACAGTTTGCCGCGCCTTGGCTTTGTGCCCAGCAATAGCCCGACAGCCAAGCCAGTTGGGTTGGCGACAGGGCGGATAAGTGCGCCGAAATTTCGGCAGGTAACGGATTGGCTTGACTCATGACGGTTCCTTTGTCGAGGCGGTGTGTTCTGGATATTGCCGGCAGCGGCCGCCGCATTTTGACTTTGTGCTGCGTATGCCTGCAACGGCAGGCATTTGAAGGCAGCGTTACTTTATACAGGCCGTCTGAAAAAGGGAAAGAATGGTTGGTTTTAATTTAATGCGTTTTCGTTATAAGTTTGCAGACGGTATACGCCATGCGGCTGTCCGAATCAGTAAGATATTCATTATTTGAATAAAATAAGAAAAGGCCGTCTGAAACGCATTCAGACGGCCTTTGAAATACAACAAATCGGTTTCAGGCAGCCCTATTAAAAACAGGCCGTCTGAAAAGATTATGCGCCGTAAACCGGATATTTACTGCACAATTCACTTACTTGCCCGCGCACTTTGGCCAAGTTGGCTTCGTCTTCCGGATTTTCCAATACGTCGGCTACCAAGTTGGCCAATACGCGGGCATCGGCTTCTTGGAAACCGCGGGTGGTTATGGCGGCAGAGCCAATGCGGATGCCCGAAGTCACGAATGGTTTTTCAGGGTCGTTCGGGATGGCGTTTTTGTTCACGGTGATGTGCGCGTTGCCCAAAGCGGCTTCAGCGGCTTTACCGGTGATTTTCATCGGTTGCAGGTCAACCAAGAAAACATGGCTTTCGGTGCGGCCGGAAACGATGCGCAAACCGCGTTTTACCAATTCTTCCGCCATTGCCGCAGCGTTGATTTTCACTTGTTTGGCGTATTCTTTAAATTCAGGTTGCAGCGCTTCTTTGAAGGCCACGGCTTTGGCCGCGATAACGTGCATCAGAGGGCCGCCTTGCAGGCTTGGGAAAATGGCCGAATTTAAGGCTTTGGCGTGGTCTTCGTTGCGGGACAAAATCACACCGCCGCGAGGGCCGCGCAAGGTTTTGTGGGTGGTGGTGGTCACGAAATCGGCAAAAGGTACCGGATTCGGGTATTCGCCGCCTGCCACCAAACCGGCATAGTGTGCCATATCGACAAACAGATATGCGCCCACTTTATCGGCGATTTCGCGGAACTTCGCCCAGTCGATTTCCAAAGCGTAGGCAGATGCGCCGGCCACGATCATTTTTGGTTTGTGTTCCAAAGCCAAGCGTTCGACTTCGGCGTAATCCAATACTTCGTTTTCATCCAAGCCGTAGGTCACGGCGTTGTAGAGTTTGCCGGAAATGTTCACGCTGGCGCCGTGGGTCAAGTGGCCGCCGTGAGCCAGGCTCATGCCCAAAATGGTGTCGCCCGGTTGCAATACGGAAGCGTAAACCGCTTGGTTGGCTTGCGAACCGGAGTGCGGCTGCACGTTGGCATAAGCCGCACCGAACAACTCTTTCACGCGGTCGATGGCCAATTGCTCGGCCGCATCAACGTGTTCGCAACCGCCGTAGTAACGTTTGCTTGGGTAGCCTTCGGCGTATTTATTGGTCAATTGTGAGCCTTGGGCTTCCATAACGGCGCAGCTGACGTAGTTTTCAGAGGCAATCAGCTCAACGTGGTCTTGTTGGCGCTGCACTTCCAAATCCATGGCGGCGGCTAATTCCGGGTCGTATTGTGCGAGGGTCACGCTTTTTGAAAACATGGGCTTATCCTTTGTGGTGTGATGGTCGTGAAGGAGGGAAATGGTGTTGCAGACAAAAATAAACCGGATAATGTACCAAATTGGCTGGAATTGTCAACAATTTTAGGCATTCATTGGAAAATATTATTAAGGCCGTCTGAACGTTAGCGGTCGAATATATCTTCCTGCTTTAAATAAAAATCGATTTTGCCGATGAGTTGTTCCAAGTCATATTCGGCCTGTGCCGCTTGCAGGTTCTTGGCCAAGTCTTCCAGAGCCAACATCTGCAAGCGTTTTTCTTCCAAGCGGCGGGCTTCTTCGCTGAAGATTTTCACGTTATCAGGCAGTTCAAACGCCACGTCATTGCCGTTAATCGGGTAAAAGGCTTCATCGTAAATGTTAAATTCGCCGCTTAATTGGGGAGCACGGTCGTAATCGGCATCGTTGGCCGGCATCCAGTAAGGGCGGTCGGCAAACAATACAAACTGCCCGCCCGCACCGAAAACGGCACGGATTTTAGTCATGCTGGCCGCCGCCCAGCCAGCCTTGTTGGAAAATCAACGGCTCGTTTTTCGGCTTAGTGCTGCTGTAATAGCGGGCGAATTTTTCGCGGTAAGGCAGTTTTTCGCGCGCTTCGCCGAATTCAGTCATGGTTTGCTCGTAGGCTTCGAGGCCGTCTGAAAGCGTTTGGTCGTCGGGATAGCGGTTTTCGGCGTAAACGGTGTGTTCCGGCAAACGCGGTTTGACGCGCATTTCGATATCGGGCGTGCCGATGCACAGGCCGAATAATGGGAAGGTGTTTTTCGGCAGATTCAATAATTCGATGATGTGCGCCGCAATCATGCGGATGCCGCCGATGTAGCAAGTGCCGTAGCCCAGGCTTTCGGCAGCGACAACGGCATTTTGTGCCGCCAGCGAGGTATCTGTGACGGCGGTAATCAAGTTGTCGGAATGAGGGGCGGCGGCAAACGTGCCGTCACAGGCTTGTGAACACAATTCGCTGCGGTGTAAATCGGCGATAAAAATCAAAAATGTGCTGCAGGTGCCGACTTGCGGGTTGGCCGGTTGAAGGGCGGCGATTTGGCTGCGTAGGGTTTCATCTGTGATATTGATGATGGTGTAGTGTTGGCCGTTCATCCACGAAGCCGCTTGGCGCGCGCAATCGATGATGTTCTGCACGTCTTCCTCAGGCATGGCGATGCCGGTTTTGAAGTGGCGGAATGCGCGGTGGTTTTTCATGGTTTTGATGGTGTGATTCATGATTTTGTCCTTGCGGTTGCATGTTTTAATGATTGTAGGGCGGTGTTTTTACGGCGTCCAGGGGAAAGGCTGTTCCTTGGTAAAAAGAATTTGATTTAAAGCAGGTTGCAACCGTAAAAAAGCTGGCTAAAAATATTGCCTTTGCTATAATGTAATCAAGAAATCGACAACACGACACAGGTTTTACCGTGTTATTTTTACTTTGATTTGAAAAAAGAGAGGAAAACAGATATGTTCCCGGAATATCGCGAATTGATTTCTAAATTAAAACAAGAAGACGCACACTTCGCCCGCTTGTTTGACGAGCATAACGAATTGGACGACAAAATCACCGGCTTGGTCAATAATCCGGTAACTGCAGGTTCGGACGATATTGAAGAACTGAAAAAAGAAAAACTGGCATTGAAAGACCGTTTGTACGAAATCCTGTTAAAAGCCGACGGTAAGGCTTAAGCAGCAATATAAAAGGCCGTCTGAAACGAATAAGTTTCAGACGGCCTTTCTTGTTATACCCAATCTGCCAAATCTTCTGCATCAATATCCCACGACCAAATGCCGTTTTCCGGACCGTCCATGCCGCGCAAGAAAAGATAGCGCACGGCAATTTGTGGCAAAGCAAGTCCACGCAATTTGAAATAGCGGCCGACGGCAATGGCGTAAATCAGGGCTTGCAGGTAATAGTGGTGTTCACCCACGGCTTCATTCATGGCTTGCAGGGTGTAGGCTGCTGTGCTGCCGCCCAAGTAATTGGATTTGTAGTCAATCACGCAGACTTGGCCGTCTGAAGCGATGCAGGTCATGTCGATAAAGCCGGTGAGATAGCCTTGCACATCTTGAAAATCCAGCCTTTGCGCCGCTTCAATGCATTCCGGCGGCAAGCCCAAATGCGGCCGGGCAAACCATGCGCGTAATGCGGCAAGGTTGAAATCTTGCATATACAAGGTGAAGCCCATTTCGGGTAAACGCTCGTCCGCCGGAATGTCCGACAAGGTGTCTTTGCCTGAAACCGGTGTTTCGCGGCAACAATCCAACAGAGCCATCACGGCAGGCAGCCATTTGTCTTCAAAGCCGTATCGGGTTAAGGTTTCCAAAATCTGTTTGCTTTGTTCGGCGGCAGGGCTCTGGAAATCAAGGTTTTCCAGCATATCGTGCAGGCACAAACCGGCATTTGTGCCGCGCGGAAAATGATGGATGCTCAATTCGTTATCATCGCTTTCTTCAATCACGTTTTCAGACGGCCTGATGTTGCTTTCTGCGGCATCCAAGCCCGGTTGCAATTCTTCGTGTTCGCTGTCGTACGCTTTGACGCGGCGGCTCAAGCCGGTGAAGCTGGTGTGGCGGATGTATTCGAAATCGCGCGGCGGAATGTCGGCGGCCTGATATTGCACATCGGTTTGTTGGCCTGAATGATAAGCGGCGGAGAGGGGCGTATCTTCCGTGAATGTAAAGTCGGTATTTTCGTTTTCGGCCTGACCGTCGATAAATGTTATCCAATTGTTTTTAAGCATGGCCATTTCTGCGACGCCTTTTCCGGCTTTGCGTTCGCTTTCATAAGCAGCTTGGACGGCTTCGCGCGTGCTGTCGGCACGGCCTTCAAGCAAGTAGGCGAAAGTGTTGTCGTCGGTGTCTTGGCAATAGGCAGCGTAGATATTCAATTGTTCTTCGGCGCGGGTAAGGGCAACATAGAGCAGGCGCAGACGTTCCGCCATTTCTTCGTCAGCCAATTGGGTGCGGTCGTCATTATCCAGCTGATGCTTGGCCAGCAATTCACTTTCGCCGCCATCTCGGTGCAGAATCTGCCAATCGTGTGCTTTATTGTCTTGCGCATCCCATACAAAGGGGCAATACACCAGTGGATATTGCAAACCTTTGGCAGCGTGCATGGTCACGATTTTGACCAAGGCGTCATCGCTTTCCAAGCGCAAAACATTGCTTTCGCTTTTGTCACCGTTTTCCGCCAGATCAATTTGCGCCAACAGCCATTGATGCAGCAATGCCGGGCTGCGGTTTTGCTCGTTTTCTTCGGATAAGCGTTCCAGCAATTGATGATAATTGGTCAGGCTGCGGTCGTTGCCGTCTGAAAGAAGTCGGGTTTCGATGCCGTGTTTTGCAGAAAAATACTGCATGGCGGTGTAAATGCCTTTTTGCTGCCATTGCCGGGCGGCGTGTTCGGCGGACTCAATCCACGCCAACAGGTCGGCTTCGCTTTGGTTGAGTGCGTAAAGTGCATCGGCATCGTAGCCGAACAGCACGCTGCTTAAGGCAAAACGCAGTGATTCGGTGCGGTGCGGATTGAGCCAGAAATCCAATAGAGCTGCCAAGCCTTGCGCTTCGGGCGAGGCGAACACGGATTCCCGGTGCAGTAATACGCTTTGGATGCGGCGTGATTTCAAAGCTTGCGCAATCATGCTGCCTTCGTTGTGGGTGCGTACCAATACGGCAATGTTGCCCTGTTCCAACGGCTGCCCTTTGAAATTCAGACGGCCTTCCGCCGCTTCGTTTAAGGCAAAAGCGATTTCATCGGCGCAATATCCGGCGGCACGTTTGCGCAAGGCATCTTTGTTCAGCGGCTCGGTTTCGTCGCCGTGCAGCCAACGTACCTGAACAGCAGGGCGGCTTGGTGACAAACGGCTTTCTTCACGCGCCGCACCGACCGGGTTGTAATCAATATTTTCCAACACAAACGGGCGGTTTTTACATCGGAACAGCGCTCCAATGCCGTTAATCAGCTTGGCATGGCTGCGGAAATTGGTTGCCAGCGTGTAATGCTGTTGCGCATCTTCCGCCGCCTGCAGATAGGCATAAATGTCGGCACCGCGGAAACTGTAAATCGCCTGCTTGGGGTCGCCGACTAGAAACAACGGCTTGTTTTGGCGGATAAAAATCTCACTGAAAATCCGGTATTGCAGCGGGTCGGTGTCTTGGAATTCGTCAATCAGGGCGACTTGCCAAGTAGATGCTACCGCTTCGGCCAAGGCTTGGGCGTGCGGATTGGCCGGTTGCAGCGCGTCGGACACATCTAACAACAAATCGTCAAACGTGCGTTCGCGGCGGGATTTTTTCTGTTCGGCCAAGGCTTGGTCGATATAGTCCAGCAGGTCGAGTTTGAGCAGGGTAAGGGCGTTTTCTTCTTCTGCGGCGGCTTGGGTCAAATCGCGCCCGAGATTGGCCAGCATCTGCAAATCAGCCAGGGCGGCGGCATCAAGGCTTTGGCCTTTTTTGGCTTTGCCGCCCAACACGTCTGCACCGAACATCGGCAATTTGTCGTGATTTTTCGGCAGATAATCTTGTTCGGCAGCGTGTTTGAGCCGGTTGAACAATTCTTGGAAAGTGTCGGTTCGGTAGCTGTTGCCGTTCAGATTGGGGTGAATCCGCCAAAAAGTTTCTTCCAGTTTGGGCAGATTGGCTTTGACGTCCGCCCATGTCCGGGCAGCGTTTTGCTGCGATTCGGCCAAAAGGCTTTCGGGCCGTCTGAAACGCAAATACGGGCGGCAGGTAAAGCTTTGCATCTCGGCCAACATGTTTTGCGGCGTGTATTGGTGTTTGAAAACCAGCTTGGCCAATTGCGGGTTATTGCTCACGCGCTTACGCCAAAAATCCTGTGCAGGCACCAGCAAACGCTCGCGGCTGTCGTCGGTAAGCTCGACATCAAATTGCGTTTGGCACAAAAAGGCGAAATCACGCAGCACACGCTGGCAAAAGCCGTGAATGGTGTAAATCGAAGCATTGTCGAAATCGCCGACGGCGGCTTTCAGGCGCACGATTAAGCGTGCTTGGCTTTCTTGTTCTAACGCTTTTTGCAGCAAGCCTTTGAGAAACACATCTCCGGGGTGTTCGCGTTCGCAATATTGGTTGAGGCCGTCTGAATCTCCGGCAGCATTGTCCACGCTTTCCAAGGCTTGCAACACTTCGTCCAAGCGCGCGCGCAGACGGGTTTTGAGCTCGGCGGTGGCGGCTTTGGTGAAGGTCACTACCAACACTTTATCTACCGGCATTTTTTCCAACACAATCAAACGGGTAAACAGGGCGGCGATGCCGTAAGTTTTGCCGGTGCCGGCGGATGCTTCAATCAGGTTGGTGCCTCGGATGGGAATCGACAGCGGCGCAAAAGCGTGAACGGAACGGGACATAATCGCAAAAGGCTTGAATGAAAAAGAATGTGCTTATCATAACAGAGGCCGTCTGAAAACTCATGGACTTTCAGACGGCCTTTAAATATCAAATTGCCGGTTAAAGGTTTTGCAAACGCTCAACCGACGGCGCGAAATAATACGCACCGGAAACAGCAGTCGTAATATGTTTCAGCAGCAAATCGACTTTGCCGTCGGTTTCGCCGAACATGCTCGATAATTGCGCTTCGATGTTGTGCAGCGTGTGGCAATAGGCGAGGAACATCAAGCCGTGTTCGCCGGTGATTTTGCCATAGGGCAGGCTGCGGCGCACGATTTTCAGGCCGATGCCGTTTTCTTTCAAGTCTACGCGGCCTAAGTGCGAATCGGCCAACCGAACGCTTTTATCCAGCTCTTCATCGGTTTCCTTGCTGCGGCCGATGTAGCTTTCTTGGTGCGGCACATCGACTTTACCCCAGCGTTTCAAATCGTGGCGGTATTTTTGTAGCAACACATAGCTGCCGCCCGCATCGGCTTGGCCTTCAGGAATAATGCCCGCTTCGTAAATGGCTTGGCCTTGCGGGTTTTCCGTACCGTCGACAAAGCCGTCCAAACCGCGCTCTTGATACAGGCGGTAGCCGTGTTCTTCGGTGACGATGGTTAAGCTGTCGCCGAAGGTTTCCAATACGTTTTGCGCCAAAGCCAAAGCCGCATCTTGTTGCAGCGATTGAATGTGAATCAAAACGTCTTGCTGCGTGGCCGGTGCCAAGCCGTTGCCCAAAGGGGTAAACGGTTTGATTTCACTGCCTTCGCCGGCATGGCCGAAAATGCGCCAGGCTTTGCTGCCAAAGGCGATGACCAAGCCCAAATCGGCTTGCGGAAACTTGGCCTGCAAAGCCTGAAGACGGGCAACGCTGTCGCGGCAAGCGGCTTTGACGGCATCGATTTGGCCGATGCGGATGCCGGCTTCGATAAACACGCCCGATTTGGCGTGGTCGGAGATAATGGCGGTTTGCGGATTCATGGTTTTCTTCCAAATATCAGTTTCATCGGGCAATATTATAACGCAATTCATCTAGGCGGTTTACAGTTGTTTGTGTTCAGACGGCCTTTGTTGACACGGCTTTATGCTAGAATGTGCGCCTTATTTTTAGACAGGTTTACTCATGCGCATCGGTTTTTTTATTATTGTGTTGGTGTTGATGCAGCTCTTTACCTTTGGTTTGGGGTGCTCGCTGCAATGGCTGCTGGCACCGTTTATCGCCAAACACGGCCGTCGCCGGCTGATGGGTTTGGCCTATTTTATTACCAATAGTCTGATTGTCGGCCTGTTGCTGAAAGTCGATCACGCTATTTTCCGCGTGACGGCGTTTTGGATGGTGTTGCTGCTGTTTGTGATGTATTCGGCACTGGCAACGTTTATCCTGTATTTATTGCTGCGCAAATTTATGGCACAGCCGCCTTTATCGCGTAGCTTGCGATTGTTTGCACCACTGTTTCTCGTGTTCTTGACTGTTTTATCGGTGTACAACGCCTATACGCCTGTTGTGCGCCGTCAAAGCATTACCATCAATAAGAAACTAGACCGCCCGCTGCGCATCGGTTTGGCCAGCGACACTCATTTGGGCTTGCTGATGGGCACCAAACAATTGGACAAACTCGCCGCCATCATGCAGCGGGAAAAAGTCGATTTGATTTTGCTGCCGGGTGATTTGATGGATGACGATACCGAAGTGTATGTCGCCAAAAACATGCGGCCGCATTTGGCCAAGCTGACCGCGCCTTTAGGTGTGTATGCCACGCTGGGCAATCATGATTTGTTCGGTCATCAAAACGAAATTTATGCCGAATTGGAAAAAGCCGGCATCCGCGTGCTGGTGAACGAGACCATCGAATCGCATGGTTTGCTGCTGGTCGGCCGTAACGATGATATGGACAAATCGCGTCCGTCCACCGAGCAGCTATTGCAAGGCCACAACACCAATCTGCCGGTTTTGCTGCTGGATCACAGGCCGTCTGAAATTGATTTGCACGCTAAATTACCGGTGGATATCCAAGTGTCCGGCCATGTGCACAACGGCCAAGTGGCGCCGGCCAACTTAATTGTGCAAACCATCAACCGCGTGGCCTACGGCTATGAAGCCATCGGCAACGGCCATTATTTTGTGACATCGGGCTACGGCTTCTGGGGCATCCCCATGCGCTTGGGTTCTCAAGCGGAAGTGTGGATTATTGATGTGAAGGGTAAATAGGTTTGATCATTTAAAAAAAGCCGTCCGGAAAATCCAGACGGCTTTTTTATATTTTTTAAGCCATTTTCAAGCGGTAGAGAAATGTGGTTTCCTGCGAGCGGGCAAAAGCAAGCGGATCATCGGGATTGGCGGCTTTGCCGTGTTCCGGTTTGATATGCAGCATATCGATGATTTCCAGTGAGGCCGTCTGAAACCATGAGCGTAATTCATCGGGCCGGCGCAAACGTAAATGCTCGGCCAAGTCGGAAATAATCAACCATGCTTCGCCGTTGTCGTTCAGGTGTTTGCCGACGCCGTTGAGAAAAGCCTTGAGCATGCCGTGATCGGGGTCGTATAGGGCGGTTTCGATGGGCGAGGTAGGTTTGGCGGGCAGCCAGGGCGGATTGCAGACGATTAAATCGGCACGCCCTTCGGGGAACAGGTTTGCTGTTTGAATTTCAACTTGCTTTTCATAGCCGAGATTGCTGATATTTTTTGTAGCGCAACCGATGGCTTGCGGGTTGTTGTCGGTGGCGGTGATGCGGGCAATGCCGCGCTTGGCCAACAGGGCGGCGATGACACCCGAGCCTGTGCCGATGTCAAAGGCCGTCTGAAAGTTTGAATCGAGCGGTGCCGTGGCGATTAAGTCCAGATATTCGCCGCGTAAAGGCGAAAACACACCAAAGGGCACATGGATTTTACCGCCTAAGGCTTCGAGATGAATGCCTTTTTTGTGCCATTCGTGCGCACCGATAAAGCCAAGCAACTGATTTAACGGCAATAAAAAGGCACGTTCATTTTCTTCGCCGAACACGTCCAAAAGTGCGGAACGGATATTGGGCGCACGGGGAATATTCAGCGTAAATCCTGCGCTGATCTCCACTGCCAACATGTTTAACACGCGGCTTTGCTGCGCCTGCCGCATGCGATGGGTATGAAAGGCCGTCTGAACATCAACAGGCGTTTGCTTAGATTTGGCCGGTTTGCGCACACGCTTTTTCATGGCAGCCAACACCTGCTTGGCTTGGTGAAAATCGCCTGTCCAAACCGTGGCGGTGTGTCCGTAGGCGGCTTTTAATACCGTGTCGGTGTTAGCGTCGTGCAGATAAACTGCTTTTTGTGGCGGCTTTTGCGTACTTTGGTTGCGCCATTCGATTTCGGTATGTTGAGAAGTGGGAATCAGCGAATTCATGGGAAATCACATATTTGCAGAGGCTTGAGAGTGTACTATATTTTTCAGACGGCCTCATTAATAACGATTAAATTGGACAATATGTATAAAAAATAAGCCGTGCAAAATATTTATGAGATTTTTAGTAAAAAAATTATTGTCGTTTTGTCTAATTTGCGTATAATACTTTCTAACTCAACTAAAAAATTTCCAAAGTTTTAGACAAGGAACACTATGCAACTGGACATTGACCGCTTGGTCGCTTATTTCGGCGGCGTCAACGCCTTGGCGGAAGCATTGCAGCAGCACGACCCTGAAAATGCGGCAACCACGGCAGCCATCTATAAATGGCGTACCCGCGGCTCTTTGCCTTTGGCGCAGCTGCAAAAATTGACTGCTTTGGCGGAAGCGCAGGGCAGACCGATTGATTTAAATGCGTTTTTACACAACCAAAACGCTCTGGAGAGAAGCGAAATGACACAAACAAACCGCGTTATTATTTTTGATACCACCCTGCGCGACGGCGAACAGTCGCCGGGTGCCGCTATGACCAAAGAAGAAAAAATCCGCATTGCCCGCCAGTTGGAAAAAATGGGCGTTGATGTCATTGAGGCAGGTTTTGCCGCCGCCAGCCCGGGCGATTTTGATGCGGTTCATTCGATTGCCAAAATTATTACCAAATCCACTGTCTGCTCGCTGTCGCGTGCGGTAGAACGGGATATCCGCCAAGCCGGCGAAGCGGTTGCGCCTGCGCCGAAAAAACGGATTCACACCTTTATCGCCACGAGCCCGATTCACATGGAATACAAGCTGAAAATGAAGCCGAAACAAGTGGTTGAGGCAGCGGTAAAAGCAGTGAAAATCGCCAAAGAATATACTGATGACGTAGAATTTTCCTGCGAAGACGCATTGCGTTCCGAAATCGACTTTTTGGCAGAAATCTGCGGTGCGGTGATTGAAGCCGGCGCAACCACCATCAATATTCCCGATACCGTCGGCTATTCGATTCCGTATAAAACCGAAGAATTTTTCCGCGAACTGATTGCCAAAACGCCGAACAGCGGCAAAGTCGTGTGGTCGGCACACTGTCATAACGACTTGGGCTTGGCTGTGGCCAATTCGCTGTCGGCACTCAAAGGCGGCGCACGCCAAGTGGAATGTACCGTTAACGGTTTGGGTGAGCGTGCAGGTAATGCCTCGGTTGAAGAAATCGTGATGGCATTGAAAGTGCGCAACGATTTGTTCGGCTTGGAAACCGGAATCGACACCACCCAAATCGTGCCGTCTTCCAAACTGGTATCCACCGTTACCGGCTATCCGGTGCAGCCGAACAAAGCCATTGTCGGCGCCAATGCCTTTGCCCACGAATCCGGCATTCATCAGGACGGCGTGTTGAAACACCGGGAAACTTATGAAATTATGTCTGCCGAATCAGTAGGTTGGGCGACCAACCGCCTGAGCTTGGGCAAACTTTCCGGCCGCAATGCCTTTAAAACCAAATTGCAGGAATTGGGTATCGAACTGGAAAGCGAAGAAGCCCTTAACGCCGCATTTGCCCGCTTTAAAGAGCTGGCCGACAAAAAACGTGAAATTTTCGATGAAGATTTGCACGCTTTGGTATCCGATGAAATGACTTTGGCAACCGAGCAGTACAAATTTATTTCGCAAAAAATCCACACCGAAACCGGCGAACTGCCGACTGCCGAAATCGTGTTCAGCGTGAATGGCAGCGAACACCGCGCGACAGCCAACGGTTCAGGCCCTGTTGATGCGATTTTCAAAGCCATCGAAAGCGTGGCGCAAAGCGGCGCAACCCTGCAACTTTATTCGGTAAACGCCGTGACCCAAGGTACGGAAAGCCAAGGCGAAACCTCCGTCCGACTGCAACGCGGCGACCGTGTGGTGAATGGCCAAGGCGCAGATACCGATGTTTTGGTTGCTACCGCCAAAGCCTACCTTTCTGCGTTGAGCAAACTGGAATTCGGTCAGGCCAAACAAAAAGCCCAAGGCAGCGGCTTGATTTGAGTTAGTACATAAATAGGCCGTCTGAAAAGCAGAAATGTTTTTCAGACGGCCTTTCTTTTGCCTAATTTAAAAGCTCATCGGCACTTCTATCAGCAAGATTTCGCTGTCGCCGATGGATTCGATGGTAAAGCTGACGGTTTCCCAAATTCCCAAGCCGCCACGTTTTGCCAATTTTTGGCACGACCTTTGATCACAAAAGCGTAAACACCATTATCGGACTGTTTGAGTTGATAGGTTTTATTCATGCCATCTGAAAATTTAGCCGGCGAGAACCAGGCATCTTGGTGTATCCATACGCCTTTATTTGTCGGGATTAGGTAAAGGAATTTGCTGAAAATCTTGATGCGCAATGTCGCTTGCCAGCGTGATTTGTTAATAGCGCGGGGTAACATTTTTCTCGCACGGAAATACCCAAATTTGCAGGAATTTGACATCTTGATCGGGATTGGGGTTCATTTCGCTGCGGGTTACGCCGGTTTAGGCGGACATCACTTGAATGTCGTCGCCGCGAATAACGCTGGCTTTACCCATGCTGTCGCGGTGTGCCAAATCACCGGATAATGAATCGAGATAATTTCCATATTGTGATGCGGATGCGTACCGAACCCCATACCGGCGGTAACATGGTCGTCGTTGATTACGCGCAAGGCACCGAAGTTTGTCTGCTGGGGATTGTGATAGTCGGCAAAGAGGTATGACGGCTGTGCAGCCGGCCGTGGTGGACTTCTCCGCGTGTATTGGCGGCATGGTAAAAGGTTTTTATGCAGTATTTTCTGTCAGGGAGTAATCGGCATTTTTTATGGTGGGTTAAATCTAGTGAGTAAAGATTGAAATAATTTTTCCTAATAGGAAATAATCGAGGCCGTCTGAACATTCAGACGGCCTTGATTGATATCTTAGAACGAGATTATTTAATCTTCCAGTGTCATTGCTAAAACTGTTTGCTCTTGTTTGGCTCGAAAATCCGCCAGCTTTTGCCCTAATTCAGGGTTTTCGTTCGCCAGCAAAGAAATGGCAAACAGCGCTGCATTGGCCGCACCGGCTTCGCCGATGGCAAATGTCGCCACCGGCACGCCTTTAGGCATTTGCACGATAGACAGCAAAGAATCTTCGCCGCGCAAATATTTGCTCGGTACCGGCACACCCAATACCGGTACGGTTGTTTTCGCAGCTACCATGCCCGGTAAGTGCGCCGCGCCGCCGGCACCGGCGATAATCGCTTTAATACCGCGCTCGCGAGCGGTTTCGGCGTATTCAAACATCAAATCCGGCGTGCGGTGTGCGGAAACGACACGCGCTTCAAATTCTACGCCAAACTCTTTTAAAAACTGCGCGGCCTGCTGCATAACCGGCCAATCGCTGTTGCTGCCCATAATAATGCCGACTTGAACCATGATTTTTCTCCAAAAATAAGGCATTCAAATAAATAAAAATTTCAGACGGCCTGCATGATGCCAAAGGCCGTCTGAAAACCGTTTAGCGTTGTTTGATTCTGACTGCGGCGCGTTTGGCAGCATCGCTGTCGGGATAAGTCTGAATCAGTTTGCGCCATGTGCTGCGGGCGATGTCTTTTTGCTGCATGTTGTATTGGCAATGGCCAATGCTGAAGAGTGCTTCCGGCGCTTGGGCGCTGCGGCGGAAACGGTTGGCATAGCGGCCGCCGATTTCAATCACCGATTCACAATTGCCAATGCGTTGTTGGCTTTGCAGCAACAAATACATATTGCGGCGTGCCGCTTCGCTGCCATTACCGCCGTCTGCGCCGCGCAATACCGCCGCAGCCGCTACATAATTGCCGCGTTGGTAATATTTCAAGGCTTGGTTGTACAGGCGCGTTTCATTCAGCGCCACTGCATCGGCGTCGCTGACGGCCACGCCGTCGTTTTTCAGATAAGCCGCTTTGAGTTTGACATCGTTCAAACGCTGAGCCGTAGCCGGTTTTTTAACCGTAATAATAGGGTTGGCCGCCGGTTTGGAGGGCAGGATTTTGTTCACGCGTTCGAGATGTTCAATGCGGGTTTGCAGCGTACCCATTTCGCGTTCCAAACGTGCTACCTGAATGCCCAGTTGGTCGATTTGGGTTTGCTGGTTTAATTGAGGATAGGGAATACCGCTTGGCGGTGGCAAGGGTCCGTCCGGAATGTCCGGCAGAATGAAGGATTCTTCCTGATAAGAAGCCGGTTGGGTGGCGGCGCACGCGCTTAAGGCGAGTGCGGATAAAACGGTAAGGAAGAGCTTGAGAGTAGTCATTTTTATTTTTTTAATAATAGGGTTAAGCCGTCTCCGACGGGTAAGGTAATCGGCACAATGCGGTTATCGTGCGGCAGATTGAGGTTGAATTGCCGCAAAATATGCAGGCTTGGCGGGGCATTGCCGGACACTTGGTGAATCACGCGGCCATTGAGCAATACATTATCAATCGCCACTACGCCGCCGCTGCGCACCAATTGCAGGCAACGCTCGAAATACTGCGGTGTGGGCGGTTTGTCGGCGTCAATCAAGGCCAAATCGTAGCTGCCGCTTTTGCCTTGGGCGATTAAATCGTCCAACGTCAGTAAAGCAGGCTGAAGATGCAGGCTGATTTTGTGTGCCACACCGGCAGCCTGCCAGGTTTCGCGGGCGATGTCGGTAAAGGTTACATTGATGTCGCAGGCGGTGATGCGGCCGGTTTCGGGCAGGGCTAAGGCCATTGCCGTGCTGCTGTATCCGGTGAATACGCCCACTTCCAGATAGTTTTCCACTTTGAGCAAACGTGCCAACCAAGTCAGCAAAGCCGCTTGTTCGCGTGCAATCGCCATTTTGCCCAAGCGGTGATGCGCCGTGCGGTTGCGCAAAGCCGCAAGCACCGGGTGTTCTGTTTCGCCAATGGCATTCAGATAATCCTGCAGTTCCGGCGCGATGTTGTGCGTGTGGGTGGTCATGCCGCCTGAACCATCAATCTTGGTAGTAAGTGTAAGGTTTTTTCGCCACTTTTGCGGCTTCAAAACCGGCTTGCTCTTCAGGCTTGAGTTCGACATCCCATAATAAACCGCGGTTGGCCAAACGTTCTTGCTCCAGCTCGGGATTGCCGGCAATCAATTGGTCTAAAAATTGGGTGGCATCGGATTTGTAGTGATACATTTTTGTTGCTCCAAAGGCGCGTAAAGTGCGTTAAGGGCGTTATTATAGCTGATTTTGTTGGGGAAAACAGGGTTTCGGGTATAATGGCGGATTATTGTTGCAAAATGTCGGTTCGGGGTGTTTTGCGGTTTGAATTTTAAATGAAAGGCCGTCTGAAACCTTTGCACAATGTTTTGCCCACAGAATATTGTGCAAAGGTTGCTTCCCGCTGTCAGCGTTTCAGACGGCCTCAATTGAAAAGAATCTTGAGTATGTTGAAAAAATGGTTGCACAAAGTTTTGCCGTCGAAAGCAGGCAAAGCGGTGCAAAAAACGGTTTTACCGTATAGCGAACACCGCATCAGCGCGGATATGTTGAGCTTTGCCGCCGAAAAAGTGGTGAAACGATTGAATAAAGAAGGCTTTCAAGCCTATGTGGTCGGCGGTGCGGTGCGCGACTTGTTGTTGGGCGTGGAACCGAAAGATTTTGACGTTGCTACCAACGCCACGCCAGAGCAAGTGCATAAGATTTTCCGCCGCAGCCGCATCATCGGCCGCCGCTTCCAAATTGTGCATGTGACGGTCGGTCCCGAAACCATCGAAGTCACCACTTTCCGTGGCGGTAATAAAGCTGTGCAAAACGCGCATGGCCGCATCATGAAAGACAATACCTACGGCAGCATCGAAGAAGATGCCATGCGTCGCGACTTCACCTGTAATGCGCTTTATTACGACCCGATTAATGAAGAAATTCTCGATTTCCATCAAGGCGTGAATGATATTGCCGACCGGAAACTGGTGATGATCGGCGAAGCGGCCGAGCGTTATCAAGAGGATCCGGTGCGTATTTTGCGTGCGGTTCGATTATCGGGCAAACTCGGTTTTGATGTGGAAGAACATACCGCCGCTGCGATTCCGCAATATGCAAGCCGTCTGAAAAACGAGCCGGTGGCGCGATTGTTTGATGAAATCATGAAGCTGCTGTTTTCCGGCCATGCCCGCCAATGCCTGCAAAAGCTGAATACCTTAGGCGTGGGCAACGATATTCATCCGCTGTTAACCGCTTTGAAATCCGCAGATAAAGCCGAAAACCGCATCATCGCCATTGCGCTGAAAAATACCGACGAGCGTTTGCGCGCCGATAAATCCGTGTCGGTCGGTTTCGTGTTGGCAGCAATTTTGTGGCCGCAGCTAAACGCTTATTGGCAGGCATATCAACAGCAAGGCCAAAAATCGGCGCCGGCATTAAACGATGCCATCATCACTTTGCGCGATACCGTTGAAAAGGGCTGGGGCGTGCCGCAACGCTTTTCCGCCACCATGCGCGAAATTTGGCAGTTGCAACCGCAATTTGACAATATACGCGGTGTACGCCCGCACAAATTATTAAGCCAACCGCGTTTCCGCGCAGCTTACGATTTTCTCGTGTTGCGCGGTCAAGTCGGCGAGGTGGACAATGCCGCCGTGCAGTGGTGGACAATCTTCCAACATGCCGATGACGAAACCCGCAGCCAAATGAGTATGGCCGCGCAGCAACGCCAGCAGCAGGAATATCGCGGTGACAGCGAAGCACCGAAACGCAAACGCCGCCGCAAGCCGAGAAAAAAGAAAACGGTTGAAGCTGAATAATATCGGTTGGGAATCGATTGAAAATGCCGTCTGAAAGGTTGAAGTTCAGACGGCTTTTCTTTCGTCACATTTTCATTTTGTAGATTGATTTGATACGCTCAACAGGCTGTTCGTATTTAGAAGATGTTGAATCATGCACCAATCTGCCTACTTCATCTGTTTGTAATTCTTGTTTTTAGGGCTGTCTGAAGCTTTCAGACGGCCTTGTTATTTAATCAGCAATCATTCAAATTCAATTCTTTACTGCCCGCGCAAAAACAACGCATCCAATTCTTTCAAAGTCAGTTTTACCCAAGTCGGGCGACCGTGGTTGCATTGGTTGCTGCGCGGGGTGTTTTCCATGTCGCGCAGCAGGGCATTCATTTCGGGAATGGTGAGCTGTCGGCCGGCGCGCACGGAGCCGTGGCATGACATGGTGGCCAAGATTTGGTTTTCACGCGCGGCAATGGTTTGGCTCCCGCCGGTCTGTGCCAACTCTTGCAACACGTCTTTGGCCAGAGCGGCAACATCGGCTTTCCCCAGCATATTGGGTACGGCGCGCACGGCGATGGTGTTGCCGCCCATATCGGACATATCCAAGCCGAATGCCTGCAAGGTTTCGACATGGTCGGCAAGGGTGGCGCATTCTTCGTGGCTGGCGGCGAAGGTAACGGGAATCAGCAGCCGTTGGCTTTGCAGGCTGCCCAGATTATCTCGCTGGCTTTTCATTTTTTCGTAATTCACTCGCTCGGCGGCGGCATGCATATCGACCAGCAGAAGGCTTTCTTCGGATTGGGCGAGAATGTAAATGCCTAATAATTGGGCAATGGCAAAACCGAGCGGCGGCGTTTCCGGGCGGCTTAGGCCGTCTGAAAGCGGGTTGGGCATTGGGGAAATATGAGGCTCGGTGCCACCAAACCGGGTTTGTTCGAATTGCGCCAACTCGATGTCGTCGTCAGGTTTGGTGCGCTTGAACAATTCGGCATAAGTGTTTATCGCCGCTTGGCTTTCGCGCAGGGACAGCGAACGCTGCTGCGGTGTGCGTGCGGCTTGATAAGGCATGGGTGCGCTTTTGCCGGAAGAAGATGGCAGGCCGTCTGAAACATTCGGGCGGGCGATATTGGCATAGTTGGTGTGAAACACTTGGTTTTCCGCTTGGGCGGAATGTTCGGGCGGCATATTGCTTGGCATGTTTTCTGTTTCAGACGGCCTGTCCGTACCCAGTATATCGTGCAGAATGCCGCCGGCGTTGGTAACACTTTCGGTTTGGTCGGCGCGGGTGCCGGCCAGGGCTTTGTTGAGGGTGTGGAACACCAATTGATGCACCTGCTGGCTGTCGCGGAAACGGATTTCGGTTTTGGTCGGATGCACGTTGACATCCACCGCTTCCGGCGGCAAATCGAGAAACAGCACAAAAGCCGGTGTCAGCGCATTGTGCAGCACATCGCGGTAAGCCTGTTTCACTGCGTGTATGATGACTTTGTCTTTCACAAAGCGGTGGTTGACGAAGCAATATTGCTTGTCGGTTTTACCTTTGGCAAAAGTGGGTTTGGCAATCGCACCGTATAAACGCAAAGCACCGTTGCCGCTGTCGATTTCCAGTGAGGCCGTCTGAAAATCATCGCCGACAATCGCCGCAATACGCTGAGTTAAGCTTTGGATCGGATACTGAAATACGCTTTTGCCGTCGCGCTTGAGTGAAAAGGCGATGTGCGGATGCGCTAAGGCCAAGCGTTCGAACATGGTGGCGCAATGGGCGTATTCGGTGTTTTCCGATTTGAGAAACTTGCGCCGCGCAGGCGTATTAAAGAAAAGCTCGGCCACTTCGACGGTGGTACCGGCAGGATGCGCCGCTGCGATTGGCCCGCTGATTTTGCCGTCTTCCGCTTTCACTTGATTGGCGTGTGCACTGGCGGCTTGACGGCTGGTTAAGGTCAGGCGGGATACTGACGCGATGCTGGCTAAACCTTCGCCGCGAAAGCCCATGCTGGCGACATGTTCCAAATCGTTTAAGCTTTTGATTTTACTGGTGGCATGCCGGTGTAGCGCTAATTCAATGTCATCGGCGTGAATACCCGATCCGTTGTCGGTCACGCGAATCAGGCGGATGCCGCCGCCGGAAAGCTCGACATCAATCGCCGTTGCACCTGCATCGATGCTGTTTTCAACAATTTCTTTCAACGCATTGGCAGGCCGTTCAACCACTTCGCCGGCGGCAATTTGGTTGACGAGATGATCGGGCAGGGCGGCAATTCGGGACATGGCAATTTTCCGTGTAAAAAACTTAAAATCAGAATGGCGATTATAGCAAAAGGCCGTCTGAAAAGCTGTGTGGCTTTTCAGACGGCCTTTAAGCCATCAAAACTAAATTATTAATCTTTCCACCATACACCGTAAATCGGGCGGGCAAAGTGTGCCAAAACGGCAATCATACAAAT
The DNA here is from genome assembly GCF_014898075.1 of Neisseria yangbaofengii. Classification (NCBI taxonomy): domain Bacteria; kingdom Pseudomonadati; phylum Pseudomonadota; class Betaproteobacteria; order Neisseriales; family Neisseriaceae; genus Neisseria; species Neisseria yangbaofengii. The sequence goes on from NZ_CP062976.1 coordinate 1,035,798, forward strand.
CTCAATCGAAACCGACCAGTAAATATGGCCTAAGAATTCGCTCCACAATTCGGCGGCGTTTAGATTCCACAGCCAACCATTCACGCCTTCGGGCGCGTAAGCAGGGTAGCGGAAGCCGAACATCGGAATCAAAGCGCCATGCATAACCACGGTGATAATGATGCCGTATAACGCGCCGTACCATGCACGCATTTTCGACCAATACATCGAGCCGACTACATAAACAAATGCAAACACAAAGCTAAACAGCCAGTGATACAGCGTCACTGCGCCTAAAATGCTGTTGCCTTGAAACATGTAATCCAAGGAATGCTGGTTAAAACCCAACCAGCCAAGCCACGCATCGATATTGGCACCCGGTGGCGAAATTTCGCCCGGCATACGCGGCGGCATGTTTACTTCTGAGCCCCATTTCACCAAAGAGCTAATGAAACCACCGATTAAGGTTGTCCATAAAATTACTTTGCCATTGACATTACGCTGAGTACTCATTTTATTTTCCTTCAAATTGGCGTGAATAATAATGTAACTTTATTTCTAAATGGTGGTTTTGTCTATCAATATAAGAATGATTATTGATTTAAATCAATTAAAAGATAAAAGGGTATTATCCTGATAAACTAATGATTACAATATCTTATTTGGAATTCTTAACAATATGGATAGATATTATCGGTTTTCATGTAAAAAATAGTAATTATTTGATATGAATAGGATGTAGTCGCAAAAACGCCGTCTGAAAAATAATGTGTATTTTCAGACGGCCTTAGTGAATAGCTACGCGGATAATTACAGCCCCAATGCTTCGGCATGAAATTCGATGTGGCTGTCGATAAAGCTGGCGATGAAGAAATAGCTGTGGTCATACCCTGCGCGTTGTTTGAATTGAACGTTAAATCCATTACCGCGGGCAGCGTTGACGAAGGTTTCCGGTTGCAATTCTTTCGGATAAAACGGATCGGCATCGCCTTGGTCGATGAGAATCGGCAGTTTTTTCGAGGCCGTCTGAACGAGGGCGGTGCTGTCGTAGGCTTGCCATGCGGTTGGATCATCGCCCAAATAGGCGGCGAAGGCTTTTTGTCCCCACGGTGTTTGGCTCGGGTTCACAATCGGAGCGAAAGCAGAAACGGCAGCGTAGCGGTCGGGATTTTTCAAAGCAATTTGCAATGCGCCGTGGCCGCCCATGCTGTGGCCGAAAATACTGCGCTGTCCGGTCACCGGAAAATTGGCTTCAATCAAAGCGGGCAATTCTTCGACGATGTAGTCGTACATGCGGTAATGTTCTGCCCAAGGCGCTTGCGTAGCGTTGACATAAAAACCTGCGCCTTTGCCCAAGTCGTAGCCTTCGTCATCAGCAACGTTGCCGCCGCGCGGCGAGGTGTCGGGCATGACTAAGGCAATGCCCCATTGTGCGGCAAAGCGTTGCGCACCGGATTTTTGGGTAAAGTTTTCATCGGTACAAGTCAGGCCGGAGAGCCAATACAACACCGGCACATGGTAGCCTTGAAGTGTTTGCGGCGGCAGGTAAATGCTGAAAGTCATGTCGCAGCCGTTGGCACTTGAGGCATGGCAGTAGCGCTCTTGATGGCCATTGAACATTTTATTGCGTGAAATCAATTCAGGTGAAGACATTATATCTCCTTGTTTTCTAATCAATTGTTTTTCAGACGGCTTTGTTTGGTTTCAGGCCGTCTGAAACTATTTGTGGCGGATTTCCCAGCATTGGTGGATTTTTTTGTTGCGGAAATCATCGGGAACGGATTGTTTGGTCACGTCTTTGACGGCGTATTTTTCGCTGATTTCGGGATTCAATCCAAAGCTGCGTAGATTGTTTGAAAAATACATCAGGCCGTCTGAAGCCAGCAGTTTCATGGCGCCGTTGATTAAGGTCATTTGGTCGCGCTGGATGTCGAGAATATCCAGCATTTTTTTGCTGTTGGAAAAGCTCGGCGGATCCATCACAATCAGGTCAAACTTTTTGCCTTCGGCTTCGGCGTTTTTTAAGTATTGAAACACATCGGCGCGCACGATTTTATGAGCGTTTGAATCGATGCCGTTTAATTCAAAATTGCGTTTTGCCCAATCAAGATAAGTATTGGATAAATCGACAGTTTCACTACCGGTTGCGCCGCCGGTTGCAGCATATACGGTAAAGCTGCCGGTGTAGGAAAACAGGTTTAAAAAGCGTTTGCCCCGGGCGTTGTTGCCGACTTTTTTACGGGTGTTGCGGTGGTCGAGAAAAAGGCCTGTGTCTAAATATTTATCAAGGTTGACCCAAAAGCGGCGGCCATTTTCGCTGATCACAAAATCTTCGCCGGATTTGCCGGTTTTTTCATATTGTTGCGTACCTTTTTGGCGTTCGCGGCGTTTGAGGTGGATTTGTTCGGGCGAAAAACCGGTTACAAAGCCGATGGCTTCCAAAACATCGGCCAACCATGCTTCATATTCTTCCGGCTGCATCAGCCAGCCGGTGTCGTATTCCTGCAAATGAATATGGCCGCCATACACATCGATGGCGAAAGGGAACTGAGGAATGTCGCGGTCGTAGATGCGCCATGCTTCGATTTGGTTGCGTTTGGCCCATTTCATCAGGTGTTTGATGTTTTTTCCCAAGCGGTTGGCAAATGGTGTGATGTCGGTCATTTTCAGACGGCCTGCTGAATAAAATGGCTATTTTACGCCAATTGACTCATTTGTGCTTGACCGAATATGGCAAAATCTATATTATCCGTCATTCGTCTTTATTTTTATGAAGCCATCGTCTTCAAACCTATTAACCGGTATTCTGCCGCGTTTCTTATATCTTTTTTGCTTTCACGCATATTTGCAGGTTGTCGTCGATGTTAACTTACAAGCCAAAGGGCTTGCGACAACCTTGTAACTTATTTCCCGTTACTTATCCTTTGCTTCAGGCCGTCTGAAATGTTCAGTCGGAAGTTGTTGTTGTGTCTTTAGGATAGCCATGTCTATTAAATTTGTTGATTTAAACCTTGATAAAAACATTTTGTCTGCGCTGCAAAGCGCGGGCTACGAATCGCCAACCCCGATTCAGGCGCAGTCGGTGCCGGTGGCTTTGGAAGGCCGCGACATCATGGCATCGGCGCAAACAGGTTCGGGGAAAACCGCCGCATTCCTGCTGCCGACCCTGCAACGTTTGATCAAACGCAGCGAAAAAAACGGCAAAGGCCCACGTGCTTTGGTATTGACCCCGACCCGCGAATTGGCTGCGCAAGTTGAGAAAAATGCGTTGACTTATGCACAAAATATGCGCTGGTTCCGCACCGTCAGCATTGTTGGCGGTGCGTCGTTCGGCTATCAAACCCGCGCTTTGAGCAAGCCGGTTGATTTGGTGGTGGCCACTCCGGGGCGCTTGATGGACTTGATGGGCAGCGGCAAAATTGATTTTGATCGTTTGGAAGTATTGATTCTGGACGAAGCCGACCGCATGCTGGACATGGGTTTCATCGACGACATCGAAACCATCGTTGAAGCCACGCCAAAAGACCGCCAGACCTTATTATTCTCTGCGACTTGGGACGGTGCCGTCGGCAAATTGGCACGCAAATTGACCAAAAATCCGGAAGTGATTGAAGTTGAGCGCGTTGACGACCAAGGTAAAATCGAAGAGCAATTATTATATTGCGACGATATGCGCCACAAAAACCGTTTGCTCGACCATATTTTGCGCGATGCCAGTATCGACCAATGCGTGATTTTCACTTCAACCAAAGCCATGACCGAAGTTTTGGCCGATGAGTTGTATGAAAAAGGCTTTGCTGCCAATTGCTTACACGGTGACATGCCGCAAGGCTGGCGTAACCGCACCTTGATGGATTTGCGCAAAGGCCGTTGCAAAATCTTGGTGGCAACCGATGTGGCTGCGCGCGGTATCGATGTGCCGACCATTACTCATGTGATTAACTACGATTTGCCGAAACAGGCGGAAGATTATGTGCACCGCATCGGTCGTACCGGCCGTGCAGGCCGTACCGGTATTGCGGTGACGTTTGCAGAAGTGAACGAATATATTAAAGTGCACAAAATCGAAAAATACATCGGCCGTAAATTAAATGAAGTAACCGTAGAAGGTATGGAGCCGACCCGTAAACGCAAGTCTACCGGCGGCAGAACGAAAGGCGGCAGATTTGCCAAAGGCAGCTACGGAGACCGTGACCGTAAATTCGGTGATCGCAAAGGCGCTAAGCCGCGTAGCGAAGGCGGTTTTAGTGGAAAAATCCGCAGCGAACGCAGTGAAGATGGTTTTAAACCACGCAGCGAAGGCTTTAAAAAGAGCGGTTCGGATTTCAAAGGCAAACGCAAATCAGGTGGTGATTTCGGTGGTAAAGGCGGCTATGGTAAATCAAGCCGGCCGGCCGGTAAGCGCGGTTAATTTAGTCAAGGCCGTCCGAAAGTAAAAAGGAATGCAGCTTTCTGCATTCCTTTTTCTTTCTGCATTGCTTTTTTGTTTATAAGCGGTGATTGGGAAATCTGAGATTTTTGCAAAATTTAATTTGAAACAAGCAAACTATGTTCGTCATTCCCGTTTGAGCGGGAATAACGGCATAAAGATTTCTGAAAGTTTATGAGTTTGTAAGACCTCAATCTATCGTAGCCATCAATAAAGCGGCATAAAAAAGAACCGCATTGCGGTTCTTTTTTAGCATTAACTGCCTCGTAATTTCAAACGCTGGCCCGGCGTAACGGTACGGGTATTTTTGTTCCAGCGACGAATATCGTTGACATTAACATCGAAGCGGCTGGCGATGGTGTTCAATGTATCGCCTTTGCGCACGGTATATGCCACGTTTTGCACTTTAACTGTATCGGCTTTTGGCTTCGCTGCAGTAATATGCAGCAATTGGCCTTTGCGGATGTTGTTGCCTTTGATGTTATTGGCAGTAATCAAATCGGCCACGCTCAAATTATAGCGCTGCGAAATGTTGTACAAAGTATCGCCTTCGGCTACGCGATGCATACCGCCGACAACGGTTTGCTCTGATTCGGTCGTTTTGGTGCGTGCCAAGCGGGTGGCAATGCGTTGTTGCTGTTTCACCTTGTTTTCAGCCAGTAGTGCTGCACGCGCTTTGGCTGCATTTTCTTGCTCGGTCAGCTTGGCAACAGTTTCTTGAACAGTTTCTGCAGCTTGAATGCGCGAAGTGGAGTCTTGTACCAAATCCATCAATGAATCAGTGTCTTGGCTAAGCTCTTCAGCTTGTTGACCTTGAGTCGGCAGCGGCAACGGTTCAGTTAAAGCTACTTCTGTTGCAACCGGTTCCGATGAGGCCTCGATGGAGAGTTTTACTGCTTTTTCAGCCGTATTATCCGCTGCGTTGGCAACCAAGCCTGAAGCCAAGCTCATTGGTGCAGGTGCCTGTGGTTTTGCTTCTGCAACAACCGTTTGGGTTTTGGCAACAGCAGCAATCGCGTCAACCGGAGCAAGGGTAGGATCAACAGCCGCCTGTTGTGGCTCAGCCACGGCAATAACTGTTTCGACAACGGGCGCTTTGGCTGCGGCAACGTATTCAGCTTGCGTACGGCTCACAAAATTAATCGGTTTGCTTGATTTAGCAGCCGGTGTCACGATATCGGCAGCCAAGGTGCCGGCCACTTTGGCATTGCTGGCCAATTGAATTGGTGCCATTTCAGGCATGTTTGAACGATAAGTATCCGGCGTATTGTCGGTATCGATAAAGTTAACCGGCATATTATTGCTACCGCTCAAGCTGTTTTTCGCCACCAAAATACTGCGGCCGGCAGACAATGAATGGCCGCTGATGCCATTTAAACGTTTGATTTCGGCCACACTCATGCCGGTTTCTGCAGCGATAGCGCTTAAGTGGGTATTGCTGAATGAGGTGTAAACATCCCAAGACAATAAGGTTTCCGGTTTGGCGTTGCGGTAATTTTTCTCAAAGGTGGCAGCGGCGCTGGCCGGCAGCAATAGTTTGCGGTTGGCTTTAGGAATGAATACCGGCGCGTTAAACGCAGGATTTAATGCTAAAAATTCGCTTTCGCCGATGTTGGCCAAGCGGGTAATGGCACTGTGGTCAATTGGTTGATCAATATCTAAAGCTTTGAAATATGGCTGGTTGCTGATTTCGCTCACATTCATGCCGTACGCTTGCGGATTGGCGACAATATTACGAACAGCCAATAATTTTGGCACGTAATTTCGCGTTTCATTCGGCATGCGCAGGTTTTCGTAGGTTGGTTCCAAGCCTTGTGCGCGTGCGCGGTTAATCGCACGGCCGACATTGCCTTCTCCCCAGTTGTAGGCCGCCAAAGCCAAAGACCAGTCGCCAAACAGACTATGCAGATATTCCAAGTAGTTCAAAGCGGCATTGGTGGCGGCGTAAACGTCATGGCGGCCATCATATAATGCTGTTTTTTCCAAACCATAATGACGACCGGTCGCCGGCATAAATTGCCACAAACCTGAAGCGCCGACATGTGATTTCGCTTTGGTAACATAGGCACTTTCAATGAAAGGCAGCAAAGCGATTTCGGCAGGCATATTGCGTTTTTTCACTTCAGTGGCAATATGATACATATAAGGTTTGCTGCGGTTGATAGTGCGGTCAAAATAAGCACGCCCGGCCGAAAATTTGCCTTCATGGAGGCGAACCAATTCGGTGTTGACTTCGTTCATGCGGAAGTCTTTACGTAGAGAAGCCCACAAGCTGCCTGAGCCAAAGGTTTGCGATTTGGCTTGATCAAGCAATGCGGAATTCAAACGCATCATCGCCATGCCGACCTGATTAGGGGTGGCATTGCCGGCGGCTTGTGCGTAGGTGGCGCCGGAAACGGCGGAAATACCCGAAATGGTGAGTGCAATTGTTTTCAGTTTTGCCATAGTCAAAAATAATAGTAAGATAGAATAAATTTAGTCAGTTGGATACTACTGTTTGATGTTGTGAACGTCAAGCCGATAAGCTTGGTATTTACAGACAATGTGGCCTTAATGCCAACTTTTTGATAAAAGTCATGGCCTTGCGTGTAAAAATTTGATGCTGTGGTATAAATTGATACCCCATTCACAATAAGGCCGTCTATAAAGTGAGGAGCGCAGATGGATACTTGGTTTGAACAAACCGTAATCGGGCAATATGTTGCGCAAAAGGAGCGGCAGTTTTTCCAAAAGCATGTGTGCGTTGCCGAAAATCAACAGGCGGCTCAAATCGGGCAGGCTTGGTTGAGACCATCCGAAAAGCTTATTTATGTTCCTGATGATGTGCGCATGATTGCAACTGAAATGGCTTGGGAAAGCCAATCTTTGGATATGCTGCTGCTGCCGCACAGCCATGAATACAGCGGTTCGCCGCTTTTGGCGTTGACTGAATCGGCTAGAGTGTTGAAGCATGGCGGTAAATTGATTGTTACCGGCTTTAATTTAAATTCGCTCTGGTGTGGCAGCAAGTGGTTTGACGGTAAATGCCTGCCGCGCAAAGGGAACTGTTTTACCTTGCCGCAATTTAAGCAGCAGATTCAGGATTTGGGTTTTGAAATCGAATACGGGCAATTTATGGTGTATGTGCCGCCTGTAGAGCAGGGCTCCGCGCTGAAATTTTGGCAATTTTTGGAAAAGGCGGGTGATCGGTGGTGGCCGCAGTGTGCTGCAGTGTATGGTTTGGTATTGGTCAAGCGTATGGCGGGGGTAACGCCGTTGCCGGAGCTTGAGGAAGAATTGGCAGGGCAGACGGTGGCTCTAACGATCGCCCGAGTAGAGGGTAAATAGGGCATTTTTGCAGAGTTTTACCTTTTTCAGACGGCCTGAGGCTTTAAAATAAACGCTGTTGGCTTTATTGTTTTCAATTTAAGATTATTTTTATTCAAAGATTATGCCCGAATTACCTGAAGTAGAAACCACCTTGCGTGGGATTAATCCGCATATAGCCGGGAAAGTCGTGTCGGCGGTTGAAGTGCGCCAGCCTAAACTGCGTTGGCCGATCCATCCTGAATTGGCGCAGATTTTGACCGGACAAACTGTGCTTGATTGCCGGCGTCGAGCGAAATATTTGATGATTCAATTTGATACCGGTATTTTGCTGATTCATTTGGGCATGTCGGGCAGTTTGCGGATTTTTACCGCCGGTGAAGAACGCATAGAGACCCATGACAAGCATGATCACGTCGAAATCCGTTTTTCAGACGGCACGCTATTGCGTTATCATGACCCGCGCAGGTTTGGCGCATTTTTATGGTATGAAGGAATTGCCGAGCATCACCCTTTGTTGGAAAAATTAGGCCCCGAACCTTTGTCTGATGACTTTAATGCCGAATATCTGTATCAGAAATTGAAGCCGCTTAAGCGCGCAGTCAAATTGGCTTTGATGGATAATGCCGTTGTGGTGGGCGTGGGTAATATTTATGCGAACGAAAGCCTGTTTAAAGCAGGTATTTTGCCGCAGCGGCCGGCCAATAAAGTAACCAAAAAAGAGTGCGCTGTGTTGGTTGGAACGATTAAAACAGTTTTGCAACGTGCTATCGATACCGGTGGCAGCACTTTGCGCGATTTTGTCAATAGTGATGGCAAAAGTGGTTATTTTCAGCAGGAATATGCTGTTTACGGCAGGCACAATGAGCCTTGTCTGCAATGTGGCCAATTGATTCAAAAGCAGACTTTGGGTCAGCGCGGTACTTTTTATTGCGGACATTGCCAAAAATAAGGCCGGGTAAGGTTCCGGCCATCTGAAAACAAATGGAATATATAAGAAAAATATGTCTTCTCCAAAAGCCTCATTCGCCACACGCTTACGCCGCTTATCCCGTTTGACGGCGTGGCTTTATCAAACTGCTAAAAATCTGAGTAATATTGATGGCAATAATCCGGAGCAACGCAATCAGGCGGTGTTGGCTTTAGGCCGAGGTGCGCTGGACGCTTTGGATGTTGAGCTGGAAATCGGCACGCCACCGCAGCAGCAATCGGTAAACGGCACTTTAGTCGTGGCCAACCATGTGTCTTGGTTGGATATTTTTGCCATGAGCGCAGTATATCCGAGCAGCTTTATTGCCAAACAGGAAATCAGCAAATGGCCGGTATTGGGAAAAATGGGCAAAAATGCCGGAACAGTTTTTATCAACCGTAACTCTCGCCGCGACATCGAGCCGATTAATCAAGCGATTGGCGCGGCATTGCGGTCGGGGCAAAACGTGAGCTTCTTCCCCGAAGCGCGTACGTCTTCAGGCAAAGAAGTTTTGCCTTTCAAAGCAGCGTTGTTCCAATCTGCCATTGATGCCGACGCGCCGATTCAAATCGTGACTTTGCGTTATTACGACAGCTTGGGCAGACGCAGTATTGAGCCTTCTTATGCCGATGTAAACTTGGTGTCATCGTTGTGGCGTATCATTTCCATGAAAAAAATACGCATTCGGTTAGACTTTGCGCCTTTATACAGGCCGTCTGAATATCCGGATAGCGACCGTTATGCACTGAAGGATATTGCGGAAAATTATGTACGTCAAAATATTGAATCAGATAAAAATAGTTTCGAATAAACCTTGAAATTTTTCAGACGGCCTCTATCTGTATTTTCAGAAGCAGTTATATAATTTATAGTTTAAAATTATTAATATAATTTGAACTATAAATTATACAAATGAAAGTCGGCGGGTTAGAATGTACGCATTGATTTTCAACACCCTTATAAACCTAATCTGAAAGGAGCTAAACATGGCTTTGCAAGATCGTACCGGTCAAAAAATCCCTAGCGTTGTATTTCACACTCGCATTGGTGACACTTGGAAAGACGTATCTACCGATGATTTGTTCGCCGGTAAAAAGGTAGTAGTATTCTCATTGCCCGGCGCATTTACTCCAACTTGTTCTTCTTCTCACTTACCACGCTACAATGAATTGGCTAAAGCATTTAAAGAAAACGGCGTAGACGAAATCTGCTGTGTATCCGTAAACGACACGTTCGTAATGAATGCTTGGGCTGCTGAAGAAGAGTCTGACAACATCGTGATGATTCCTGACGGTAACGGCGAATTTACCGAAGGCATGGGCATGCTGGTTGACAAAAACGATCTGGGCTTCGGCAAACGCTCATGGCGCTACTCTATGCTGGTTAACGACGGCGTAGTAGAAAAAATGTTCATCGAACCGGAAGAACCGGGTGATCCGTTCAAAGTATCTGACGCCGACACCATGTTGAACTACATTGCACCAGACTGGAAATCTCAAGAGTCTATCGCTATCTTCACCAAACCAGGTTGCCAATTCTGTGCTAAAGCCAAAAAAACTTTGGAAGACAAAGGCCTGTCTTACGAAGAAATCGTATTGGGTAAAGACGCAACCGTAACTTCTGTCCGTGCGATTACCGGTAAGATGACTGCTCCTCAAGTATTCATTGGAGGTAAATACATCGGCGGCAGCGAAGAGTTGGATGCTTACTTGGCAGCTCTTTAATCATTAACGATTAACCGCTGGAAGATAAAAAGCAGCCTTCGGGCTGCTTTCCTGAATAATAATGCTAGAGTTATTCAGGTAATGCCGGACATTGCGCGGTATTACCTGAATAACTCTATATTTACTAAGGAAGCCGGTTATTATTAAATTTAATCGGAATTTCTGAAAAACCAATCAGGCCGTCTGAATATGTTCGGGCAGCATTCATAAAGGAATGAACAATGAAAAAAATTCACGCAGATGTAGTGGTAATAGGGGGCGGTACTGCCGGCATGGGCGCGTTTCGTAATGCCCGTTTGCACACAGACAATGTTTACCTGATTGAAAATCATGTCTATGGCACAACCTGCGCACGTGTCGGCTGCATGCCTTCCAAATTATTGATTGCAGCCGCCGAAGCCCGTCATCATGCTTTGCATACTGATCCATTCGGTATTCATTTGGATAAAGACAGTGTAACGGTTAACGGCGAAGAAGTAATGGGCCGCGTCAAATCCGAGCGCGATCGCTTTGTCGGCTTTGTGGTAAGCGATGTAGAAGAATGGCCCGCCGATAAACGTATCATGGGTACGGCCAAATTCATCGATGCCAATACCGTGCAAATTGACGATCACACCGAAATCACGGCCAAAACCATCGTGATTGCTACTGGCTCACGTCCGGTTATGTTGCCTCAATGGCAGGCATTGGGCGACAAAGTCATCATCAATGACGATGTATTCTCTTGGGATACGCTGCCAAAAAGCGTGGCCGTGTTTGGTCCGGGCGTGATTGGTTTGGAATTGGGCCAAGCCTTGCATCGTCTGGGTGTGAAAGTCGAAATATTCGGCGTGGGCGGCAACTTGGGCGGTATTTCTGATCCAGTCGTATTGGAAGAAGCCAAAGCCGTATTCGGTGAAGAAATGACTTTGCATTTGGATGCCAAAACCGAAGCCGCATTAGATGCAGACGGAAATGTCGTGGTGAAATGGGATCAAGACGGTGAAAGCGGCGAATTTACTGCCGAATACTTGTTGGCTGCCGTTGGCCGCCGCCCAAATGTGGACAACATCGGCTTGGAAAACTTGGATATCGAATTAGACGGCCGTGGCGTACCGACTGCCGATCCGTTGACCATGCAAACCAGCATTCCGAATATCTTCATCGCCGGTGATGCATCTAACCAATTACCATTACTGCACGAAGCTTCTGACCAAGGTAAAATCGCCGGTGACAATGCCGGCCGTTATCCAAATCTGGAGCAAGGCTTGCGCCGCAGCACCATCGGTGTTGTATTCACCACGCCGCAAATTGCTTCGATTGGTTTGAAATACGCGCAAGTTTCTGCCAAATACTCAGAAGGCCAATTTGTCAGCGGCGAAGTATCGTTTAAAAACCAAGGCCGCAGCCGTGTGATGTTGGTCAACAAAGGCCATATGCGCGTTTATGCCGAACAAGGTACAGGCTTATTCTTGGGCGCAGAAATTTTCGGCCCGGCCGCCGAACACTTGGCGCATCTGTTGGCTTGGGCGCATCAAATGAAAATGACCATTCCGCAAATGTTGGATATGCCTTTCTATCATCCGGTTATCGAAGAAGGCTTACGCACCGCACTGCGCGATGTGAATGCGAAATTGAAATTGGCTTAAATTTAAAATTTAATCAAAGGCCGTCTGAACGTTCAGACGGCCTTTGATTAAAATTAAATAAAATAATGACCAAATAAAATAATATCGTGTGGAATTATAGTGGATTCACTTTAAAATAGGACAAGGCGGCAAGCCGAAGACAGTATGGATAATACGGCTGGGCGAACCAACGCCGTACTATTTTAAAGTGAATTCACTACATTTTAAATCGTTTCATAAACTGATTTTAAGGATAGAACATGCAAAAATTCCTGTTATTACTTGTTGCCGCCGCGTTGGTTGCTCCTTTATCTGCACAAGTCATGGATACCAAGCCGACTGAAAAATCAGTTGCTTCACAACCTGCCAAAGCAAAAGGCCTATGGGTTGATGTGCGTACACCGGAAGAATTTTCCCAAGGTCATTTGCGCAATGCGGTTAATATTCCGGCCAATGAAATTACGGTTAAAATCAAACAAGCCAGCCCGGATAAAAATGCGCCGGTTAACCTTTATTGCCGCAGCGGCCGCCGCGCCGAAGCCGCTTTGGAAGCCTTGAAAAAAGAAGGCTACACCAATGTGGCCAATCATGGCGGCTATGAAGATTTATTGAAAAAAGGTTTAAAATAATCATTTAGGCCGTCTGAAAGAAAATATTTTCAGACGGCCTTGATTTTAAAAAACATAAAAAAGAGATTTCATGACAGCATTAAAAACTGTAGCTATTGCAGTATTTGCTACCACGTCAATTGCTGCTTGTTCTACGTTAATAAGCAAGCCCGTCCCAACCATGCGATAAGGAAAGCCGATGGGTCAAACGCATGATACGCTTTGGCGAAACGGTCAACCGCCCTGCAAAACACAGTCAAAGAAACACCGATTATCAAGCGGCCGTCAAAGAAAAGCGGGCTTGGACATGTGGCCGGCAAAAGTAATTGCGTTCGGCACCCCAAAAAAATCCGGCACGCCTTTGATGGTGAAAGATCCTGAATTTGCATTGCAACTGCCGAAGCGCGTGTTGGTAACAGAAACCGACGGGCGCGTGAAAGTGGTATTCAATGACACGCGCGCACTGATTGCGGGCAGTAAAATTAATTATTCGGAAGTGGAAAACATTTTGACCAATGCGGAGAAACCGGCCTGCAAAGTGGTTACGGAATAAGTTATTATCAATAAATGAGGCCGTCTGAAACTGAACTGCCCCCCAATACTTGGACAAGTTAAGAATCTTTCTCAAACAGCCTTTTCAAGCTGGGTTCTGTAGCCGACAGGACTCAGCTTTTTTAAGTTTAAACTAATCCGCTCATGATTGTAGTAACGTATGTAATCATCTATTACCTCTGTCAGCTCTGCCACCGACAACGCACCTTCCTGATAGAAGCTCTCTTCTTTTAATGTACCGAAGAAACGCTCCATCGGCGCATTGTCCCAGCAATTTCCTTTGCGCGACATGCTTTGCACCATTCCTTTCTCAGCCAGTTTCGCCCGATAAGCCCCGGTGCGGTAAAGCACACCCTGGTCGGAATGCAGCAGCGGCGTTTGGCCTTTCAGACGGCCAAATGCTTTATCCAACATTTGTGCCACCAGTTTACTGTTTGCTCTGCGGCTTAAAGAATAGGCCACAATCTCCCGATTAAACACATCCAATATCGGCGATAAGTACAGCTTCCCGTCTGTGCATTTGAACTCCGTCACATCGGTCAGCCATTTGTCTGCCGGTTTGCCAGCAGTAAATTCACGATTAAGAATATTATCCGAAGCCTCTCCTATTACCTGCGGACGGTAGGCTTTTTTGCTGCGGACTTTGGCTTTCAGTCCCAACAAACCCATAATGCGCTGCACTTTCTTTTTGTTCCACGACAATACGGCGGCAATCCGCCGATGACCGTAGCGGCCTTTGTGTCGGCGATAGACTTCACTTACTGCGGTTTTGGCCGCCGCATCGGGATCGGCTTTGCCGATATGGTAATGAAAGCTGCTTTTGGGAATGCCGGCACTGTGCAGCAGATATTTCAGCGGGTGCTTCGCTCTCAACGTTTGAACGGTTTCGCAGCTTTGGCGGCGTTCTTTTCGTTGAGGGCTTTCATGTGCTTTAGGTAGTCGTTCTCCGCCCTCATGTAACGTAACTCTTCAATCAGTTCCGCCTGGGTTTTTTCGTGGTCGGGTTTGTCGGCGATAAACGGGTTTTTGCGTTTGGTCTTCATAAACGCAGCCTGCGGGTGTTGAAGTGCGGCGATACCGCCTTGGCGATAGGAGGCTATCCAACGGCGCAGGTGGGTGCGCGAGAGGTTGAAGTGCTCTGCGGTTCGCTGTTGGCTGTGCACTTGGTGATAATGGAGTACGGCTCGGTATTTGAAGTGTAGGTTATATTTGGACATAAGAAAACTGCACCTTTTAAAGTTGGAGGGGTGTCCAACTTTTGGGGTGCAGTTCAAATGTTTCAGACGGCCTTGATCTTTTATCCGTCAGGCAGTCTGAACAATATTGCTGCCTCCAAGAATAATAAAGCTCAAGGCGGTCTGAAAAACTGCGCGGGCGGGCAGCTGACGCGGATACTATAGTGGATTCGCTATAAACCCCCGACTGCGCGGCGTTGGCTACGGAAACTACTGCGCGTAAGACTGCGGATAATAACCTGCAAGCTGCGCATGACATGTTGAAGCAGATGGTCGATAAAGCAGTAGAGGACATCGCTGCATGGGCGGGGAGGACAAATACCCAACAAATGCCGCCGTGCTGGAAAACGGCACGCTGCGTGTCACTATGGGCGACGGCAGCTGCCTAGACGCGAAAATACCGAACGTGTATACCACGGGTGGTAAGGTCGGAGGGGGAACGAGTTGGTATTCGCCCGCAACGACGGCTCTCTGTAGAAAATCCTGAAACAATCATTCAGGCAAAAATAAAAGCTGTTTTGCATAAAAAGTGTAAACAATCCGGCGATTTCCTACATCTATCCGGTAACAATTTCAGACGGCCTTCGTTATAATATCGGTTTACGCATAAAAACACACGCACTCAAAGGAGTACACCTTGTTTCACAGCATGAACGTTGCCGATGGAGAAATGCTTTACCGTCGCGATGCACAAAGTTGGGATGAATTTTCAACTGCACTTCGCCAACTTCACCAACGTCAACAGCGGTTTGCTGCACTCAATGTCACCGTCCGCACGGCTTTGCTGCAAAAGTTTGCCGACCGTTTGGCCGGCGAGCAAGAGCGGTTGGCGCAAATGGTGTGCGAAGAAGTCGGACGCTGCTTGCATGAATGTCGGGCAGAATTGAAAAAATCGGTTGAGCTGATTCGCTATTATGCACGGCTGGCACCGGAATTGCTGGCGCACAAAACCATTGCCACACAGGCGAGTTTGAGCCAAGTTCGCTTTGAGCCTTTAGGTGCCGTGTTGGCGGTCATGCCGTGGAATTATCCGGTGTGGCAGGTTTTGCGTTTTGCGATACCGGCTTTATGCGCGGGCAATGCCTGCGTGGTGAAACCCGCTCCCAGCGTGGCGCGTGTTACTGCCGCTTTGTTTGGCATTATCGGCGAAGATTTACCGATGATGCCTGCGTGGCTGAGTCATGACGATACGCTGAAGGCCATTGAAGCCACCGATGCCATGGCGTTTACCGGCTCGACTCACACCGGCCGCCGCCTTGCTGCACATGCCGGTATGCATTTGAAGAAAACCGTATTGGAACTGGGCGGCAGCAATGCTTTCATTGTGATGCCTGATGCCGATTTGGCGCAAGCCGCAAAAGATGCCTGCTATTCCCGTTTTCGCGATGCCGGTCAATCGTGTAATGCGGCCAAACGCATCATTGTTACCGAAGCCATTGCTGATCAATTTATTCCGTTGTTTTTAGCGGAATGTGCCAAGCTGAAAAGCGGACATCCCAAAGAGGCCGATACCACGCTTGCGCCGTTACACCGCGCCGATTTGCGCGATACTGTGCATGAGCAAGTATGCGATGCAGTCGCACATGGCGCAGATTGCTTGATAGGCGGGGAAATCCCCGCAGGCAAAGGCTGGTTTTATCCGGCCACGGTTTTGGATCGGGTGAATCCTGCCTGCCGCGTGTATCGTGAAGAAGTGTTTGGGCCGGTGGCGATGATTTTACGGGCGGACAACGAAGCACACGCGGTTGAATTGGCCAATGATTCGCCGTTTGGCTTGGGGGCGGCGATTTATTCGGGCGATACCGGGCAGGCATGGCAATATGCTGAACATATTCAGGCCGGTTCGGTGTTTATCAACCGCCACACCAGCAGTGATTTGCGCTTGCCGTTCGGCGGAGTGAAAGCATCGGGTTATGGTCGTGAGTTGTCGGAATTCGGTTTATATGAATTTGTAAATGTGAAAACGTACTGGCAGAAGTAATGAATTATTAAAGGCCGTCTGAAAGGTTATTGTTCAGACGGCCTTTACAATAGATAAAATCAATGCGGCAAGCGGCCTTCGCGCGCCAAGATCTGCTCGGCGTAATCGCAGCTTGCGGTTAAATCCAAACCGTTTTTCTCAGCTTCCTGAATGGCGGCGTTCACCAAGTAGCGTGCCAAGCCTTTACCGCGGTATTTCGGCTCGATGCGGGTGTGGGTGATGTCGAGCGCGTTGCCAAGCTTGCGGTAGTCTAATTCGCCGACAATTTCGTCATCGGCCAATAAGACAAATTTTTGCGACTCGATTTGATGCTGGATATTCGGCATAACTTTCTCCTTTGTCATTGAAAAATTACGGATTGCTTCATCAGTATAAAAGATTTGCCGCAGGGGGCAAGAAAAAAAATTAAGGCCGTCTGAAATTAACCATTTCAGACGGCCTTAATTAAAACAATTTAATTACTGGTTTTCCGCTTCTTCAAAGCCGACCACTTCCAAGCCGAAGCCGGTTAAGCCGGTAAAGGTGGACGGTTTGCCCAAGACGCGCAGTTTGTTGACATTAAGGTTGGCCAAAATTTGTGCGCCGATGCCATAGTTTTTACTGTCCCATTTAAAGGCTTGGTTTGCGCCTTTCGGCAGGGTGCGGTCGAGTAGGGAGGCGCCGTCTTCCGTACGGTGCATCAAAATGACCACGCCGCTTTCGGCTTGTTGAATGCGGGCCAAGGCTTGCGGCAACGACCAAGAATGGCGTGGATTCGGCGAGATGAAATCCATGGCGCTGAACGGCTCATGCACGCGCACTAAGGTTTCGTTTTCAGCGGTCGGTGTGCCTTTTACCAAGGCCAAATGGGTTTCGCCGGTTAATTTATCGACGTAAACATGTTGTTGGAACATGCCCCAAGGTGTGTTTACCGGTGAGTCGCCCATTTCTTCCAACAGGTTTTCGGTGCGGCTGCGGTATTCGATTAAGTCGGTAATCGTGCCGATTTTCAGGCCGTGGGTTTTGGCAAATTCAATCAGTTCGGGCATACGGGCCATGGTGCCGTCGTCGTTGATGATTTCGCAGATAACCGCCGCCGGAATCAGGCCGCACATTTGCGCCAAATCAACGCCGGCTTCGGTGTGTCCGGCACGCACCAACACGCCGCCTTTCTGCGCCCGCAGCGGGAAAATATGGCCGGGTTGGACGATGTCTTCAGGTTTGGCAGACGGCGAAACGGCGGTTTGAATGGTCAGCGCGCGATCGGCGGCGGAAATGCCGGTGGCAATACCGTGGGCTGCTTCGATGGAAACGGTAAAATTGGTGCCGTATTGCGCACCGTTTTTCTGCGTCATCATCGGCAGGCCGAGTTTTTCTACCATTTCGCTTTCCATCGGCAGGCAGACCAAACCGCGGGCGTGTTTGATCATAAAATTGATGGCTTCGGGGGTGACGAATTGCGCCGCCATCAGTAAATCGCCTTCGTTTTCACGGTCTTCGGCATCGGTGATGATGACCATTTTACCGGCTTTGATGTCGGCTAAAATTTCTGGAATGGTGGCAATATTCATGGCTTTGCTTTCTTTAAAGTCGGATGGAGTGGGTGGGTGTAGGGTGTCGAGCCACATTTCGGGCATGGCGGCATCATGCTCTATTTTTCGGGCTTTTTTCTCACCGAAGGATTTGTTTTTCAATAAAGCGGAGAGTTCGCCCTGATTGATGCCGGTTGCCTCAACCAATCGGGCTTGCTGACCGCCGCATTGACGGTTAATCCATAGTCTCAGGTTGTGGCGGCGCAATTCGGTAATGGTCATGATGTGTCCTGTGTGTGAGAACGTAGTCGGATTGTAGTCCCGGTTTTATCAAAAAGCAAATTTGGTAATATGGGTAATTTATATTACTTTATAGTAATTTCGAATGATAAAAACTAGGCCGTCTGAAACGTAAAATCAGGTTTTCAGACGGCCTTTGTTATTGAAATTTCATCAAAGGCAGCCATATCGGCATTTGATTTCATTAAAAGTTTCAAGGTTATGCAATGAAGATATTTTTTCGCCGGCTGCCGGTGTTGTTGCTGATTGCGGCAGCGGCGGCAGGCGGTTGGTTTTATCATGAACGCGTTGTACAAGAGCAAACTGAAGTATTGTCGCGAGAAGGTGTGCTGACGCAAATCAAGCAGCTCAACCGCTTGGAAAGTACGGCGTTTTATATCGATACCATTATCCGTACTGAGAAAAAAGGCGACTGGCGCAAGTTGTGGCAGGATGCGCAAAGCGGTTTGTTTATCGTGCGCGGCAAAGTGTTGGCCGGTGTCGATTTGGATAAAATAACCGCTGATAATGTGAACATCATCGATGGAAAAGTCATCGTCAGCCTGCCGGAAGTGGAAATCCTCAGCGTGGATTTGGAAGATATCGAGGTTTACGACATTCAAACCGGTTCGCTGAATATTTTGCCGATGGATAAAGCGGTGTTTAAAACCGTGCAAGAGCAGGCGCGCAAGCAGGTGCTCACCGGTGCGTGTAAAGCCGATATTTTGAAGAATGCGACCACGCAAGCGCAACGGCAGCTGGAAGACTTGTTTAGATTAACGCAAACGCAAGTGTCGATTTATCCGGCTGCAGTGCCGGTGTGTAAGTAGAAAATTGAATGATAAAAGGCCGTCTGAAAATTGTTTTTCAGACGGCCTTTGTTGTTGGTTTTGTTGAGTTGTATTTTTCAGACGGCTTTCATCCTGTATTCACTCGGATTGCTGCCGAACTGTTTTTTAAACGCTTTGCTGAAGCATTCGGGATTATCATAGCCTGCCAGTTGTGCGGCCTGATAAACGGTTTGCGCCTGTTTGAGTGCGCTGCGCGCTCGGTTGAGACGGTATTCGCGATGATAACGCGCAATGCTGGTGTGGAAAGTTGTCTGAAAATCCCGTTGCAGAGTGGTCGGATTGGTATTGCACAGGCGGGCAAACGTTTCGATATTTTCATTAAAATGCCGCGGATCGTGCAGAAGCGTGATGAGTTTTTGCAGGCGTTTGCGGGCTAAAGTTTCATCGCTTGGAATGACGGGAAACAGCGTTTGCAAAACTTCGCCCATCAGCAGCAGCATTTGACCGTGGCGGTGGAAGTTTTGCCAGATTTCCGGTTTTTCAGATACGGATAAGAGATTGTTTAAATGCATCTGTATAGAGGCAGTCGGGTGAAAATAATGGGGTTCGAGATGGCTGCTGCGAAACAGGCGCAAAACTTCGGGCGGACAGCCCATTTGTGCCAGCAGCTGACTGCTGCAAAACAAAACCAATTCATTTTGTCGCCCGCTGTAGAAAATTTTGCGGCCGTCTGTTGGCTGGTTGACCGGTAGCAATACGGCAGTTTGGGAATCCGAAGCATGAAGGAAAACCTCACGCTTGCCTAATTGCAGGTGAGTAGTGCCTTCAAGCGTGAAAATCAGGCGCAGATCAGGGTCGAAGCGGACTTCTGATTCTATCTGGGATAGTGTTTGCAGTTCGGCATATTTCAACTCTAAACCATCGGTAAAACGACAAATACTGATGTGGCCTGTCTGCATATGGTTGCTGATGGGGAAACGGTTGTAATGATTCATTTTCGGTGGGGATAAAATTGCGGAAAATTCGGGTATCAGTATAGCAAAAACTGACATAATAAGCTTTTAATAATTATTATCAGTTAGATTAGGAGGCTATAATGAATTACCGTTTAATTATCGGTTTTTCGCTGCTGCCCACCGTATTGGCAATTCAGGCTGTTTATGCCCAAGATACTGTGGAATTAGAAACTGTTGAAGTGGCGGGGCAACGAAACGCGGCGCGTTACCAGTATACGGCCTCACCCCGGCAATCCCAGTCCGCCACGAAAACCGCGACACCGTCAAACAACGTGCCGCAAAGTGTGAGTGTGGTCACCCGTCGCCATTTGGACGAGCGGGAGCCGAAAGATATGGCGGAAACGCTGGCTTATACCGCAGGTACCTCAGGTGGTTACCGTGGTGAAAACGGCATTATCGAAATGTCGGTGCGGGGTATTGGTTTCAAAAGCGGCGGTGGCGGCCAACCGACATTTTTAGACGGTTTGCGCTATCCGGCTTCGCTGGAAATCAGTCCTTATGCGGTTGACCGCATCGAAGTACTGAAAGGGCCGTCATCGGTATTGTACGGCCAAGCCAATCCGGGCGGCTTGGTCAATATTTCGTTTAAAGAAGCCAGCGGCAGCAATGAAAACGAAGTAATATTCAAGACCGGCACGGGCAAACTGGCTGAAGTCGGTATCGACCTTGACCGTGCCCTGAATGACGAATGGGCTTACCGTATTGTCGGTGATGCCAAGCAGGTGAATTGGCAGGCGGGCGATGTGGCGCGGCAGCGTTCGTTGGCCTTGGCGCCGTCTTTACGCTGGAAACCGAATGAGCAAACAGAATGGACGTTGAAAGCATTCTACGAACGTCAACCCGAAGCAGGCGACCGCAACTTTTTGGTGCGTCAAGGCACGGTAGATGCGGTGGAAGGCAGTTATATTCCTTACGATTTCTTCGCAGGTGATAAAAACTTCCACAATTTCAATAACCGAAAAGCCCATATCGGTCACCGTTTCAGCCATGATTTCGGCAACGGCTTCAGCGTTGAGCAAAACCTGCGTTATGGTCAATATTCAGATGACTGGAAAACGTTGGTGGTATGGTATGCAGGAGAAGGCAGCGAACTTATCCGCAAAGCCCGTCGTTTTGAAGATAGCTCACGCGATTTGTTGGCTGACAACCGCTTGCGTTGGCAGGGCAATACCGGCCCGGTCAAACACGATGCACTATTCGGCTTGGATTACGCCGACCGCCGTGCAGATTTGAAAGCTTGGTTGGGCAATGCCCCTTCCATTGATTGGCGCAGTCCTGTATACGGCGTGAGCGTGGAAGAGCCACCGTTAACCACCGATGAAACCACGAAAATCAAGCAAACAGGCGTGTATGTGCAGGACCAAATCCAATGGGGAAACTGGCATTTTCTGGCAGGTGGTCGTTATGACCGCGTGAGACGTTATTACCGCGATGATTTATATGGCAAAAGCCAAGTGCAATCAGACGGAAAATTCATTTGGCGCACGGGAGTATTGTATGCGTTTTCAAACGGCCTCAGCCCTTATATGAGCTACAGTACATCGTTTTTGCCTGAAGCAGGGGCCGCTACCGACGGCAGTATGCTCAAGCCGACCACAGCGCGACAATGGGAAGCAGGTTTAAAATACCAGCCTAACCCATCCTTCTCGGCAAATGCCGCACTATTTGATATCGAGCAGAAAAAACTGACCGTTTACACGCCGTTGACCTACGAGAAAACGCAGCGCGGTAAAGTTCGCACGCGTGGTGCGGAAATCGAGATTCAGGGCGATATCACACCGGCTTGGGGCATCAGCGGTAATTATACTTATCTGGACAAAAAAGTACGCGAAGACAGCGATGCTTTAGCAGTTGGCACAACTTCGTGGGGCGTGCCGAAACACAGTTTCTCATTGTGGACGGATTACCGCTTCTCCGGCGTATTGAGCGGTGTCAGCGCGGGTTTGGGCTTGCGCCGTATCGGCAAAACATGGGGCGACAACGCCAATACCTTCCGTGTACCGGCCTATACTTTGTGGGACATGAAGCTGGCTTACAAACCGGGCGAGCATTGGCGCGCACTCAAAGGCATGCAGCTTCAGCTTAATGTGCAAAATCCGGCCAACAAAAAATATGCTGCCTCCTGTGCCAACGACAATGCCTGTTTTTACGGCAAAGGGCGTGTGGTGACGCTTTCGGCAGGTTATCGCTGGTAAAAAATCTTGTGATGTGGTTTCAGACGGCCGTTTTCGTCAAATGCCGTCTGAATCTTTTAAGGAAATACATGAAACGCACTTTTTTTGCTTTATTTCTGCTGCCCGCTTTTTCCGTTGCCAAGACAGATAGCCGAGCCTGTTTGAATGGGCATAGGGTTGCTGATATTCCGTTGGATTTATCAAAAGGCCGCTATATCGAGGGGAGTATTCGTTTCAGCGGCGTTGATTTTGCGCGTAAAGGCATGACACTGAATGCGATTTCAGACGGCCTTGAGCGTATGTTGTTTCATAACCAAACCAACGGGCAACAATTTTTATTGTGGTTGCCGTCTGAAAAGTGGGCGAGTCTGAGTTTGAAGGCGGAGGAAAATCCCCGAATCTGCTATGAATTAACATTAAAACAAAGCAATGCCACCATCGATGGCGTTATTCGTGAAAACGCCGCACCGCAAAGCCCGTGTCTGCAAGCCTTGCAGCAGGATTTAAAACACGACAGACAAGCCTTGGAAAAATTTTGGCAAGAAATGGCAGGCAAAGGCACACCGCTGGTGGAAGGAACGGGCAGTTCCGGCCGTTTGCTGACGTTTCTTTATCGTGGCGCACAAAAAAATGTGCGCGTATTGGGTGCCCCGAGCAACGACCATGAGTGGATGGAAAAGCTGCCTGACAGCGACGTTTGGTACAAAAGTTTTACCGTACCCAATGATTTACGCTTAAGCTACCGGCTTGCTCCCGATGTGCCCTCGCCTGAAAATTTGGACAGCAACGAAAAAGAAGCACAATATCGCAAACGGCGCGCATTGTTGGCGGTATTGCAGCCCGACCCGTTTAATCCGCGCCGTTTTGGCAGAGATTCTTTGGTGGATTTGAATCAGGATACTTTTTCAGATGGCCTCGATAAGCCAAAAGGCCGTCTGAAACAATATGCTTTTACCAGTAAAATGCTTAACAATACGCGCCGGATATGGATTTATCAAACCAACCTAGATAGCAAGGCAAAACCTGTATGGCTGTATCTTTTTGACGGGCAAGATTATCTGGAGAAAACGCAGCTTCCCGCCGTGCTCGACCGTTTGCGCGCACAAATAAACCTGCCGCCCATAATTGCCGTGATGATTGACAACCATGAGCGCAGCAAAGAATTGCCTGCCAATCCGCAGTTTGCCGATATGGTGGTGCAAGAGCTGATTCCTTTTATTGAGCAGCAAACCGGCTATGCCCACCACCGCGAATCGGCCGTGATTGCAGGTAGTAGCTATGGTGGTTTGGCCGCTGCTTACATTGCTTTGCGCCACCCGCAGCAATTTGCCAATGTGCTGCCGATGTCGGGTTCTTTTTGGTGGAAAAATAAGACGGGCGAAGGCATTCATGAAACGTTTGCTTCATCATCCAAGCTACCGTTAAAGTGGTACATCATGGCCGGAAAGTATGAAACCGCCCGCAAGGGAGAGGCCGCGGCAGAAGGCATCGTCTTTTCTTCACGCCAACTGGTTGGCATTTTGCAACGCCGCAACCATATGGTGACTTACCGCGAATACAGCGGAGGCCATGATTATGCGGTATGGCAAAAAGCGTTGGCAGATGGGGTGATTAATCTGTTTGGTGAGCGTTAAAGCTTGAATTGGTATTTAAGAAAAAGCCGTCTGAAAAACATTGTTCGGACGGCCTTTTATATCAACAATATTTAATTTATTCGACTGGCGCAGCAGGATCTTTTGCCGTCGGTAAAATCCAGTTCAGCAAAATCGCCAAAATTGCGCATAAGCCGACACCGGCGAAGCTTAGAGTACCGAATTTAATAATCATGCCGCCCACGCCAGTGGTCAATACCGAGCTGACAATCACCAAGTTTTTCGGCTGCATTAAGTCCACTTTGGCATCAATCAGGGTTTTCATGCCCAATGATGCGATAGTGCCGAACAGCAAAATCATGATGCCGCCCATCACCGGCAAAGGAATCGAGGCCAAAAACGCGTTGAATTTACCGAAAAATGCCATGCTGACGGCGAAAATGGCTGCCCAAGTCATGATTTTCGGGTTGCTGTTTTTGGTAATCATTACCGCGCCGGTGACTTCGCCGTAAGTGGTCACAGGCGGGCCGCCGATTAAGCCGGCTACGCACACCCCAAAACCGTCGCCGGCCAAGGTTTTATCCAAGCCCGGGTCTTTGGCATAGTCTTTGCCGGTCACGTTGCCGATGGCCATGATGCCGCCGATGTGTTCGATGGCAGGTGCAATGGCGACAGGCAGCATAAACAAAGCCGCTTGCCAGTTGACTTCGGGTGTTTCAAAGTGAGGAATGGCAAACCAAGGTGCGGCGGCAATCGGCGAAGTGTCAACCAAGCCCATAACAAGCGCCAAAATGTAACCTGAAGCCACGCCGATTAAAATCGGAATCAGCTTCATCATTTTGCTGCCGAATACCGACACAACCACGGTCACGGCAAAAGTGAACCCGGCCAGAATCAATGAATCGCTGTATTCGATGATTTGCCGGCCGCCGGATTGGCCCATGGCCATTTGGCTGGCCGCTGCGGCTACCGACAAACCGATGACCATAATCACCGGTCCGATGACCACAGGGGGCAATAATTTATGTACTGCTTCCAAACCGCGCCAGCGAATCAGTGCGGCAAAGATGAAATACATAAAACCGGCGGCAAACAGGCCGAACATGGTTGACGGCAATCCCCATTCGCCGATGGAATAAATAATAGGCGCAATGAAGGCAAACGAAGAGCCTAAGAAAATCGGTACTTTGCGCTTGGTGAGCAATTGAAACAAAAGCGTGCCGATACCTGCGCCAAGCAAGGCTAGAGCAGGATTCAGGCCGGTAAGCAGGGGGACAAGTACCATTGCGCCGAACGCGACAAATAAAATCTGCGCGCCGGAAATGGCAAGCTTAAGTTGTTGCATGTTAAATTCCGTTATGATTTTGAAACAATCGGCCGCGATTATACGATGATTCAGGCAGTTTTTGTATCGCCTTTGCATAGGAAGGCCGTCTGAAACCATGAATTTGCGGTCGAGATTGTTTATAATGTTGCTAACGGCCGAAATATTGTTGAGACGGCCTTTGCGCTGCTTTCAAACCTAACACGATAAAGAGAACGGATATGTCGGAAAAACAAAAAGTTATTGCCATTGATGGGCCGAGTGCCTCAGGAAAAGGAACGGTTGCTTCGCGCGTCGCCGCTGCCTTGGGCTTTGATTATCTGGATTCGGGCGCGCTTTACCGCCTGACTGCCTTATATGCTCAAAAAGAAAATACCGAGTGGACGGATGAAGCGGGCGTGGCCAAATTGGCGGAACGTTTGCCGGCTGAGTTTGACGGCCAAAAAGTATTGCTGGATGGCGAAGATGTTTCCGACCAAATCCGTACCGAAGCCATCGGCATGGGCGCGTCGGCCGTCGCGCAATTGCCGCAGGTGCGCACTGCTTTATTGCAACGCCAACGTGATTTTTTAACCGACAAAGGCTTGGTGGCAGACGGGCGCGATATCGGTTCGGTGATTTTTCCTGAAGCGGCATTAAAAATATTTTTGACCGCCAGTGCGCAAGTGCGTGCAGGACGCCGTGCCAAACAAATCGGTTTGCCGTGTGAAGGTGTGGAATTTGACCGCATTCTGTCGGATATCGAGGCGCGTGATGAAGCAGACCGCCGCCGTACCGTAGCGCCGTTGCAGCAATTGCCGGATGCGCAGCTTTTGGATACCACCGAGCTGGGTATCGAGGAAAGCGTAAAAAAAGTGCTTGATTGGTATAGCAAAGTCTGAAAATTGCTGTATAATTCTTTTGCTTGATTTCAGACGGCCTTTTTATCATGAAAGGCCGTCTGAAAAATTATAGTCGGTTAAAATAAGAAAGCTGCACAATGGTTTCTTTGCTGCCGCATTGTCATTTTAACCGATTTGATTTTGACGTTTGTCGTGCCAAGGGCGGCAAACGATGTCTAACTTACCCCGCACCCCTTGGCGGTGTACCGAAAAGAGTTATTTATGACTATGGAAAATTTTGCCCAGTTATTGGAAGAAAGCTTCACCCTGCAAGAAATGAACCCAGGTGAAGTGATTACCGCTGAAGTAGTGGCAATCGATCAAAACTTCGTTACTGTAAACGCAGGTCTGAAATCAGAATCTCTGATTGACGTAGCTGAATTCAAAAACGCTCAGGGCGAGATTGAAGTTAAAGTAGGCGATTTCGTAACCGTGACCATCGAATCCGTTGAAAACGGCTTCGGCGAAACCAAATTGTCCCGCGAAAAAGCCAAACGTGCCGCAGACTGGATTGCTTTGGAAGAAGCAATGGAAAACGGCGACATCCTGTCCGGCGTTATCAACGGCAAAGTAAAAGGCGGCTTGACTGTAATGATCAACAGCATCCGTGCCTTCCTGCCGGGTTCGCTGGTTGATGTCCGTCCGGTGAAAGACACTTCACACTTTGAAGGCAAAGAGATCGAATTCAAAGTTATCAAACTGGACAAAAAACGCAACAACGTTGTCGTATCTCGCCGTGCCGTTCTGGAAGCCACTCTGGGCGAAGAACGCAAAGCCCTGCTGGAAAACCTGCAAGAAGGCGCAGTGGTTAAAGGCATCGTTAAAAACATCACCGATTACGGTGCATTCGTTGACTTGGGCGGCATCGACGGTTTGCTGCACATCACCGATTTGGCATGGCGCCGTGTGAAACACCCAAGCGAAGTGTTGGAAGTCGGTCAAGAAGTTGAAGCCAAAGTATTGAAATTCGACCAAGACAAACAACGCGTTTCTCTGGGCATGAAACAATTGGGCGAAGACCCATGGAGCGGCCTGACCCGCCGTTATCCACAAGGTACCCGCCTGTTCGGTAAAGTGTCTAACTTGACCGACTACGGTGCATTCGTTGAAATCGAACAAGGTATCGAAGGTTTGGTACACGTTTCCGAAATGGACTGGACCAACAAAAACGTACACCCAAGCAAAGTGGTTCAACTGGGCGACGAAGTAGAAGTAATGATCTTGGAAATCGACGAAGATCGCCGCCGTATCTCTTTGGGCATGAAACAATGCCAAGCCAACCCTTGGGAAGAATTTGCCGCCAACCACAACAAAGGTGACAAAATCTCCGGTGCGGTTAAATCCATCACCGACTTCGGTGTATTCGTAGGCTTGCCTGGCGGTATCGACGGCCTGGTACACTTGTCTGACCTGTCTTGGACTGAAGCCGGCGAAGAAGCCGTACGCAAATACAAAAAAGGCGAAGAAGTTGAAGCCGTTGTATTGGCAATCGATGTTGACAAAGAACGCATCTCTTTGGGTATCAAACAGCTGGAAGGCGATCCGTTCGGCAACTTCATCAGCGTAAACGACAAAGGTTCTTTGGTTAAAGGTACTGTGAAATCAGTAGATGCCAAAGGTGCCGTAGTTGCCCTGTCTGAAGAAGTAGAAGCCTACCTGCCTGCAGCCGAATGGTCCAGCGAGCGTGTAGAAGACCTGCGCAACGTTGTGAAAGAAGGCGATGAAGTAGAAGCCGTCATTGCGACCGTTGACCGCAAAAACCGCAGCATCCGTCTGTCTGTAAAAGCCAAAGATGCCAAAGAAAACCGCGACGCTCTGAACTCAGTGAATGCTGCAGCAACTGCCAATGCCGGTACCACCAGCTTGGGCGACTTGCTGAAAGCCAAATTGTCTGGTGAAGAATAAGGTTACAGACAATGACTAAGTCAGAATTAATGGTTCGTTTGGCAGAGGTTTTTGCCGAAAAAAACGGAAATCAATTAATGGCTAAAGATGTTGAGTACAGCGTGAAGGTTTTGGTGGATACCATGACCCGTTCGCTGGCTCGCGGCCAACGTATTGAAATCCGTGGTTTCGGCAGCTTTGACTTGAACCACCGTCCAGCCCGTGTGGGTCGCAACCCGAAAACCGGCGAGCGTGTGGAAGTGCCTGAAAAGCATGTTCCGCATTTCAAGCCGGGTAAAGAATTGCGCGAACGTGTGGACTTGGCTCTGCAAGAGAACGCCAACTAAAAAACTGAGTAATCAAACGCCGCAGAGATGCGGCGTTTTTTCTTATAAATTCAAGCAATAAAGAAGTTTCGTACGATAAGTGCTTGGAGGCCGTCTGAAATCATTTATAATGGCTGCCATTCAGTTAGAATTAATAAATAATAAGGTTCGGTAATGAGTGATAGAGAAAATCTGTTTGTTCCGCCAAGTTTTGAAAACCACAGTCCGTTGACGTGGTATCAGGCCGCTGCCCAGCAGCCTAATTTTATCCGTGATGAAGCTCAAGCCATTGCCATTGAGCATTTAGACCGTTTGTGGACTGAATTGATGATGTTCAAACGCAAACGCAACCGTTTTTTAGGCCGCAGCCTGCGTTCTCCGCAAGTGCCGAAAGGCTTGTATTTTTATGGTGGCGTAGGCCGTGGTAAAAGCTTTTTGATGGATGCTTTTTTTGGCTGTCTGCCTTATAAACGCAAACGCCGTGTTCACTTCCATGCCTTTATGGCCGAAATTCATCAGCGTTTGAAAGGTTTGAAAAGCGAGGCAAATCCTCTAAAAGCCGTGGCTTCCGAAATTTCCCAAGAAACGCGTGTTTTGTGTTTTGACGAATTTCACGTCAGCGACATTGCCGATGCCATGATTCTTGGCCGCTTGCTCGAAAATCTGTTAAACGAAGGTGTGGTGTTGGTGGCAACTTCCAACTATGCGCCGTCCGAGCTTTATCCGCAAGGGCAAAACCGAAGCAGCTTTTTGCCGACTATTGCTTTGATTGAGTCCAGCCTGACAGTGTTAAATGTGGATGGCGGCGAAGATTACCGCTTGCGTACCTTGAAGCCGGCTGAAATTTTCTTTGTACCGAGCAATGAAGAAAATGAAAACAAACTGGCCGGATTGTTTAAAGAAATGGCGCATGCATCGGAATTGAATCCGGGCATCAGCATCATTCACGACCGTGAAATTCCGCATAAAGCCAAATCAGACAAAGCAATCTGGTTTGATTTCCGTGCTTTGTGCTTCGGCCCGCGTTCGCAAGCAGATTATCTGTATTTGGCAGAGAATTATGAAATTGTATTTATCTCCGGCTTAGAGCGTTTAACACCGTTGGAAAAAGCCGAAGCACGCCGCCTGACTTGGCTGATTGACGTCTTGTATGATTTCCGTGTGAAATTGTGCGCCACCAGTGCAGTTGGTGTGAATGATATTTATGTTGAAGGTGATTTTGCCGCAGAATTTACCCGCACCGCCAGCCGTATGGTAGAAATGCAGTCTGAAGTGTATTTAGGGCAGCCGCACTTGACGCTGGGTAAGAAAAAATAAGCGTAATTTTGACCGGGCGAAGCTGCTTTTTACCAAAAGCAAACGAAGTTTGGTAAAATAAAGCTTGGTAGAATTTTGAAAACCCCATTGCAAAATGCAATGAATATAAGGACATGACATGGCTATTGAACGCACCATCTCTATCGTAAAACCGGATGCCGTAGGCAAAAACGTTATCGGTAAAATTTATGACCGTTTTGAAAGCAACGGCTTGAAAATCGTTGCCGCAAAAATGAAACACCTGACTCAAGAAGAAGCCGAAGGTTTCTATGCTGTACACAAAGAGCGCCCTTTCTTTGCTGATTTGGTTAAATTCATGACCAGCGGCCCGGTAATGATTCAAGTGTTGGAAGGCGAAAATGCCGTAGTGAAAAACCGCGAGCTGATGGGGGCGACCAATCCTAAAGAAGCAGCTGCCGGTACCATTCGTGCCGACTTTGCCGAATCTATCGATGCCAATGCCGTACACGGTTCTGACAGCTTGGAAAATGCTGCCATCGAAATCGCTTACTTCTTTAACGACAGCGAAATTTGCCCTCGTTAATTGACGCATTGCCGATTTGTTTGAGGCCGTCTGAATGATTTTTCCGAATGCAATCCGTATTCGGAAAAACAGGCAGACGGCTGAAAGACTTTGTAGAATATGTTTTCAGACAGCCTTTTGTTACAACACCGAAGCGGGCAGTCTGAAAATGAAAAGCTTTTAAATTAAAGCTGTATCTTGCATCTTATACAATTTTAATTTGACAGCTTCTTTATAGTTCAAGAATACATGAAAACCAATCTACTGAATTTTGATTTGCAAGGCCTGACCGAACACTTCGCCGCGATGGGCGAAAAGCCTTTTCGTGCCAAACAGGTTATGCGTTGGATTCACCAATCGTGTGCATCTGAATTTGACGAAATGACCGATTTGGCCAAGTCTTTGCGTCAAAAATTAAACGAACAGGCTACCGTTGGCATTCCGCAATTGATGACGTCACAAGAATCGACTGACGGTACGCGCAAATGGTTGCTGGATGTAGGCACCGGTAACGGCGTGGAAACAGTTTTTATTCCCGAGGCCGAGCGCGGAACGTTGTGTATTTCATCGCAAGTCGGCTGTGCATTGGAATGCACGTTTTGTTCTACCGGCCGCCAAGGCTTCAACCGCAACTTGACCGCTGCTGAAATCATCGGCCAATTGTGGTGGGCAAACAAAGCCATGGGCGTAACGCCGAAAAATGAGCGCGTGATTTCCAATGTGGTAATGATGGGCATGGGCGAGCCGATGGCCAACTTTGACAACGTGGTCACTGCATTGAGCATTATGCTTGACGACCATGGCTATGGTTTGAGCCGCCGCCGCGTAACTGTTTCGACATCGGGTATGGTACCGCAAATGGATCGCTTGCGCGATGCTATGCCGGTTGCTTTGGCAGTATCGCTGCATGCGTCTAATGATGTCGTGCGCGATGAGATTGTGCCGTTGAACAAAAAATACCCGCTGAAAGAATTGATGGCGGCGTGTCAGCGTTATCTGGTGAAAGCACCGCGAGATTTCATCACTTTCGAATACGTTATGCTGGATGGCATTAACGACAAACCGCAACACGCACGCGAACTGAACGAATTGGTGAAAGATGTGCCGTGTAAATTCAATCTGATTCCGTTTAACCCGTTCCCGAATTCCGGTTACGACCGTTCTTCTAATGAAAATATCCGCGTATTCCGCGATATTTTGCAGCAGGCCGGTCATGTGGTGACGGTGCGTAAAACGCGCGGTGATGATATTGATGCGGCTTGCGGCCAGTTGGCGGGGCAGGTGCAGGATAAAACCAAGCGTCAGCAGAAATGGCAGCAAATTTTGGTTGAGCAACAGGGTTAAGCTATGAAATTAAACATTTTACCGTCTTTAATTGTTACCTTAACATTGGCCGCGTGCGCCGGTCCATCTGGCCCAAGCCCGCGCGAGCGTGCGAAACAGGTGTCCAACATCAAAACGCAATTGGCTTTGGAATACATGCGCGTTCAGGATTACCGCCAGGCAACGCAGGCGATTGAAGATGCGCTGGGCTCCAATGTCAAAAACGAAGTGGCTTGGCTGGTACGTGCGCAGATTTACCAATATTTGAAGGTGCAAGACAAAGCGCAAGAAAGCTTTTTGAAGGCTTTGTCGTTAAAACCGGATAGCGCGGAAATCAACAATAACTACGGCTGGTTTGTGTGCAGCCACATGAATAATCCGGCTGAATCGATTCAGTATTTTGACAAAGCGCTGTCGGATCCGACCTATCCCAGCCCGTATGTGGCGAATTTAAACAAAGGCATTTGCAGCGCGAAAATGGGTCAATTCTCATTGGCCGAAGCTTATTTAGAGCGCGCTTTGGCCGCTGCGCCGCAGTTTCCGCCGGCATTCAAAGAATTGGCACGCACTAAAATGCTGGCAGGCAGTCTGAACGATGCCGATTATTACTTCCGCCAATACCAAAGCAAAGTTGACGTATTGCAGGCAGATGATTTATTGCTGGGTTGGCGTTTGGCCAATGCGCTGGGCAACACCCAAGCCGCTTACGAATACGAAGCGCAATTAAGAACCAATTTCCCTTATTCTGAAGAACTACAGGCAGTGACGACAGGTCGATAATACATGGATAGCCAACAAAAAACAGCATACAATACCGAAGCAGCAAAAACATTGGGCAATGAGCTGCGCCAATTGCGTGAAAAGCAAGGTATCGACATCAGTGACATTGCAGGCCGTCTGAAATTATCGGCCGAGCAAATTCAAGATTTGGAAAAAGGCGATTATTCCAGCTTTTCCGGTTTGGTATTTGCCACCGGTTTTTTGCGCTCATACGCGCGTTTGTTGAAAATGGATGAGCGGCAAATTGCAGGCCGTCTGAAAACCGTTGTGCCGCAAACCGCTG
This sequence comes from Neisseria yangbaofengii, assembly GCF_014898075.1. Classification (NCBI taxonomy): domain Bacteria; kingdom Pseudomonadati; phylum Pseudomonadota; class Betaproteobacteria; order Neisseriales; family Neisseriaceae; genus Neisseria; species Neisseria yangbaofengii. The sequence continues at coordinate 1,068,193 of NZ_CP062976.1, forward strand.
AACATGTGTATGCTGTTAACCGCGAAAAAGATGCCGGTTTCAATTACCAAAGCATAGAGAAAAACGGCTTTCCAAAATGGATTTTGGGCGTGGCGGCTTTGGCATTAATAGCCGGCGGCATTTATTTATGGCAAAACAAGTCGAATTTAGAAAATAACCAGCAACACGCGCAAGACAGCAGCGCTGTGCAAAATAGTCTGCAAGTGCCGGCTTTAAAAACCGGCAATGTCGAAGTATCGAAAATGACCGAGCAAGGCACACAAGTGATTGCGGCTGCTTCTGCCGCTTCAGATATTGCCGCTTCAGCGGCGGCTTCCGAGCCGGAAATCGAAGTGGCTGCCGATGAATTGTGGGTGAAAGTACAATACCGCAGCAATCTGATTATTCATGATAAAGACGGCAAAATGGTGTTCAGCAACATCATTCCGGCCGGCAGCGAGCGCCGCTTCAAAGGCGGTGCGCCGTATGAAGTTTGGATCGGTATCGCGGCCGGTGCCGAAGCCAATTACGGTGGCATCGGCATTCGTCCGGTTGATTACCGTGTGCCGGGCAAACAGTCTGCCACCTTTATCGCAGGAAAAAAATAAACATGAACACACTCAAACGCCGCCAAACGCATCAAGTCCGCATCGATCATGTGACCGTTGGTTCCGGCGCACCGGTGGTGGTGCAATCCATGACCAACACCGACACAGCCGATGCCGAAGGCACTGCTTTACAAGTTAAAGAGTTGAGCGATGCCGGTTCGGAAATGGTGCGGATTACCGTTAACAGCCCCGAAGCAGCCTCCAAAGTGGCTGAAATCCGCCAACGCTTGGACGACATGGGTTACAACACACCATTGGTCGGTGATTTCCACTTCAACGGCGAACGCTTGTTAGCCGAATATCCCGAATGCGGCAAAGCCTTGGCCAAATACCGCATCAATCCGGGTAATGTCGGCAAAGGCGTAAAAGGCGATGAAAAATTTGCCTACATGATTCGCACTGCGGCTGAAAACAACAAAGCCGTGCGCATCGGTGTGAACTGGGGTTCTTTGGATCAAAGTCTGGCCAAGCGCATGATGGATGCCAACATGGCTTCGGCTACGCCGCGCCCGCCAGAAGAAGTGATGAAAGAAGCCTTGATTGTGTCTGCTTTGGAGTCGGCTGAAAAAGCGGTGAATTTGGGTTTGCCGGAAGACAAAATCATTTTATCATGCAAGGTCAGTGCGGTGCAGGATTTGATTCAAGTGTATCGCGAGCTGGGCAGCCGCTGCCAATATCCACTGCATTTGGGTTTGACCGAAGCAGGTATGGGCAGCAAAGGCATTGTGGCATCCACTGCGGCATTGGCAGTGTTGCTGCAAGAAGGCATTGGCGACACCATCCGCATTTCCTTGACACCAGAGCCGGGTAGTTCGCGCACGCAGGAAGTGATTGTCGGCCAAGAAATTTTGCAAACCATGGGTTTGCGTTCGTTTACACCGATGGTAACGGCTTGCCCGGGCTGTGGCCGTACCACCAGCACGGTTTTCCAAGAATTGGCGCAAGATGTGCAAAATTATCTGCGTCAAAAAATGAACGTGTGGCGCACAGTTTACCCCGGTGTAGAATCCTTAAACGTGGCCGTTATGGGCTGCGTGGTGAATGGGCCTGGCGAGAGTAAGTTGGCCGACATCGGCATCAGCCTGCCGGGTACGGGTGAAACGCCGGTCGCGCCAGTTTATGTTGATGGCGAACGCAAAGTCACCTTAAAAGGCGACAACATCGCACAAGAATTTTTGCTGATTGTCGAAGAGTATGTGAAAGAGAATTACCGTGAAGGCGGTGCAAAACGCGTTCAACCACGCGTGATTCCGATTAAAAATGCTTAATTAATATGAAAGGCCGTCTGAAAATAAATATTTCAGACGGCCTTTATTTTATAGTTTCTGTATGCTTTCAAATTTCCGAGTATCGCCGCTGATTGGGTCGGTAAACTCAATGCTTTTAGCCAATAATTTTAACGGCTTTTCATAATTTTCACAGCCTGCCGCCAGGGGAACAGGGTAAAGAGCATCGTTTGACAGTGGCATCCCCAAGCTCATCATATGTACCCGAAGCTGGTGTTTTTTGCCGGTAATCGGCTGCAAGCGGTAAAGGCTGGTTGCACCGCGGTTTTCAATCAATTCGATGGTGGTAAAGGCATTTGGTTCGCCATCGACTTCTTGGGTTAAATAAAATTTGTCACTGCGTACCATCCGTGATTGCACCGAATAAGGGTAAACCAAATCCGTGCGCGTGGGGGCAACCGCTTCATAGGTTTTACGTACTGCTTTATCCTGGAACATGGTCTGATAATCACGGCGGCTGGCCGGATTGTGCGACAACAACATCACGCCTGCCGTGTCTTTGTCTAAGCGGTGAATCGGTGTGATGTGCTCAATGTTTAAGTGTTGCAAGTCAGGGTGCAGGCGCAAGCGGGTCAGCAAGGTTTCGCGCAAGAAACGTCCGCTGGGAATAACGGGTAGGAAATGCGGTTTGTCCGCCACAATCAAATGCTCGTCAACATGCAGGATTTTTTCGTCAAACGGAATGCGCGGTTCGTCTTTGCGGCTTATTTCACGGTAATAATAAATTGTTTGGCCGGGCTGGAACGGCGTATCCGCATTCAGCGACATGCCGTCTGAATCGACTACAAATCCGCTGTTTAAGCGTTTGCGCCAACTGGCTTCATCAACAAACGGAAAACGGGTGCATAAAAAGTGCAAAAGCGGTAAGCCGTAAAACGATTTGTCGTGCGGCAATACCAGATAGCTGGGTTTTATGCCGTCGAGCAGCGGCAGGGGATTCGTGCGTGTGTTCATGCCGCATATTCTACCCGAAGCCTTGTCGGCATTGAAATGATTTTCAGACGGCCTTGCAACTGCGAAGATGCCGTCTGAAAACACAATCCGCTAAAAATAAGCTATAATTGCCGACTATTTGATTTAAGCATTCTGATTTGAAATGACACAAAAAATCCAATCCGTAAAAGGCATGAATGACCTTTTACCTGTCGAACAAAAAGATTTCAAACTCACCGCCGATTTTTGGCAGGCTTTTGAAGACATGGTCAGTCAATGGGCGCGTGCTTACGGCTACCGGCAAATCCGCACACCGATTGTGGAGCAAACGGGTTTGTTTGTGCGTTCCATCGGCGAAGAGACAGATGTGGTCGGCAAAGAAATGTACACTTTTTCCGATTCCAACGATTCGTTGAGCCTGAGCCTGCGTCCTGAAGGTACGGCTTCATGCTTGCGTGCGGTGGTGGAACACAATCTTTTGTATAACAGCCCGCAGAAATTATGGTACATGGGGCCGATGTTCCGCCGTGAACGCCCGCAAAAAGGCCGTTACCGCCAGTTTCACCAAGTGGGTATTGAAGCTTTGGGTTTTGAAGGTCCTGACATCGATGCCGAAATCATTGCCATGTCGGCCGATTTATGGAAAAAATTGGGTATTAGCGATTATTTAACGCTGGAAATCAACAGCTTGGGTAATCGTGAAGAACGCGCCGCGCATCGTGCTGCGTTGGTGGCTTATCTGACCGGATACGAGGACCAATTGGATGAAGACAGCAAGCGCCGTCTGAAAACCAATCCGCTGCGTGTATTAGATACCAAAAACCCGGAATTGCAGGAAATTTGTAATGCCGCCCCGCGCTTGGTCGATTATCTGGGCGAAGAATCACGCATGCATTACAGCCGTTTCAAAGCTATGCTGGATGGTTTGAACATTCAATACACCGAAAATCCGCGTTTGGTGCGCGGCTTGGATTACTATAACCAAACCGTGTTTGAATGGACGACCGATAAACTGGGTGCGCAAGCTACTGTGTGCGGCGGCGGCCGCTACAACGGTTTGATTGAAGAACTGGGCGGTAAGCCGGCCGCTTCGATTGGTTTTGCCATGGGTATTGAGCGCTTGCTGTTATTGGTGCACGAATACGGTTCGCTGCAAGCCAACGCCGCGCCTGATGTGTATGCCGTGCATCAAGGAGAAGGTGCCGCTTTGCAGGTGATGCAATACGCACAAGCCTTGCGCGATGAAGGATTCAATGTGCTGCAGCATTCCGGCTGTCAAAGCCTGAAAGCGCAAATGAAAAAAGCCGATGGCAGCGGAGCACATTTTGCCCTGATTGTGGCGCAAGACGAATTGGCCGAAGGCAAAGTTACGCTGAAAGACATGCAGGGCGGAAAAGGCCAAATTACCGTGGCAGCCGCTGATTTAATCAACACTTTACAACAATGGAAGAACGCATAAATGGCAGCTCATTTGGAAGAACAACAAGAGTTAGACAATTTCAAATACTTTTGGAAAAGTACCGGCCGCTGGCTGTTTGCCTTGCTGATGCTGGCTGCATTGGGCTATTTGGGCTATACCGTGTACCAAAGCCATTTGGCGAAAAAAAGCCAAGAAGCAGCCGGCGTATTGGCGCAATTGGTTGAAAAAGCGCAAAACAAAGGCGATACTAAAGCCATTAATGCCGATTTGCAAAACCTTCAGCAAAATTTTGCCGATACCATTCCGGCTGCGCAAGCAACGTTGATGGCGGCAGCGGCCGAGTTCGATGCCGGCCGTTACGATGTGGCTTCAGGCCATCTGAATTGGGTGTTGAAAAACCAAAAAGAGCCGTTGGTGCGAGCCTTGGCGGCACAGCGTTTGGCCGTGGTAAAATTGCAGCAAAAGAAATATGATGAGGCTTTGGCGGCTTTGGATACCAAAGTTGATGCCGATTACGAAGCTTTGCTGCTGGAAACCAAAGGCGATGTTTTCGTGGCGCAAAACAAAGCCAAAGAAGCGGCCGCCAGCTATGAGCAGGCATTGGCTAAATTACCGAAAAATTCGGTGGGGCGCGAATTGGTTCGAATGAAATTGGATTCGCAGAAATAAGGCCGTCTGAAAGTATAGAGGGTTTTGCTAATCTGCATGATGGTGTGAAAGCGTTGTCACAATTCGTGCAGATTCAAGAAACAAACAGCAGGCTTGCCGGGCATTGTGTCCGGCAAGCCGTTATGTGTTTTCAGACGGCCTGCAAATATAGGCCGTCTGAAAAGGAAAGTGAAAAAATGAAACCAACAATTGCATTGGTGGGGCGGCCGAATGTCGGCAAATCCACCTTATTCAACCGACTGACGCGCACCAAAGACGCGTTGGTACACGATCTACCCGGTTTGACGCGCGACCGTCATTATGGTCACGGCAAAGTGGGCAGTAAACCGTACTTAGTGATTGACACCGGTGGTTTCGAGCCGGTAGTCGATAGCGGTATTTTGCACGAAATGGCGCGCCAAACCCTGCAAGCGGTTGACGAAGCCGATGCGGTGGTGTTTCTGGTTGATGCCCGTACCGGTTTGACTCCGCAAGACAAAATCATTGCCGATCGCCTGCGTCAAAGCCCGCAGCCGGTTTATTTGGCCGTGAATAAAGGTGAGGGCGGCAATCAGGCGGTATTGTCTGCCGAATTCTTCGAGCTGGCCTTAGGTGAACCGTATGTGATTTCCGGTGCACATGGAGATGGCGTGTATTATCTGATGGAAGACATTCTGGCCGGGTTTCCGGAGCCTGAAGAAGAGGAAGAGGCCGCCAAGCATCCGGTTTTTGCCGTGATTGGCCGCCCGAATGTCGGAAAATCGACTTTGGTGAATGCCATTTTGGGCGAAGAACGAGTGATTGCGTTTGATATGGCCGGCACCACGCGCGACAGTATCCACATTGATTTCGAACGCGAAGGTAAACCATTCACCATCATCGATACTGCCGGCGTGCGTCGTCGCGGCAAGGTAGATGAAGCGGTGGAAAAATTTTCAGTGATTAAAGCCATGCAGGCGATTGAAGCGGCCAATGTTGCAGTATTGGTATTGGATGCGCAGCAAGACATCGCCGATCAAGATGCCACGATTGCCGGTTTTGCTTTGGAAGCAGGGCGTGCCTTGGTGGTCGCGGTGAACAAGTGGGACGGCATTAGCGAAGAGCGTCGCGAACAAGTGAAGCGCGACATCAACCGCAAATTGTATTTCTTGGATTTTGCCAAATTCCATTTTATTTCCGCTTTGAAAGAGCGCGGCATTGACGGTTTGTTCGACAGTATTCAAGCGGCTTACGAAGCGGCCATGATTAAAATGCCGACACCGAAAATCACTCGTGTGCTTCAGACGGCCGTCGAACGCCAACAGCCACCGCGTTCGGGCTTGACCCGTCCGAAAATGCGTTATGCACATCAAGGCGGCATGAATCCGCCGGTAATTGTGGTGCACGGCAATTCGCTGCATGCGATTTCCGACAGCTACACGCGTTATCTGACGCAAACTTTCCGCAAGGCTTTCAATCTTCAAGGTACACCGTTGCGTATTCAGTATAATGTTTCAGAAAACCCTTACGAAGAAAAAGAAGATAAGCCGAAGAAAAAACCTTTACGCCGTGCGGCTTACAGCAACCGTATTGCTAAGCGTGAAGAGCGCAAAGACGAAAAAGTGCGCAATAGCGGAGGCAAAGCGAAGAAACGCCAAGTCAGCGTGAAAAAACAACACAGCAAATAAAGCCAAACCGGAAAACGATAGCAAAATTCGTTTTCCGGTTTTCTTTAATATGTGTTGGCTTCGCCAGTCGTCAAACATGCCGGATAGAAAATAAAATTGAAAAAGAAGAAAGAGATAAGCATGAATAGAATAAATAGTTAAACAAACCGGAGCCGAATATCAGACAAACCAAGCAGGATAGAACAATAAACCCATGCTAAAAAGTTTGCATATTCTTACCCAAAATTGTTGGTAAAAATCTACATTCAAGGCTACAATCACCCATAAAGCTATTCACGGCTTTTCTTAGAATCATAATAACGGAGTAAAGAATATGACAGCTAAAGGACAAATGTTACAAGATCCTTTTTTAAATGCGTTGCGTAAAGAGCACGTACCGGTTTCGATTTACTTGGTTAACGGCATTAAGTTGCAAGGCCAAGTCGAATCATTCGACCAATACGTTGTTTTGCTGCGTAATACTTCAGTGACTCAGATGGTTTACAAACATGCTATTTCAACAATCGTTCCTGCCCGTGCGGTAAGTTTGCAGCATGAAAACAAACCGGCTGCCCAAGCACAGGCAGCTTCGCCGGTGCAAGTGGAAACCCAGTCAGCAGAATAATGCAGGTCATTATTTTTTAATACCTTACCGGTGACGGTAAGGTATTTTTATTTTCAGACGGCTTGCAAGCAATATCAAGAGAATGTCATGTTGATTCAGAATATTCTTCCTTTTACCCATCAATTATTAACCCGGCATTTAAACAATGGTGACACAGCCTTAGACGGCACGGCCGGAAATGGCCACGATACGGTTTTTTTGGCCAAAGCAGTAGGCAATCGAGGCAAAGTATGGGCGTTTGATGTGCAGCAGCAAGCCCTTGAGCAGACCAAAGCCAGATTGATGTCGGAAAACCTGCTGGACTGCGTTACTCTGGTTCATGACAGTCATCAATATATCGAACGCTATATCCGGCAGGGGGTGGATGCGGCAGTGTTCAATTTTGGCTGGTTGCCGGGTGGTGATAAAAGTATTACCACGTCAGCCGACAGCAGCCTTGCTGCGCTCAACGGCACTTTATCGCTGTTGAATCCCAACGGCATTGTGACGGCAGTGTTATACCCCGGCCATGATTCGGGCCGTGTAGAGGCTAACGCCATCGAAGCATGGGCTCAATTGTTGCCGCAGCAAGAGTTTGCCGTATTGAAATATCATTTTATCAACCGTCAAAACTATCCGCCTTATGTCTTGGCGATACAAAAGTTACGTCAAAAATGAATGTTTAGGGTAGAATGTCAGTATTCTTAGACCAACTACCATCACTACCATGCAATATTTGATTGTCAAACACAGCCACATGCTTTTTGTGGCAATTACGATTTTATTGTTTAACCTGCGTTTTTTCTTGTTGTGGAAAAATCCGCAAAAGCCTTTACCCGGCATCTTGAAAGCCTTGCCACACTTAAACGATACTATGTTATTGTTTACCGGTTTATGGCTGATGAAGCTCACCCATTTCACACCGTTTAACGCGCCTTGGTTGGCAGTAAAAATTGTTTTATTGTTGGTTTATATCGGTTTTGGCGTAGCGATGATGCGTTCTGCACCGCGCTCGAGCAAATTCTATGTAACCTATTTGTGCGCCATGGTATGTGTGGCTGCGATTGTGTACATGGCTTTATTCAAACCTTATTTCTAAGGCCGTCTGAAAAATGTCAAACCCAAAATCCGCCGTTATTGCCTTGGGCAGCAATCTGCAGAATCCTGTCCGGCAGATTCGTGCCGCATTGGCGGCGATTGCAGCCCATCCGCAAATTAAGCTCGAACGCACTTCTTCACTCTACATCACCGCGCCTGTCGGTTACGATGATCAGCCGGATTTTGTGAATGCCGTGTGTGCAGTATCGACCGATTTGAGCGGTGTCGATTTACTGGCAGCGCTGAATCAAATCGAAGCGGATTTCGGTCGCGAACGCACATTCCGTAATGCGCCTCGAACCTTGGATTTGGACATCATCGATTATCATCGCCAGAGCAGTGATGATCCGCATTTAACCTTGCCGCATCCGCGAGCGCATGAGCGCAGTTTCGTGATGAAGCCATTGGCCGAAATTTTACCCGATTTTGAATTGGGCCAACACGGTAAAGCTGCCGATATCGCCGTACGATTGGGAGATGATGGCATTCGGTTATTGAGTTAAGCGAATGAATAAAATAGGCCGTCTGAAAAGATTCAAAATTCTTTCAGACGGCATTTGATACTGTTCACCACCGCAGGGTCTGATAAAATACGGCCTGACAATAAAAAGACATATTAGGGAATCAACATGAACTATCGTTATATTGCGGTTGAAGGAGCCATCGGTAGCGGTAAATCAGAATTGAGCCGCCGTTTGGCCGCCTATTTCAATGCGCTGCATCTGACTGAAAATGCCGACCAAAATCCCTTTTTGACGCAATTTTATGCCAATGCCAATAGTCACGGTTTGGCGACCGAACTGTTTTTCCTGATGCGCCGCGCCGAAAGCGTGGACGTGATTAATGCCGAAGAAGAAAAAGGCAGCGTGATTGTGGCCGACTTTCTGCTGGAAAAGGACCAGATTTTTGTGCCGGTGGTATTGAACGATAAAGAGCAGACCCTGTTTTGGGAATTAAAACGCCGCGCCATGCCGCAATATCCTGTGCCGGATTTGGTGGTTTACCTGCAAACCGCCGCCGATACCGACCGCAAACGCCTGCAAAAACGCGGCGATGGTGTGGTGAATCTGTTTCCGGCAGGGTATCTCAACCGCATTCATGAAGAATACAGCCGCTTTTTCCACCTTTATCAAAACGCTCCTTTGCTGATTGTGAATGCTGACGAACTGGACGTTAACGGCAATGGCGAGCATTTCGACTTGCTGCTGCGCGCCATGAGTGATTTGCAGGGTAGCCGCAATTATTTGAATTTGAGTGAAAAGTAGCCTGATAGGCCGTCTGAATTTGAAACGGAATGAATATGCCAACATACGAATTTACCCTTCCATCCAGCAGCGGAGAAGATTTTCACTCTGCTGAGCACCTGCCTTTGATTGTGTATTTCTACCCGAAAGACAGCACCCCCGGTTGCACCACCGAAGGCTTGGATTTCAATGCCCGCTTGGATCAATTCAAAGCATTGGGCTACACCGTGGCCGGCATTTCGCGTGACGGAGTGAAAGCACACCAAAATTTCTGCGCCAAGCAAGGCTTTCAATTCGAACTCTTGAGCGACAAAGACGAAACCGTGTGCAAAATGTTTGATGTCATCAAGCTGAAAAAACTGTACGGCAAAGAATCTTTAGGCATCGAGCGCAGCACTTTTGTGTTGAACGAGGCCGGAGAAATCGTGCACGAATGGCGCAAGGTTAAAGTGGCCGGACATGCGCAAGAAGTGTTGGAAACGGTCAGCGGGAAATAGCGAAATAGGCCGTCTGAAAACCGTGTTCAGACGGCCTCAATCATTGAACCATCATGAACAACCTAATCGACAACCTTTTAGAACATCTCTGGCTCAACCGCCGCCTAAGCCAAAACACCCTGCAAAGCTACCGTCGGGATTTGGAAAAAGTGGCTGCACGCTTGAGCCGTAAAAATCTCGACTGGCTGAATGTCGCGCGTGAAGAGTTGGCCGAAGCGGTCTACGATGCAGCGGAAAAGCCAAGCTCGCAAGCACGGGCACTTTCGGCATGCAAAAGGTTGTATGCATGGTTGGAAGAAACCGGGCAGCATCATGACAATCCCACTACTTTTTTAAAAGCACCGAAGCAGGCGCAAAAGCTGCCTAAGCTGATTACTGAAAGCCAAATCGATCGGCTCTTGAATGCACCCGATAACGGCACGCCGCACGGTTTGCGTGATAAAGCTTTGCTGGAAGTGATGTACGCCACCGGTTTGCGTGTGACGGAAGCGGTGAAATTGCAATTGGACGATATTGATTTGAGCAAAGGTTGGATTCGCACCATTGGTAAGGGCAACAAGCAGCGCATCGTGCCTTTGGGCGGTGAGGCCGTATATTGGATTGAGCGCTATTTGCAGGAAGCACGCCCGTTGTTGCTCAAAAAGAAAATGTGTGATGAATTGTTTGTGAGTCAAAAGCGGGTCGGCATTTCCCGCCAACTGGCGTGGATGATTGTCAAAGAATATGCCGAAATGGCGGGCATTACCGCCTTAAGCCCGCATGGTTTGCGCCATGCCTTTGCCACACATTTGGTCAATCACGGCGCTGATTTGCGCGTGGTGCAAAGCTTATTGGGGCATGCCGACATCAGCACCACGCAAATTTACACCCACGTTGCCAGCCAACGCTTGAAAAGTGTGGTCGAGCAACATCACCCGAGAAACTGACTTTCAGACGGCCTTTTATTACCACAGGCCGTCCGAACATAAAGAGAATACCATGAAAACCAGTGCACGCAATCAATTCGCAGGCATCGTCAAAAGCATTCAAACCAGCGGTATTCACAGCCAAGTGGTGCTGACTTTGCCGGGTAATCATGAATTGGCCGCCACCATCACCAGCGAGAGCTGCGCCGAATTGGGTTTGAAAGAAGGTGGCACAGCGATTGCTTTGATTAAATCCACCAACATCATCATCGCCACCGATTTAAACCACATCAAACTTTCCGCCCGCAATCAGTTGAAGGGTGTGATTGCGCATGTCGAACGTGGTGCGGTCAATTCGATTATAACCTTGGATTTGGGCAGCAATATCCATATTCATGCAGGTGTCACTGTGCAGAGCACCGAACAACTTGACTTACACCCGGGGCAGTATGCCACGGCGGTGTTTAAAGCGGGTAGTGTGATTTTGGGTGTACTGGCTTAATCATCTATAGACAGAAGCCGTCTGAAAGCAAATAGTGTTTTCAGACGGCCTTTTTATAGGAAAAAAACAAATGGTTATTTATATTTTAGTAATTTTATCAAGATTAATAATTTAATAAAAAATTTCCAACGATTTTATGCAAACAATGGATTGCAATAGGAACAGTTTTTATTTATATTTACGTTTAAGAATAAAATTAAATCTCATTATGAGATGGAATCAGGAGCACTCACATGTTTGTATGCATTTGTAACGCCATCACCGATCGCGACATCAAAGAATCTGTTGCCTCAGGTGCCGCGACCATGAGCGATTTGCAAGACCAATTGGGTGTAGCCACTTGCTGCGGTTGTTGCAGCGATTTGGCTGCTTCGTTCCTGAACGCCGGTACATCTGTCCAAACCACGGTGATTGCAGGCATCAACATTCAAGCCTAAATTGACAGAATACATCAAGGCCGTCTGAAAATTTTCAGACGGCCTTTGCATTGTGTATCAGATAAACAATCAGGTAAAACACATGTAAAGCGATGTGGCTTAAGTTTACCGCTAAGCGAGAGATATTTGAAACTCATTAAAAATAAGTTGCCGATTTTTGAAAATTTGACTATTCTTGACACCTGCTTACATTTTATGGCAAAACCATCGGCATTTTCAAACAGCCCATTTTGGTTTTGGCGTAGAAAAGTAAAGCTTGGATTGGTCATGTCTGTGGCGGTTTCAAACCGGTATGGCGCATGATGTTTGATTGTACAGATAAGAAAAACAGGTGTTACAAATGAATTCTTCAGGAAATCAAAAGGCATCGCTGTGGGCTGTCGGCCTGATGCTGTTTGCTTTGTTTTTTGGTGCCGGTAATTTGATTTTCCCTGCTTTTTTGGGACAGCAGGCCGGTGAAAATTGGTTTTCGGCCATGCTCGGTTTCTTACTGACCGGTGCCGGTTTGCCGTTATTGGGCGTGATTGCGATTGGTTATTCCAATTCGCGCGATGTGCAGGTATTGGCCTCACGCGTAACTCCTTTATACGGCATTTTATTTGCTTCGGTGCTCTATTTGGCGATTGGCCCTTTGTTTGCTACGCCGCGCACGGCAACAGTATCGTTTGAAATCGGTGTAGTGCCTTATATCAGCGAAGAAAACAAAACGCTGGGCTTGGCATTATTCAGTTTGTTCTTTTTCGGTGTGGCTTACTGGCTGTCGCTGTCACCGGGTAAACTGGTGGGCCGTATCGGTAAAATTTTGACGCCTGTGTTATTGGTGACGATTGCCATTTTGATGGGCTATGCCGCAATGAATCCGATGGGGGCATTGGCTGCACCGCAAGGTGATTTTGCCGTTCGTCCGTTTACCAAAGGTATTTTGGAAGGCTACGGCACCATGGATGCGCTGGCCTCATTGGTATTCGCCATCATCGTAATTGATGCCGTGCGCGCCATGGGCGTGGACAACCGCGCGGGACTGTTGCGTACTACTACCATTGCCGGTGTGGTAGCCGCTGCTTGCTTGGCGGTGGTTTACTTGATGATCGGCTACATGGGCGCGACCAGTGTGGCCGGTTTGGGCATGCAGGAAAATGGCGCGGCAGTATTGTCGAAAACCGCGCAATACTACTTTGGCAACGGTGGCAATATTTTGCTGAGCGTGATTGTATTTTTGGCGTGTTTGAGTACCGCAATCGGTTTGATTGTAGCCAATGCCGAATTCTTCAACCGCTTGTGCCCGGGCATTTCTTACAAAACGTTTGTGACCATTTTTACTTTGGTGTCGATGGGTTTTGCCAACAAAGGTTTGGCCGGTATCATCAGCTTCTCGATTCCGGTGTTGATGCTGCTGTATCCGCTGACCGTGGTGATTATTTTGCTGGCGTTCTTGCATAACCTGTTTGGCGGTGGCCGCATTGTGTATATCTGTACCATTTTCTTCACCTTGATTGTCGGTGTGCTGGATGCGTACAAAGCTGCATTCGGTTTCAGCGATGAAACAGCTGCTGCGATTAACAACACTTTGCCGCTGTACGATATCGGCTTGGGCTGGGTAGTGCCTGCGGTGGTCGGTTTTATTTTAGGCTGTATCTTGAACGCAGTATTTAAAAAGAAAGCTTAATCTGTTTGCTAAATAAGCAGAATAATGGCCGTCTGAAAAAAGATAAACGAAATCTTTTTCAGACGGCCTTTTTGCCGGCATTCTGTTTTACAATAGCGATTCGCTCGTTTAACAGCATTTGATTCAGCATACTTGGATTGGTTATGTCCGCCATTTTTACCATTACCGCACCGGTTTTTTTGATGATTGCCATCGGTTATGGCGCGATGCGGCAACAGATTTTCAGCCGTGAGCAGCTCGACGGCTTGGGTAAGTTCGTCATCAAAATCGGTATGCCGATGATGGTGTTTAATGCTATTGCTACGCGGCCGATTGCCGATGTGTTCAAACCTGAATATTTTTACGGCTATACGCTGGCTTCGGGTTTGCTGTTTTTTATCAGTTGGTACGCCACTAAAAAACGCGGCCTAGATCCGAAATTGGCCGCGTTGAACGGTTTGGCGGTAGGGATGTCGAATTCCGGTTTTGTCGGTTATCCGTTGCTACTGATGGCGATTGGTCCTGCGGCCGGTGTATATTTTGCCATGAACGTGCTGACGGAAAACTTGCTGATTCTGCCGCTCATGTTTATTTTTTTGGATTTGGCCAAGGGCGGACAAACCAATTATTGGGCGTTGTTTACCCGTATCGGCAAAGTCCTGCTGCTCAATCCGATTATCATTGCCATGCCGATTGGCTTGATTTTTGCTTTCGGTTGGCTGCCATTGCCGCCCTTCATGGACAAACTTTCCGCCATGCTGGCAACGGCCACGTCACCGTTGGCCTTATTTATGATTGGCGGTAACCTTTACGGCATGAGTATCCGTGGCAATGTGAAAGATATGGCATGGGTGACGTTCGGTAAATTGGCTTTGTGTCCGCTGGTAGTGTTTGCCTGTTTGCGGCTGATGGGGGCGGATAAAGATATGTTGTTTGCCGGCGTATTGTTTGCCACTGCACCGATGGCCAGCCTGTATGCGCTGTTTGGCGGCATTCACGGCTTTGCCAAGGAAACATCGGGGGCGATGTTGATGGCGACTGTGTTGTCGATTATTCCCATTTCGCTGGTGTTGATGTGGCATCATTAAATGATGGTAAAACGAAGGAAACGATAAATGAAATTGACTTTGATGTTCCGCGAGTATTGCAGCTTGTGCCACAAAATGCGCGAGCAATTACAGCCGTTTCAACAGGAATTCGGTTTTGAATTAGCCGTAATTGATGTGGATGAGGATCCGGTTTTAGAAGAAAAATACAATGAATTGGTGCCGGTGTTGCTGCATGGCGAGCATGAAATCTGCCATTGGTTTTTAGAAGAAGACAAATTAAAAGCGTATCTTCAAGCGCAATCTTGATATAACCATGCCGTCTGAAATTTCAGACGGCATGGTAAAAGTGGTAAAGGTGCAACCTGGCTGGTGCACCTTGATTTTGATTAACGGCTTTTTGCTTGTGCAGGAGCCGTCGGTTTGTTGCTGAAAGAGGCGCGTTTGGCGGCCTGGAAAATTGACTGACGTCGACGATGTTGCATAGAAATATTTCCTTTCACTTTGTTGCTTTTTTGTGCAGTTATGTTTTTTATCAAACCTGCAATATTTATTGTGAGATGTTATGTTGGCATAATAGGCGCTTTTCACAGAATTGAATACAGTAATTATGTAAAGTTGCTGTGTTTTTCTGTTAGTGCGTATCATAGCGCACAATGATGGCAAAATTTTGGCGTAAGATAAAAAAGGCCGTCTGAAACGATTGAATCAGTTTCAGACGGCCTTATTATTTTATCGGCTGCTTAGTTTAATTTGCTCATGATGTCGTTCAAGGCTTTTTGCCAGTCGGAGGCTTTTACTTTGAAATCACGTTCGATTTTATGATTATCCATCACGCTGTATGTCGGGCGCGGAGCGGGAACGGGGTATTCACTGCTTGGAATGCCTTTGAGTTCAGGTATTTTGAAGCCTTCGATATGCTTGGCTGCGGCTTGGAATACCGCATCGGCAAATTCGCACCAACTTACGGATTTGTCGCCGCAATAGTGGTAAATGCCGCGACGCATTTCCGGTTCGCCAATAATGCTGACAATGGCTGCGGCCAAATCACCCGCATAGGTCGGGTTGCCGGTTTGGTCGTTAACGACGGACAAACTGTCACGTTCGCCGGCCAAGCGCAGCATGGTTTTGACAAAGTTGTTGCCGTATTCGCTGAATAGCCAGGATGTACGGATAATCACGGCTTCGGGGTGTGCGGCCAAGGTCAACAGTTCGCCTGCCAGTTTGCTTTTGCCGTAAACGCTTTGCGGATTGGTCGAATCTGTTGTGCGGTAAGGGCTTTTGGCGTTGCCGTCAAACACGTAATCAGTGGAAACATGAATAAAGCGCGCATGAATTTTTTGTGCGGCGGCAGCCAAATGATGCACGGCTTGGGCATTTACGGCAAAGGCATTACTCACGTCGGTTTCGGCTTTATCGACAGCAGTATAGGCAGCGGCATTCACCACGACATCGGGCTGGAAATTTTGCACCATGTTGTTTACGGCTTCGGCATCGGTAATGTTTAAAGAGCTTGAATCCGTGGCAATCAATTCCCAATTTTCAGGCAGGCGGTCGCGCAGACAACGGGCTAATTGGCCTTTCGAGCCGGTCAGTAAAATTCGCATATGGGCTTCTCCTTGCTGTCGGAACAATAAAATAAAGCGGGGCTGTAATCAGTCGTATTATAGAGCAAATTCGCATAACCGATTATCCGGAAATTTATTTTCTTATTTATTTTTTTTATCAAAAAATATTTTTTAGGTTATACTCGAAAACAAGTTTTCAGACGGCCTTCAAAGATGACGGCATGATGGAAAATTTTTTGACACATGTATGTGACGGAGAGAGCAATGTTTAAAAAATGGTTGGCCGTTTTGGCCGTGATGACATCGATGTTCGGCTTGAGCGGT
Source organism: Neisseria yangbaofengii (assembly GCF_014898075.1). NCBI lineage: Bacteria > Pseudomonadati > Pseudomonadota > Betaproteobacteria > Neisseriales > Neisseriaceae > Neisseria > Neisseria yangbaofengii. The sequence continues at coordinate 1,084,583 of NZ_CP062976.1, forward strand.
TGCGGTTACAACACCATGCAAACGCAAGACGAAGCGGCTAATGCGGCTTGGTCGGAAGTGTTGAACCAATATCAACGCCGCTCGGATTTGATTCCGAATCTGGTGAATACGGTGAAGGGTTATGCGACTCATGAAGAAGAAGTGCTTACCAAAGTTACCGAAGCGCGCAGCAAAGTAGGCAGCATGCAGTTGAGCGCGGAAGATGCCGGCAATCCTGAAAAATTGAAGCAATTCCAACAAGCGCAGGGTGAGTTGAGTGGTGCGTTGTCGCGTTTATTGGTGGTGTCGGAAAACTATCCGCAATTGAAAGCCGATCAAAATTTCCGCGATTTGCAGGCGCAACTGGAAGGCACGGAAAACCGTATTTCCATCGCGCGCAACAGCTACATCAAAGCGGTGCAAACTTATAACACCACTTTGCGCCAGTTTCCGCAAAACATTACTGCAAAAATTTTCGGTATGCAGCCGCGCGCGAATTTCAGCGTAGAGAATGAAGGTGCGATTTCAAATGCGCCTGCCGTGCAGTTTTAAGAGCTAACTTTTTCAGACGGCCGGAGACCTTTGTAAAACCTCGGATTTGAGTACAGTTCAAAGTTATGGTAGCGCAGAAAGCGTATATATCATGAAGATAGGCAAGCTTTCGAGCAACGTATAACGAAGAAATGTGCCGAAAATGGGGATTTTGCAAAGGTCTCGGTCTGTTCATCGTGGATAGTCCGTCTGAAATCATGGATAAAATGGTTCGTAACCATAAAAATCCGGAAAGGCAAAGCTATGCAGTCCGTGATTCATAAAACAGGTCTCGCGCTGGCCATGCTGCTGAGCAGTTTTTTGCTGTTTGCTGCCGAATTAACCGCCATTCCGCCGCTCACAGCGCCGGTGATGGACAGTGCGCAGATGATGAGCGCCGAAGCGCGTGTCGAATTGAATACGCATTTGACGCAATACAGCAAAGAAAAAGGCAGCCAGATTGTGGTGTTGACCGTGCCGGCGATTTCTCCGGAAAGCCCGTTCGATTATGCCTTGCGTGTGATGGAAACATGGCAGCCGGGCCGCAAAGATATCAACGACGGCGTCTTGTTGCTGCTGGTGCGTGATGAACGCAAAACACATTTGGCTGTGGGCCGCGGCTTAGAAGGCGCAATTCCTGATGTGTACGCCAAACGCATTTTAGATGATGTAATGCGACCTTATCTGCAGCAAGGTCAAACTGACGCTGCGATTTATCAGGCTGTCGGCCAAATCGAACGGCTGATTGCCGGAGAAGGTTTGCCGGAAGCGGCGACCAGTGAATATTCCGGCCCGGCCGGTGAAGATGCATGGATGATGCTACTGTTTGTGCCGCTCGTGGCCGGCAGTTTCTTGAAATCCATGTTTGGCCGTATTTTAGGCAGTCTGATTACCGGCGGTGTGATGTTCGGCTTAACGGCAATGTTCGGCTGGGCATTATGGATTGGCATCATTGCAGCCATCGGCGGAGCCTTATTCACTTTCTTATTAGGTTCGAGTGCCTTTATTTCCGGCGGCGGCGGTGGTTTTGGCGGCAGTAGCCCGCGTGGCGGCTGGAGAAACGGCGGAGGTGGCTTCGGAGGAGGCGGTTTCGGCGGTGGCGGTTTCGGCGGTGGCGGCGGTAATTTTGGCGGCGGCGGTGCTTCAGGGAGCTGGTAATGGAACAAAATAGATTTAAACGTTTATGGCAACACTGGAAATATCCGCGCTGGCGTGTAGAGAAATTTTTTCCTACTGCGGATTTAGAACGTATCAGCCGCGAAATCGGTTTTTCAGAACAAAAACACGCCGGTCAAATCCGCTTTGTAGTCGAATCGCGCTATGCCAACAGTGAAATATTGGCTGGTGTCGATCCGCATACCCGTGCGTTGCAATGGTTCGGGCAATTGGGCGTATGGGACACCGAACACAACAGCGGCGTGCTGGTGTATGTTTCTTTTGCTGATCATGTGGTAGAAATTGCAGCCGACCGCGGTGTCAATCGTAAGGTGCCGCAGGAAAAATGGCAGGAAATTTGTAATTTGATTCGTGAATCTTTCCGCAAGGAAGAATACATCAAAGGCTTGGAAAATGGTTTACAAGCCGTTAGCGATGTCTTGGTTGAATTTTATCCACGTGAACTCAATACGATTTATCGTGATGACTTGGATAATGATATCATGATGGTGTAAAGAATATATTTGTTCAAAGGCTGTCTTTGGTCGTCTGAAAATCGAATCATCGGTTTCAGACGGCCTTTTTAGTGTTGTAAAAATGAAAAACGGTTTGTTTAATATCCAATGAGGCTGAAATTTTATAGAGAAATAAATTGCATCATAAAACAATATAGTTATATGTAAATATATTGGTAAATCATATTTAATTTACATAATAATAATGGCAGTAAATCCACTAAAAAATATATACGTATAGCATAATTCTTAAAGCTGAAATTTTTTTACTAGCTATCGTTTATGATAAAGTAATTTTTATTTGGTTATCTTTGTAAATCAAATATAATACAAATACTTAATATTTTGGGATTGGATGCTTACTGAAAGTGATTCATTAGAAAAAGTTTCAGAAATATTAATATTGGTAAAGAAAGTAAATATTATTGTGGTATTTTAAGTCCCTTTTGTCATTTATTCATACCGTTTGCTTAGTCATAATAAATGTCAATAAAAATATCACTATAATGATATTGCTTACTAAATAGCTTGATTGCTCTAGGCTAAAGTCGGCATTTTTTTATATTTTTGGGAGTGATACAACATGACTTATTATTACGGCGGTTTTTCTTCGGCCAACTACAATTACTGCGCCCCAGCTAAATCATACGGCACCAATGGCTACGGCTACTGCTCACCGACTATATCATACAAAGTGAGCTACAACAACTATTGCGCCCCTTCTTATTCTTATAAATTTTCTTCATTGCTTTCTTTGTTCTGCGCACCGGTTCAACCGACATACAAAGTAGTATGTTATACCTATACTTGTGATTGTGAGCCAATCAAACCAATCGCTCCTAAACCAGAGCCAAAACCTGAACAAAAACCGGAACAAATTCCGGAGCAGCAACCGGAACAAATTCCGGAACAAAAACCAGAACAAATTCCGGAACAAAAACCAGAACAGATTCCGGAGCAACAACCTGAACAGATTCCGGAGCAGCAACCTGAACAGATTCCGGAGCAACAACCTGAACAGATTCCGGAGCAGCAACCTGAACAGATTCCGGAGCAGCAACCTGAACAGATTCCGGAGCAAAAACCTGAACAGATTCCGGAACAGCAGTCTGAGCAATGCCCGGAACCTACTCCTGAGCCACAACCTGAGCCAGAGCAGGAAGATGAGTGTGAAGACTGTGTAGACGACCAAAACCAAGAGAACACTTTTGGTGGCAAAGATACCAATCCGGGTAATGTGATTAATGTTGTTAAACCTGAAGATGGTGCAAGCCATACTGAAGGCACTGCCGGTAAAGATACTATCTATGGTACCGATGGTGAAGATGTCATTTACGGTAAAGATGGTGCCGATGTCATTTACGGTGGCCCGGGTAACGATACCATCAAAGGTGATGATGATGGTGATAGCCTCTATGGCGAGGCCGGTAAAGATTACTTGAATGGCGGTGCGGGTAATGACTACCTGAATGGTGGTGCCGGTGCTGATACTATGCTTGGTGGTGATGGTAATGATGTTTACTTTGTAGACAACAAAGGAGACCAAGTTATTGAATTCTCGAACAATGCTTCAGGTCATGACACTGTTCGCACCGTCATCGATTACACCCTGCCTGAGAACGTTGAAGACCTATACCTGCAAGGTAACGGTGACATCAACGGCACCGGCAATGAGTTGAACAACACCATCAACGGCAATTCAGGCAACAACAAATTGTTCGGTATGGACGGTGATGATTGCTTGGTCGGCAAAGACGGTGACGACTACTTGGATGGCGGTTTAGGTAACGACGTATTGATCGGCGGCTTGGGTAACGACACTTACTTCTTCGATAAAGGTTACTGCTACGATATCATTGAAGACAATGGTGGCGACGATACCTTGGTATTCGGTGAAGGTTTCTGCTCAAAAGACGTAATCTTGTGCCAAAAGGGTGATGACTTGAGTATTACCTTTACCAACAGCACCGACAGCATCTTGGTAGGCGATTGGTTTGTCGGTTCTGACAACCAAATCGAAACCTTCAAGTTCTCTGACGGTACTTCTTACCAAGTCGGCGGTTACGGCACAGGCGCCTTGGCTTTGGAACAGATCCAAGAGCAAACCCAAGCAGCGATTGCTTAATATTGTTTAGCTGATTACGCTTGGAACAGGCCGTCTGAAAGACTTTTGTCTTTCAGACGGCCTTTTATTTGATTACAGGCTGCCTTGTCTCAAGAAATTCAGCTAAAATAACACTTTTGAATCCTGACTGGAAAGACTCTCGACATGGCGGCAATCAGTTTGAAAAATATTTATTCGGGTAAAGTACGTGACTTATATGAAATCGACGACAAACGCATGTTGATGGTGGCTTCCGACCGTTTGTCGGCATTTGATGTGATTTTGGACGACCCGATTCCGGGCAAGGGCGAAATTCTGACGCAGATTTCCAATTTCTGGTTTCAAAAGCTGGCGCATATTATGCCGAACCATTTTACTGGCGATACGGTTGCCGATGTTTTGCCGGAAAACGAAGCCAAAGTATTAGAAAAGCGTGCCGTTGTGGCGAAAAAACTTACGCCGGTGAAAGTTGAAGCGATTGTGCGGGGTTATCTGGCGGGCAGCGGCTGGAAAGATTATCAGAAAACCGGTGCGGTTTGCGGCATCAAATTGCCGGAAGGTATGCAGGAAGCGCAGCAGTTGCCGGAAGTGATTTTTACGCCTTCGACCAAGGCCGAAGTCGGCGATCATGATGAAAACATCAGCTATGAACAATGCGAACAGATTATCGGCAAAGAGCTGGCGGCCGAAGTGCGCGAAAAAGCGATTCAGCTTTACACCGAAGCCGCAGAATACGCCCGTTCGAGAGGAATCATCATCTGCGACACCAAATTTGAATTCGGTTTGGACGAAAACGGTACGCTGACGCTGATGGACGAAGTGCTGACTCCTGATTCGAGCCGTTTCTGGCCGGCCGACCAATATCAGGTCGGCAGCAATCCGCCGTCATTCGACAAGCAGTTTGTGCGGGACTGGCTGGAGCAGAGCGGTTGGAATAAGCAGGCACCTGCGCCGAAAGTGCCGCAGGAAGTCATCGACAAAACCGTTGCCAAATATCGTGAAGCATTGAATTTGCTGACGCAGGCCTAATGCCCGCAGAGGCCGTCTGAAAAATGAAAGTTTGCCGCAACCGCAAAAGTTTGATTTTCAGACGGCCTTGCTGTATGAACCAGTGCATTCCCAATCACACAAACCGATTATTTTATGGCATAATTCCGCTCGTTTGGGCGGCGATGCCGTCTGAAAAATAATTTGATTAACTTTATTGCCGCTGTCTGTCTGAAACCCTAATCATGCGTATTGCCTCGCAGTATCCATGATTAGTGTTTTAGCGGCAGCGGCGGAGAAAGCAAATATGTTTGAAAAACACATTAAAACCTTCCAATACGGCGATCAAACCGTAACCTTGGAAACCGGCGAAATTGCCCGTCAGGCGGCGGCAGCCGTTAAAGTATCCATGGGCGATACCGTGGTGCTGGTTGCCGTAACCACCAACAAAGAAGTGAAAGAAGGCCAAGACTTTTTCCCGCTGACTGTGGACTATCTGGAACGCACCTACGCTGCGGGCAAAATCCCCGGCGGTTTCTTCAAGCGTGAAGGCAAACAGAGCGAAAAAGAAATCCTCACCAGCCGCCTGATTGACCGTCCGATTCGTCCGCTGTTCCCCGAAGGTTTTTACCACGACATTCAAATCGTTGCCATGGTGGTATCGGTTGATCCTGAAATCGATTCCGATATTCCCGCCATGCTGGGTGCTTCGGCAGCATTGGTGTTGAGCGGTGTACCGTTTGCCGGCCCGATTGGTGCTGCCCGTGTCGGTTATGTCAACGACCAATATGTGTTGAACCCGACCAAAGCCCAACTGGCCAAATCCCGTTTGGACTTGGTGGTGGCGGGTACCGAAAAAGCCGTGTTGATGGTGGAATCCGAAGCCGACATTCTGTCTGAAGAAATCATGCTCGGCGCTGTGGTGTACGGTCACGACCAAATGCAGGCCGCCATTCGGGCGATTAACGAATTTGCCGATGCGGTCAATCCTGAAGTGTGGGACTGGAAAGTACCGGAAACCAATGAAGAACTGGTTGCCAAAGTTCGTGAAATCGCCGGTGAAACCATTAAAGAAGCCTTTAAAATCCGTTCCAAACAAGCCCGTTCCGCCAAATTGGACGAAGCATGGGCTGCTGTAAAAGAAGCCTTGATTACCGAAGAAACCGACACTTTGGCGGCCAATGAAATCAAAGGCATTTTCAAACATTTGGAAGCCGATGTGGTTCGCGGCCAGATTTTGGACGGCCAACCCCGTATCGACGGCCGCGACACCCGCACCGTACGCCCGTTGAACATCCAAACCGGCGTATTGCCTCGTACCCACGGCTCGGCATTGTTTACCCGTGGAGAAACCCAAGCCTTGGCGGTAGCTACCTTGGGCACGTCCCGTGACGAACAAATCATCGATGCCTTAAGCGGCGAATATACCGACCGCTTTATGCTGCATTACAACTTCCCGCCGTATTCTACCGGCGAAGTCGGCCGCATGGGTGCACCGAAACGCCGTGAAATCGGTCATGGTCGTTTGGCAAAACGTGCTTTGCTGGCGGTATTGCCTGCGCCGGAAGATTTCAGCTACACCATGCGTGTGGTATCCGAAATCACCGAATCCAACGGTTCGTCTTCCATGGCTTCCGTTTGCGGCGGCTGTTTGAGCCTGCTGTCTGCCGGTGTGCCGTTGAAAGCCCACGTTGCCGGTATCGCCATGGGTCTGATTTTGGACAACAACAAATTCGCCGTGCTGACCGATATTCTGGGTGACGAAGACCACTTGGGCGATATGGACTTTAAAGTAGCGGGTACTACCGAAGGCGTAACCGCCCTGCAAATGGACATCAAAATCCAAGGCATTACCAAAGAAATCATGCAGATTGCGCTGGCTCAGGCCAAAGAAGCCCGCCTGCACATTCTGGCGCAGATGAAAGAAGCCGTTGCCGGTCCGCAAGAACTGTCGGCACACGCCCCACGTCTGTTCACCATGAAAATCAACCAAGACAAAATCCGTGATGTTATCGGCAAAGGCGGCGAAACCATTCGCTCGATTACCGCCGAAACCGGCACGGAAATCAACATCGCCGAAGACGGCACCATCACCATTGCGGCGACCACGCAAGAAGCCGGTGATGCCGCCAAAGCCCGTATCGAGCAGATTACCGCAGAAGTGGAAGTCGGCAAAGTGTACAGCGGCACGGTGGTGAAAATTCTGGACAACAATGTCGGAGCCATCGTATCCGTGATGCCGGGCAAAGACGGCTTGGTACACATCAGCCAAATCGCCCACGAGCGTGTGAAAAACGTCAGCGATTACCTGCAAGTCGGCCAAACCGTTGATGTGAAAGCGTTGGAAGTGGACGACCGAGGCCGTGTCCGCCTGTCTATGAAAGCATTGTTGGAAGCGCCTGCCGCTGAATAACCGCCATTAGTGCAAACGGCTTGATTCTTGTTAACATGAATCAAGCCGTTTTTTATGACGGATATTTTCAGACGGCATAAAATGGGATTGCCGTTTCAAAAGGCCGTCTGAAAGCATATTTCCCACATGGAAAGAAAGGAAAATGATGAGAACCTTATTATAGTGAATCCACTTTAAAATAGTACGGCGTTGGCTCGCCTGGCCGTATATCTATACTGTCTTCGGCTCGCCACCTTGTCCTATTTTTAAAGTGAATCCACTATAAAACCATTACCGCCGCAGCCGTATCGGTGCTGAGAGTGTGTGTGTCGTTTCCGACTCGACCACAACGCATTACACCAATGATCCGAATGTAATCATTATCACCGACAATAACCGGGACGGTCTCAAGCAGCCGCCGTAAACTGCATTACAGGAAAAAATCCGCGGTTTGAATAATCAGATGGTGGTGAACGATATTTGCAAGGTTGGAGCCGATCGCCGAACGGTGGTGAATGATCGCGAATATGTGGCTTTGAATTTCCATGATGCCAACGGCCGTATTTTCCACGCGTGTGCGTCGGCTTCGCAAATCACTGAGGCGCAAATCCAGCAATTCAAAAAGGTTAAAGGCACAACCTTTATTGTCGTCATTCCGGTATCTGACCGCTAAAATGTTCATATGTTCCAACGCATTAGTGATATGCGTATTTAAATTACAGAGTAGCAAAGGCCGTCTGAAAACTTAAGGTTCAGACGGCCTGTTCAATTAGTGCTTAAAATTTCAATACTTGGCCATTGTCCGGCACATGCACGCGTGAGCCTAAGCGGTTGGCTTTCACATATTTGCGCATATCATCGCTGCTGATAGTGCCATGGTTTACCGCATCCATATGCACGGTGATGATGTCTGCATTCGGTGCCGCGCGGTAGGCTTTGCCTACATCTTCAGTACCCATGATGATGCCTTCTTTAAATTGCGGCATACGCGCAAATCCGGTGTTCATCACGATGATTTCAGGCTTGTACTGTGCCAAAGCGTGGTCAACATGGTAGTTCCATAAGGTATCACCCGCGACATACAAGGTTTTCTCGCCTTGGGTTTGGAACACGACACCCATCGCATCGCCCAGCATTTCAGCCAATTGCGGATTGGCATACATTTCATCGCTACCGTGTTGGCCGCCGGTTTTGCTCAAACGCACGTTTTTAAATTCGGTGTTTTGACCGACCACACGCACGTCTTTAAAGCCTTGCGCACGGATAATTTTGGCATCGCCGGCGTTTTGTACGAAAACCGGCAAATCTTTCGGCAGCACTTTTTGCGCCGCTTCGTCCCAATGGTCGTCATGGGTGTGGGTCACGACAATCGCGTCCACGCCTTTGATGATATCGGCAACAGGTTGCGCTAATTCAGTCAGCGGATGGCGCAATCGGCTATTTACTGTGCCTGCAAAACCGGCATATGCACCTTTAGGCGCAAGATACGGATCAACCAAAAAAGTGGTGCCGCCGTAATTGATTTTGGCGGTGGCGTTTCGGATATGCTGATAGCTTACTTCGGCCATGGCAGGCGCGGCGGCCAGCAGGGTGGAAGCGGCCGATACGGCGGCAAACAGGATATTCGATTTCATGATTTTTCCTTCGTTCAGATGATTGAATCCATTGTACGCAGCATAAGGCCGTCTGAAAATTGACATTCAGTTCAAAAAACATAACAATCGGGTCAATTCCAACCAAAGAATCTCATCATGCTGACCATCGCCTTGCTGCTTTATCCCGAAGTCAACCCGTTTCATTTTTCCGTGCCGTATATGGCGTTTCAAGATGGGGTAGAAAACGGTTTGTTTGACGTGAAAATCGTCACGCCCACCGGCAAGCCGTTGCGCAATCAGATTATGCAGCCGCCTATCGATGGCGGTTTGGACTTGATGGCGCAATGCGATATTTTGATAGTACCGGGCTGGAAAGACGAAAAAACGCAGCCTGCACCCGAATTAATCAGTGTGCTTCAGACGGCATATCGGCGCGGCGCATATATTGTCGGCCTGTGTTACGGTGCGTATGCCTTGGCTTACGCCGGTTTGCTTGACGGCAAAAAAGCGGCCACGCATTGGAAGGGTGAGGCTGATTTCAGCCGCCGCTTCCCTGAAGTGAAATTGGACGTGAACTCGATTTATGTAGAAGACGGCAACATCATCACCTCTGCCGGAACCGCCGCCGCATTGGATTGCTGTTTACACATTATCCGTAAGTTTTACGGTGCGAAAGCGGCCAACAAAACCGCGCGTTTGCTGGTGGTGCCGCCGCATCGCGAGGGTGGACAGGCGCAGTTTATCGAGCGGCCATTGGCACAATCCACCAAAGACACGCAAATCAATGCGCTGCTGGATTATTTGCGCGACCATCTGCATGAGCCGCAAAATATTGATGAAGCCGCCCGACGCGTTTCCATGAGCCGAAGCACTTTCACCCGCCATTTCAAAAAAGCCACCGGCATGACATTTCTCGAATGGTTGCACAAAGAGCGCCTGCAGCGCAGCTTGGATTTATTGGAAAATTCTGGTTTTAGCGTTGGGCAGATTGCAGAGAAAACCGGTTTTCAGAATGAGGTGTCGTTTAGGCAGCAGTTTTTCAAATATTATCAAGTGAATCCGCATGTTTGGCGGAAAATGTTTCGCAATGCGGAATAGAATTGAAACAGGCCGTCTGAAAATCATTAGTTTTCAGACGGCCTGTTACTTCATGTCGGTTTAACCCAAAATCATCGGTGCAAAGCGGCTGATGGTGTCGCGCAATACAATCAGTTTGCCGTGGAAAAAGTGAGTAGATCCGGCAATGGCAATCACCGGAATATCTTGCGGCTCCGCCCATGCCAAGGCTTTTTCGATTTCGACTACTTCATCTTCCGCACCATGAATGATTAAGGTCTTGTTCGGATCCGGTGCTGCTTCAGGTTCGGGGCGGTCGGTGTAGTGGCGTAAGGCGGCACCCATCAGCAACAGCATATCCGGTTCGCGCTCTTGCGCGGCGAAGTTGGCGACGTAACCGCCGAACGAGAAACCGGCTAACACGAATTTTCCCAATTCGGGATGTTGCGCGTGGGCGTAGTCGATAACGCAGATGCAATCATCGGTTTCGCCTTGACCGTAATCGTGTTCGCCATCACTGTTGCCCACGCCGCGCAGGTTGGGCAGGTAGCAGTGAAAACCAAGCTGGGTCAGGGCTTTGGCGGCGGTTTGAATCACTTTATTGGTGTTGGTGCCGCCTTGCAGCGGGTTGGGGTGGTTGACTACCGCCACGCCGCGTGCTGTGCCTTGGGCGGGCAGGTAAATGGTTTCGAGTGCACCGGCCGGGCCTTGGATGGCGATAACTTCGGGTTTCAACATCATGATTTCCTTTTGATGGATGGTGAGGCCGTCTGAAAATATTCAGACGGCCTTCCCGTTATAAATAAAAATGTTTGCCGTTATTCTGATTATGGGCTTTTAAGTCAGCCAGCATACGTTTGAAATTCAAGCCGTATAAGTTGCTGAGTTTGTCGGCGCGTTTTTTCAGGTTGTCGAGATTTTGCTCTTTCGGGCTGCTTTGAAATGCCATTACCGCCATGTTGCCGTGACTTTCGGCCGGCAATTCCAACACGCGCCCGTCAAACACTTTCAGCAAACGCTCGACAAAACGCTGATAACGCTTGTCGCCGCTCCACCAGTTGGTCACAAACACGCCTTCGGGCGACAGCGCTTGACGGCAGTTTTCAAAAAACGGTTCGCACACCAAATCATCGATAATCTGTTCACCGTCGAAACCGTCGACCAAAATCACGTCGGTATTATGGCGAAACACCTTAATATATTCTGCACCATCGGCTTCCACGATTTCAAACTTTTCCCCCTCAAACGGCAATTCAAACAAACTGCGTGCCACGGCAATCACTTGCGGATTAATGTCGACGGCAGTTTGCTTGGTGTCGGGCAGATAGGTGTCAATCCAGCGGGCAAACGAGCCGCCGCCCAAGCCGATTTGGGTGATGTGGCGCGGTGTGTTTTCGGCAAACAGAAGCCAGCCCATCATGACGCGGCTGTACGACAAAACCAACTCGGCAGGGTGATCCAGATTCATCGAGCTTTGGATTGTCGGGCTGCCCAAATGCAGCGAGCGGATATTACCTTCTTCAGAAATGCCGACTTCGGGCAAATGCGCTTGCGGCGCGCGCAAGCGGCGGTAGGGATGTTGTGCCATGGGAAATCGTGAAATATTGGGAAAGTCCGCTATTTTAACAGATTTTGCGGCCTTTTTCAGACGGCATGTTGCAGAATGATTGGCCTTATGGATTTCCATCATGTCATTTGCGTGAAATGTAGGAAAGTATATTCAATTTAAAATCAAAGATTTTGTGTGCCGGTAGATTTTTTTCGCAGCAAAGACCTTGTCAATGGCGAGGCTTAAAGGCATAATGCTGTCTTTCTTAGCCGGTATAGCTCAGTTGGTAGAGCACCTGACTTGTAATCAGGGGGTCCCGAGTTCGACTCTTGGTGCCGGCACCAGTTTAAAACTGTATCGCTTTTATGCAGCCAGTTAAGCCGGTATAGCTCAGTTGGTAGAGCACCTGACTTGTAATCAGGGGGTCCCGAGTTCGACTCTTGGTGCCGGCACCAAAATAAAACAGCTTAATCATGAATGTGGTTAAGCTGTTTTTTATTTCCCGGCGCATACCATATTTAATACGAAAGCCTTATAATGGCCTCGTTTTAATCTACATAAGGCCGTCTGAACAAGGCGGGAAAGCCAAACGACATGATTACTGTGAACACATTGCAAAAAATGAAAGCCGAAGGCAGTAAAATCGCCATGCTTACCGCTTACGAAGCAAGTTTTGCCGCGTTGATGGACGAAGCGGGTGTAGATGTTTTGTTGGTGGGTGATTCCTTGGGCATGACTGTGCAGGGGCGTACATCCACGCTGCCGGTAAGTTTGCACGATATGTGTTACCACACCGAAGCCGTGGCGCGCGGTACGAAAAATGCCATGATTGTGAGTGATTTGCCTTTTGGTGCGTATCAGCAAAGCAAAGAGCAAGCCTTTGCTGCTGCGGCGGAATTGATGGCCGCCGGTGCGCACATGGTAAAACTGGAAGGCGGCGTATGGATGGCGGAAACCACTGAATTTCTGCAAATGCGCGGTATTCCCGTGTGTGCGCATATCGGTTTGACACCGCAATCGGTGTTTGCATTCGGCGGCTATAAAGTCCAAGGGCGCGGCGATAAGGCGCGGGCTTTGTTGAACGATGCCAAAGCACATGATGAAGCAGGTGCGGCAATTGTGCTGATGGAATGCGTGCCGGCGCAATTGGCCAAACAAGTGACCGAAGGCGTGGCTTGCCCAACCATCGGGATTGGCGCAGGCGTGGATTGCGACGGTCAGGTTTTGGTGATGCACGATATGCTGGGCGTGTTTCCGGGAAAAACGGCCAAGTTTGTGAAGAACTTTATGCAGGGCAAAGACAGCGTGCAAGCGGCTGTAAAAGCCTATGTCGATGAAGTGAAAGCGCAAACCTTCCCCGCACCCGAACATACCTTTGCTGATTAATCAGTAAATAAAAAATAAACATGCCGTCCGAAAACCTATTATTTCAGACGGTATGTTCGTTTTTATCGTCTGGATTTGGTTATCGTCGGGGCTAAGCGTATAATTAGGCCGTTATTTTCAGACGGCCTTGCCGTCTCTAAGGATTATTCGAATTATGCAAATCATTCATACCATTAAAGAATTGCGCGAATGGCGCAAACAGGCCGGCAAAGTGGCGTTTGTGCCGACCATGGGCAATCTGCACGAAGGTCATCTGGCTTTGGTGCGCGAAGCGAAAAAACGAGCCGATAATGTGGTGGTCAGTATTTTTGTGAACCGTCTTCAGTTTGGTCAGGGCGAAGATTTTGATAAATACCCGCGCACTTTGCAGCAAGATGCCGATAAATTGGCCAATGAAGGCGTGGCAGTGGTGTTCGCGCCGGATGAAAAAGAGCTGTATCCCAATGTCGAGCAGCGTTACAACGTCGAGCCTCCGCATCTGCAAAACGAATTATGCGGCAAATTCCGCCCCGGTCATTTCCGCGGTGTGGCAACGGTGGTGGGCAAATTATTTAATATTGTCGAAGCAGATGTGGCTTGTTTCGGTAAGAAAGATTATCAGCAATGGGCGATTATTAAAGGTTTTGTCGAAGACTTAAACTTTAATATTGAAATTGTGCCGGTCAACACAGGCCGTGCTGCCGACGGCTTGGCTTTATCGAGCCGCAATCAATATTTAAGCGAAACCGAGCGTACCGAAGCGCCGCGTTTATACCGTGAATTACAAGCCGCTGCGGCGCAATTGCAGGCCGGTAATGTTGCATATACGCAAATCGAGCAAACGGCAATAGAAAACTTAAATCAAGCCGGTTGGGCGGTGGATTATGTTGAAATCCGCCAAGCGGAAAGCCTGGAAGTAGCGCGTGTGGGTGACAAACATTTAGTGGTATTGGCAGCGGCCCGATTGGGCAGCACACGTTTGATTGATAATTTAGAAGTTTCATTAGATTTGTAAATATATTTATAGTTATAATAAAGGCCGTTTGAATATGTTTAGGCGGTCTTTTTTATGGCCAATGGAAACTTTTATTTATTTTAGGTTATAATATTGGCATAAAAGCAGTTTTATTATCTCTGAGCATCATAAAAATAAGCGAAACGTACTCACGATAGAATAAAAAAGGAGACGCTATGGGAATGCTGGCAACTTTATTGATTCTTGTCTTATTGGCCGGCGTGGTCATTATCTGCCAGCAGAAATTAACCGCCGGAAAACAAGACTATCAAGAATCCTTCATGGCCTTAAAAATCGCCTTATCGTGCCGCCATCAGGCTGCCAAACATGTTTTGGACGCATCCCAACTTTATCTGCTCAATGCCGCCGATTTAAACGAAAATCTAACCAAAGCCTGCCGGGAAGCCGAGCAGGTATTGTCACAAGCAGCACGATCGGTGTCGGACGAATCATTAAGCACACTAAGCAAAGCCGAGAATAAACTCACCACTTTACTGCGCCGTTTGCAAAATCATTTACGCGACGAATTGAAGCACCGCGAAGATGCCCGCTTGAGCAACCAACTTGAAATGCTGGAAGCGGCAGAAAGCGATGTCTTGCATTCGCGCCGTGCCTATAACCGTTCGGCAGAGCGTTACAATCACTTATTACGCAAATTGCCGATGTCGGTGTGTGCTTATGTGTTGGGACACAAAAACTGCGTCGGTTTGATCAAATTTGAAGACAACAATGCCGCGCAGATGAGCAAGCATTTAATGGTTTAAAAGTTTCTGTACAGGGCCGTCTGAAACAAAATATCGGAATATTTTGTTTCAGACGGCCTTTGTTATATGTTTTAGTTATAAATGATAGCAGAAAGCATTCTTTGTATTTGCAGGCAGTATCCATTAAAATAAGCGCTTTAAAGATACACACAGGAATCAAGCGATGTTGAAAAAATTCTTATTGGGCAGCATGACTGCTTTGGTATTGGCCGCTTGCGGCGGCAGCGAAGGCGGCTCTACTGCTTCAGGTGCGGTATCCGCGGCCAAGACTTCGGGGTCTTTGATTGAACGTATCAATAATAAAGGTACCATCACTGTCGGTACCGAAGGCACTTACGCGCCGTTCACCTATCACGACAAATCCGGCAAACTGACCGGCTACGATGTTGAAGTGACCCGCGCCGTGGCTGAAAAATTGGGCGTAACGGTTGAATTTAAAGAAACTCAATGGGATGCCATGATGGCCGGCTTGAAAGCAGGCCGTTTTGACGTGGTGGCCAACCAAGTTGCCTTGACCAGCCCCGAACGCCAAGCGACTTTCGACAAATCCGAGCCGTACAGTTGGAGCGGCCCGGTTTTGGTGGCGCGCAACGACAGCGCCATCAAGTCAGTTGAAGAAATTGCCGGTAAAAAAGCCGCTCAATCTTTAACCAGCAACTATGGCGAACGCGCCACTGCGGCCAAAGCCGAAATCGTACCGGTTGACGGTTTGGCGCAATCTTTGATGTTGATTGAGCAAAAACGTGCTGAAGTGACACTGAATGATGAATTGGCGGTATTGGATTATCTGCAAAAAAATCCGAATGCCGGTGTGAAAATCGTATGGGCTGCTCCTGCTGATGAAAAAATAGGTGCCGGTTTGATTGTCAACAAAGGCAATGATGAAGCCGTAGCCAAATTCAGCGAAGCAATGAAAGAATTGCAGGCAGACGGTACTTTGAAAAAACTGGGCGAACAATTCTTCGGAAAAGACATCAGTGTTAAATAATTTACTGGCTTCGCTGCCGTTTATGACCGAGACACGCGCTGATTTGGTAATCAGCGCGTTTTGGCCCATGGTCAAGGCCGGATTTCTGGTATCCATGCCGCTGGCGATTGCTTCGTTTATCATCGGTATGGTGATTGCCATCATCGTGGCGGTGATTCGTGTGATGCCGTCTGAAAGCTGGCTGCACAAAGTTTTATTGGCTGTGGTGAAATTTTATGTTTCCGCTATTCGCGGCACGCCGATGCTGATTCAACTGGCGGTGGTGTTTTACGGTTTACCGGCGGTAGGGATTTACATTGATCCGATTCCGGCGGCAATTATCGGCTTTTCGCTGAATGTCGGCGCGTATGCTTCCGAGACCATCCGTGCGGCGATTTTGTCGGTGCACAAAGGCCAATGGGAAGCCGGTTTTTCCATCGGTATGACCTATATGCAGACGTTCCGCCGCATTATTGCGCCACAGGCTTTCCGCGTATCCGTGCCGCCTTTGAGCAATGAATTCATCAGCTTATTCAAAAGCACATCGTTGGCTTCGTTTGTAACGGTAACGGAATTGTTCCGCACCGCATCCGAAGCGGCTAACCGCGCCTATGATTTTTTACCGGTATATATCGAAGCGGGCTTGGTGTATTGGTGCTTCTGCTGGGTATTATTCCTGATTCAAGCGAAAATTGAAAAACGCTTCGACCGCCATGTGGCTAAGTAAGGGAAAAAGATGATTAAAATCCGTAACATCCACAAAACATTCGGCGACAACACCATTTTGCGCGGTATTGATTTGGATGTGAACAAAGGCCAAGTAGTGGTGATTTTGGGGCCTTCGGGTTCGGGTAAAACCACATTTTTACGCTGCTTGAACGCTTTGGAAATGCCCGAGCAAGGGCAAATCGAATTCGACAATGCCGCACCTTTAAAAATTGATTTTGCCCGGAAGCCGAGCAAAGCCGAAATTTTGGCCTTACGCCGTAAATCGGGCATGGTGTTTCAGCAATACAATCTTTTCCCGCACAAAACCGCTTTGGAAAATGTGATGGAAGGGCCGGTATCGGTGCAGGGCAAAGCCAAGAACGAAGCGCATGCCGCTGCTTTGGCCTTGCTGGAAAAAGTAGGCTTGGGCGATAAGGTGGATTTGTATCCGTATCAATTGTCGGGCGGCCAGCAGCAGCGTGTCGGCATTGCCCGCGCCTTGGCAATTCAGCCGGAATTGATGCTGTTTGACGAACCGACTTCCGCACTCGACCCGGAATTGGTACAAGATGTGTTGAACACCATGAAAGAGTTGGCGCAGGAAGGCTGGACGATGGTGGTCGTGACCCACGAAATCAAGTTTGCCATGGAAGTGGCCGATATTGTGGTGGTGATGGACGGCGGCGTGATTGTCGAACAGGGCGCGCCGGAAGTGTTGTTTGACAATCCGCAACACGAACGCACCCGCCGCTTCTTGCAGCAAATCCGTGCGCCGCATTGATGATTTTTGTCGGGCCGTCTGAAACTGATATTCAGACGGCCTTTATGAATTTCAATCAAACGAATGCATGAATTTTTCATATCTTTTTGACTTCAGGTCATTAATGAATTCATTTATACTTGCCGACAGATAAACTTAATCTAAGGAAACCTACCATGAGCAAAACCTTACCTTTGCGTGCCGATACTGTCGGCAGCTACCTGCGTACTGAAAACCTGAAAAAAGCCCGCGCCGAATTTGCAGAGGGCAAAATCAGCCGCGAAGAGTTGACTCGCGTGGAAGACCAAGAAATCGCCAAATTGGTGCAAGACCAATTGGATGCGGGCATTCAAGTGATTACCGACGGCGAATTCCGCCGCTCATGGTGGCATATCGACTTTTTGGAAAACCTCAATGGCATTGAAGGCTTTGTGCCGGAGCAGGCTTATGCGTTCAAAGACACCGAAGTGCGCAAGTACAATACGCGCTGCAACGGCAAATTGTCTTGGAACGAAAACCATCCGTTTATCGCCCATTACAAAGCCTTGGCCGAAATCGTCGGCGACCGCGGCATTGTGAAATACACCATTCCAAGCCCGAACCAATTGATGTATCCGTTTATCTGGGATACCGGCGTGTATGAAAGCAAAGCCGCATTCTGCGAAGACGTACGCCAAACTTATAAAGACGCAATCAAAGCGTTTTACGATGCCGGCTGCCGTTATCTGCAAATCGATGACGTGTATTGGGGCACCTTGTGTAACAATTTCAGCAACCCTGAATTTGATTTTGAAGCCAGCAAACAATTTGCCTTGGAAAACATCCAAGCAATTTTGGCCGGCAAACCGGCCGATATGACCATCACCACCCATGTTTGCCGTGGTAACTACAAATCGTCTTATTTGTTGACCGGTGCTTACGATCCGGTAGCGCCCGAATTGTTCGGCCAAACCGCTTACGACGGCTATTTCTTGGAATACGACAACGAGCGTTCGGGCGGTTTTGAGCCGTTGAAATACTTCAACGACAATCCGCACAAAGGCCGCATTGTGTTGGGTTTGGTGACTTCCAAATTCCCTGAATTGGAAAGCAAAGAAGCAATCAAAGCACGCATCGCCGAAGCTGCGAAAATCGTGCCGCTCGAGCAATTGGCCTTGTCCCCGCAATGCGGTTTTGCTTCAACCGAAGAGGGCAACATCATGACCGAAGCCGAGCAATGGTCTAAAGTGCGCTTGGTGGAAGAAATCGCCGCCGAAGTATGGGGCGAAGATTAAGGTTAAACAATAAACAAGGCCGTCTGAAACATTGGGTTTCAGACGGCCTTGTTTGTATTTTCAGACGGCCTATCGAATCACGCTATTCCAATCTCGTTTAAAATATAGTGGATTCACTATAGTTGACTAAAATCTGATTATTCAAACATTCGTTCCACATCGCGCCGCATCCATAGCGGGCGGGAAGTGAAACATTGCCGCGGTGGTTTCGGCATTGAGAAAACGCGTCGGCACATCATGGCGTTGCGGAATCGGAAAATCATTGTCCGCCGCCGCCGACACAAAGCCCCATTCGCCAAAAGAAGGCACATACCGGCCCTTGAAGAAGCGGCGTATTGGGGGAGCGAAGCGGCAAAGAAGGTATTGGCTTAAAGATTGATGACAGTAAAAGGCCGTCTGAAAGATTTCGTCTTTCAGACGACCTGTGTTTTAACCGATATTATTTATCCACTTTAATCGTTTGCGGCTCGTAAATGGTTGATTCGTCGCCGTAATACAGCTTTCCGATTTTAATCGGAATACGGCCTTGCGATTTGCGGTGTTTGTTGGAATCGCGCAGGGAATAGGCGCAGCCGCAGTATTCTTGCTGGTAAAAGTTTTCGCGTTTGCTGATTTCAATCATGCGCGCGCTGCCGCCGCCTTTGCGCCAGTTGAAATCCCAATACGTCACGTCGCCAAACAAATCCGCCGCGCGATGGCCGCAACCGTTGATTTGTTTCATGTCTTTCCAGCGTGAAATGCCGAGTGAACTGGTGAACACGGGAAAACCATTGTCATGGGCATATTGCGCGGCTTTGACGAAACGCATATCGAAACACATGGTGCAGCGGATGCCGCGCTCCGGCTCGAATTCCATGCCTTTGGCCAGCTCGAACCATTCTTTGCGGTCGTTTTCATAGTCGTCGTCTTTATCGACAAACGGAATGCCGAATTTTTCCGCAAAGCGCAGGTTTTCTTCTTTGCGCAACATGTATTCTTTGTGCGGATGGATGTTGGGGTTGTAGAAATAAACGGTGTAATCGATACCGCTGGCAAGCATGGCTTCCATTACTTCGCCGGAACACGGTGCGCAGCAGGAATGCAGTAACACTTTTTTATGGCCGTCGGGCGGGGTGAGTACGGGGCGGTCGATGTCGGTGACGATTAATTTTTCGTTTTGGCTCATGGTTTGATTCTGTGTGGTGGAATTTTCAGACGGCCTGATAAATGAATAGGCCGTCTGAAAGAATAAATAGGCTGCCATTTTAGCAAATTATGCGTTCAACTGAAAGGCTGATAGAACATGAAAGCCGCCTGAAGCCTTTGTTTTTACAATCATTCAGACGGCCTTAACATTTAGCTTATGGTTGCGGCGGCAATTCGAAATCATCGAAATCCGTGGTGTTCACATTGTTGAGTTTTTCAATCGAAAACGGATTTTCCATCGGTTTCATTTCCAGATTTTCTTCCATCGCCGGCTCCGTTTGGGTAAACAAGGCTTCGGCATTCGGCCGGGTGGATAATTCTTTGAGCAAGCCCTGATATTCTTTGGAATGCTTCATTAATTCAGCGGCAGCAGTGCGTAAGTTATCGACATCTTCACCCGGCAGGTAGAAGCTGGTCGGAATATTCAACACGGTGTCGCGCAGTGGTGATTCAGGCAAATCGCGCAGGCTTAGGCTGACAAAGGTAAGCGAAATCGGATTACCGTTAGCAGCTTTATATTTGGCTTCGTTCCAGCGGTCGGTAAAGGCGCGGAAGCGGCGCAGCGATTCTTGCGAATATTTGCCGATCGGAATGTCGATAATGGCGTTGACCACATCGCGCATGCCCGGCACGGCGGCGGTTTTGTCTAAATCGCTGTTGATTTGGTTTTGCGCGTTGACATTAATCACGACAATGCGCTTGATTTTATGCGTGTTCATTTGTTGCACCAGCATATTACCCGAATACACTTCAGTCATATCGAGCAGGCTGCGCATACCGAGATTGTCGGTCAGGCCGCCGTCGAGCAGGTGGATATAAGGTCGGGATTGACTGTTGCTGTATTGCGTGATGCTTTGGGCAACTTCTTTACGCGTGATGCTCTGCTGCGTGTCTTTGTCTTTCTGCATGGCCGTCTGAACACGTTTCGGCGGCGTATAGTCGCAATTGCCGCCATTATTATTGAGCGTAAGCGGTGCAAACACCACCGGCACGGCACTCGATGCAGCCACCGCGCGGGCAATGCTCAATTTGCTTAAATTCAGACACATCGGGTCGAAATATTCTTGGGTGAAATTAATGCGTTCGCCTATGCCCATATCCGTTGCGCTAATCATGGCAAACGGACCTTTGCGGCGTTTTTCTAAATCTTCAAACGTGGTTTTTCCGAATAAATAAGTTTCAAACTGCTCTTGCAACAAATCGCCGCGTCCGAATTCGGGTGAAGTCAAACGCGGGATATTGGTGGCTGAAAAGGCTTGCCTGATGATTTTACGTTGGAAATTTTGGCGCAGGAAACGCTTGTAAAAACTCGGAATGGTATCCGCACCATGCAGTGAGTAATAAGCGGCCAATACCGAGCCGCCGGACACACCCACTACTAAATCGACGTTTTCCAGCAAAGATTTTTTCTGACCGTTGATGCTGACTTGTTGCTGATGCAGTTGCTCTAATACGCCGTATCCCAAAGCGGCCGCACGTGTGCCGCCTCCTGAAAACATCAACACCATAAAAGTGTCGTCTTTATTTTCTTTATTGGCATTTTCAAAACGATAGCCTTTGTTCAAATCTACTTTGTCGATGGTTTCGAGCGGTTGGTATTTGACCAGCGAACAAGCAGAAAGCATGACGGCCAGCAAGGCGGTAAGAGTGAATTTGGCGTTTTTTTTCAACATGATGTTTAATCGGCAAATAAAGAAAAAAATGATGAATCTGTTTTCAGACGGCCTTGTTTATTCTAGCTGAATTATGTTTGAATAAATACACTATCGTATGTATCGAAGCATAAAAAAGCCCGACATTGTCGGGCCCTAAAATATGAGTGTTCGGCAAAGTTATGAAGCTTTATCGCCGATTTTACTTTCCTTACCGGAAATCAGGTTGATGATGTTGTTTTTATGGCGATACAACACCAATACCGCAATCACCGCCGTTGACCAGACCCAAGAAGGATAAGGCATAAAGAAATAGGCCGCAATCGGGCTGATTACCGTGGCTGCCAAAGCCGCCAGCGAAGAAACTTTAAAGCCGAAAGCCATCACCAACCACACAATGGCGCATACCAACGCAGTCGGCCAAGAAAGCGCCAATAATGCGCCCAAGGCAGTGGCCACACCTTTGCCGCCTTTGAAGCGGAAGAATATCGGCCACATATGCCCGGCCAATACGGCTACTGCACTCACGCCGATGGTGGCGGTGGTCATGTTGATTTCGGTTTCCAGCCACCGAACCAGCCACACGGCCGCAAAGCCTTTGAGCGCATCGCCCAGTAAGGTGAGTGCGGCTGCTTTTTTCCTGCCGCTGCGCAAAACATTGGTCGCGCCCGGATTGCCCGAGCCGTAAGTACGCGGGTCGTCCATGCCGTATGCTTTCGACACAATCACCGCAAAAGACAATGAACCGATTAAATAAGCTGAAGTAACCGCTAAAACATTGTACATTTTGTATGCTTTGCTTAGAATGAAAGCGGTATTCTATCCAAAAAACGGGACAATGCAAATGGATAAAATTTTTTTACGCGGTATGAAGGCCGATACGCTGATTGGTGTTTACGATTGGGAACGCGAACGCCTGCAAACGCTGGTGCTGGATTTAGACATCGGTGTGCCGGAAAAATCTGCACTGAGCGACGATATCGGCGATACGGTGCATTACGGCGAAGTGTATGAAGCCGTGCGCAACAGCTTGCGCGAACAGGATTTTTTGTTGCTGGAAGTATTGGCCGAGCATGTGGCCGAGCTGATTTTAGAAGATTTCAATGCGCTGTGGGTGCGCGTGAGAATTGTCAAACCGGGCATTCTGCCGGACGTGAAAGAAGTGGGCGTGGAAATCGAACGCAGCAAAAATTGATTTCAGACGGCCTGAGTATAAAGGCCGTCTGAAAGATTAGCTTGAGTGTTCAGACGGCCTGTTATCATTTATTAAAGAAAGCATATCATGGATTTAAAAGAAACCTGTATCAGCAGCGAACCGATTTACGAAGGTTCGTTTATTCGCATTAGCCGTGACCAAATCCGTTTGCCCAACGGTAAAAAAAGTCAGCGCATGGTGATTCGCCATCCCGGTGCCGCTTGTGTGTTGGCCGTGACCGACAACGACGAAGTGGTGCTGGTGCGTCAATGGCGCTATGCCGCTGACCAAGCCGTATTGGAATTACCGGCCGGTAAATTGGATGTGGACGGTGAAGATCCGGCCGAATGCGCCTTGCGTGAATTGGCCGAGGAAACCAACTACACCGCCGACGGCGTGAAGCTGCTGCACACTTTCTATACCGCAGTCGGCTTTTGCGATGAAAAAATGTATCTCTACCAAGCCGACGGCGTGCGCGTAGGCAGCACACTGAGTAACGATGAAGACGAAATCACCGAAACCGTATTGCTCAGCCGTGAAGAAGTAAAAGCCGCTTTGAAGAACGATGAAATCAAAGATGCTAAAACCTTAGTCGGTCTGCAATATTGGTTGATGAATAGTTAAATGATTTAATGAAAGTCAAAGGCCGTCTGAAAGATTATCTTTCAGACGGCCTGATTTGATTCATCACAAGCAGCAATTGCCAAAGCGCAATTTCTTGCTGAACACTAATTCATGCGTTTTTTGTTTGATGACTAAAATATTGGTGGCATCTTCCAAAGCGCGGATGCTGTGCGCTTCGTTCGGCTCAAGGCGCACTAATTGCAAGCCTTGCGTGTCGATCGTGCCTTCGGAAGTAGTGATTTGCGCGCGGCCGTTGAGTACCAGCAATAAAACAATCGCATCGGTTTCATAGGTTGGGATTTCATTGTTTTGCTGTAGTGAAAGCTGCACGATTTCTTGGTCGTTGTCGCCGGCAATCACGCCGCCGAGTAGGGCTTGGGGGGCAAGGGTGTATTGTTTCACGGTATTTTTCCTTAAGCGTAAAATTCAGCGGTTAGTATAATCTTTTATTTCATTTTGATATTAAGTATCAGAATGTATTTTGACATGAAACAAGGCTGAGACCTTTGTAACATCTCCGGCTTTGGCACATTTATCCGTTTACGCTGCCCGAAAGCTTGCCTGTCTTCATGATATGTCTTCGCTTTCTGTGCCGCTATGACTTTGAATTGTACTCAAATCTGAGGTTTTACAAAAGTCGCAGGTCGTCTGAAAAGTTTCAGACGACCTGCGGATTACTCAATTAAAGTTTGAACAGTTACAGCCCCATCGCATGTTTAATCAAACGGTTTTTGACAAATGGCGTGGCGTTGACCAAATCCAAACCGGTGTTGCGCAGCCAAGACAGGGCGGGCAGGGTGTCGTCGGCAAACAGGCGGAATAAGCCGTCGCAGCCGTATTGCATGGTGCGCACCGGTTCGAGGCGGTTTTGCGCAAAGCGTTTTAAAAATTGATACGCGCCGATGTCGGTCACGCCTTGGCTGAGTTTTTGTAATTCCAGTACATCACCGAACCCCAAATTTACGCCTTGTCCGGCCAAGGGGTGAATGGTGTGCGCGGCATCGCCAATCAGCAGCACGCGCGGTGCAAACGTGGTTTCAGGGCGGCGCAAAATCAGGTTGAACGAAAACGCGGGGGAGAGCGGTGAGAGTTTGCCCAATACGCCTTCGCCTTGCGCGGTCACGGCGGCAGCCAAATCTTCGGGGCTGAGTGTGGTGAGTTTTTCCGGTCCGGCTGTGCTCCACACCACGGAAATTTTATGGCCGGGAAGCGGCAGATAAGCCAGTACTTCGCCGTTTTTAAACCATTGAAACGCCGTGCCTTGATGGTCTTTTTCAGTGATAAAGTTGGCAACCACCCCGTAATGGCCGTAAGGATTCTCGCGTACCTTAATCCCTGCCTGCGCGCCCACCCAGGAATCGGCCCCGTCGGCACCGATGATGAGCTTGGCCTGCACCGTATCGCCGTTTTCCAAGCGTACGGAGGCCGTCTGAATATCGGTTTCCAGTTCGACTGCTTTTTGCGTGATGACCGGAATATCCAGCGCACGGATTTGCTGCCACAGTCCGGCCAAGAGCCAGCGGTTTTCAGCAATGGCGGTAAGGCGCGGCGCAAGAATATCGGCTGCTTTGAATTCGATACGCCCGCCGTTGTCACCGCGCACATCCATGGCCGTAACCGGCTGAATGCGGCTTTCAGACGGCCACGCATCCAGCGATTGCAGCAAAGCCTGATTAGCCGGGCTAATCGCAAAAATGCGCGCGTCCCAGCCGGTTTCCAAGCAGCTTAAATCGGTTTTGGCGGGGCGGATTTCCAGCAAAGCGACATCGCGGCCTTGGCGTTTGAGTGCCACAGCCGCCGCTGCGCCGACCAAGCCGCCGCCGATAATCAGAATCTCGAGTTCAATCATGACATGGTTTTCTAAAAAGAATATAGTGCAGATTATAGCTTTTTTCAGACGGCCTTACTAACAGGTAAGGCCGTCTGAAACATAGACAAATCCCAAACCGCGCATTTACAATCGCATTCATCATCACTCGGGGATTAGGGCATGAATATTTTGATTTGTAACGACGACGGTTATCTCGCACCGGGCATTGCGATTTTAGCAAGGGTAGCGGCAGAATTTGCCAACGTACGCGTGGTTGCACCCGAACGCGACCGCAGCGGCGTGAGCAATTCTTTAACACTCGACCGGCCTTTGCGCATCCGCCAAGCGGAAAACGGCTTTTATTATGTGAGCGGCACACCGACCGACTGCATTCATCTCGGATTGCACGCGCTGCCTGAATTTCAGCCCGGTTTGGTGCTTTCCGGCATCAACAACGGCGCCAATATGGGAGACGACACGCTGTATTCGGGCACGGTCGCCGCGGCAACGGAAGCCTATTTGATGGGCATTCCGGCGGTGGCGATTTCGTTAAACGATTTCAGCGGCCGCTATTGGGAAACCGCCGAAAAAGCGGCTTGGCTTCTGCTTGAGTATTTGCTGAAAAATCCACCGCAACGCCCCATGCTGTGGAACATCAATATCCCCGCCGTCGCACCGGAAGATATCCGGGGTATTAAAATCACGCGCTTGGGACGGCGCCACCACACGCAAAGTATCGTGCCGGCGGCTAATCCGCGCGGCGAGCCGGTGTATTGGATTGGCCCTGCCGGTGACATTTCCGACCGTGAAGAAGGCACGGATTTCGGCGAATGCGAAGCCGGTTTCATCACGGTGACGCCGTTGCAAATTGATTTGACTTCACATGAAGAGCTAAGCGGCGTGCGTGCATTTTGGCAAAATGCACCGCATAAACCGGCTTCAAAAGAAGCATGAAAAATCGGTTTACTTTTGCTAAAGTAAAAATTTTCAGACGGCCTCAAGCATAAATCCGCTTAAAAACAGAGAAATAGGTCGGATGAATGCAGCCGCTTTCATCAGATTAGTTTGTCATTTTACCTATACAACACTTGAGAATGGGGCGTATTTTGATTATGATATGCCCCAACAGAAATAGAAAACCCCAAAACGAAGGTCATTCATATGTTGAAAAAAACCGCATTCTATGCCGGCCCGGCCGCTTTGGCATTATTCTTAAGCGCATGTGCCAGCCAGCAACCTGCACCTGTTGTCGCCGGTACTTCTTCCACCGGCTCGATTTCAACAGCAACCAATCCATACGGCGCCAATCCATACGACCCGAATGCGGCTTCTACCGTGGCCACTGATGCGCCATACGTTCCACCTGCCGCGCCACCTGTTTCTACCCCTGTTTATACCGGTTCGACCGGCGGCACTTATGTGCCTTCTTACGCACCGGTTGACGTGAATGCGGCAACGCATACCGTGGTGCGAGGCGATACCGTTTACAATATTTCCAAGCGCTACGGCATCAACCAGAACGACTTGCGCTCATGGAACAATCTGGCCGACAACACCATCAGCGTGGGGCAAGTTTTGCGCGTGAAACCGGCAGGTTATGTAGCTCCGGCTACCACCGCAGCCAACACTCCGGCGGCCGCTCCGGCCACTACCGCCACCGTATCGACCGGTGCAACCCGCACCGTGAGCGGCATTACTTGGCAGCGTCCGACAGTGGGTAATGTGATTACCAGCTTCGGCGGCAGCAACAAAGGCGTAGACATTGCCGGTAACGCCGGCCAATCTGTGGTAGCCGCTGCCGACGGTAAAGTCGTGTATGCCGGTTCAGGCTTGCGCGGCTATGGTAATTTGGTGATTGTGCAGCATAATTCTACTTTCCTGACCGCTTACGGCCACAACCAAAGCCTGATGGTCAACGAAGGTCAAACCGTGAAACGCGGCCAGATTATTGCTAAGATGGGCAGCACCGATGCACCGCGTAACCAATTGCATTTTGAAGTGCGTCAAAACGGTAAGCCGGTGAATCCGACTGCTTACGTTCCGTTCTGAATCAACTGATTTTATTTTATACACATAAAGCCGTCTGAACCATGCATCTACATGACTCAGACGACTTTTTTAAATTTTCCTTGCAAAGGATAAACTATCGGGAGTATAGTTTTTCTAATTGGACAAATGTCCAATCGACACAAAATAATCACAAGGAGAATATCGTGAACAGTGTCCCGCCATGCAATTGGTGCATGCCGGTATCAAGTTCTGTCCGGTCGCGGATACGATGGTTTGACTGCCGAAGCCATCTCCGGACACCTCAACATTTCCGCACAAGCATACGAATTGATGTTTCCCGATAAAGATGATTTCATCAAGATCATACTGTAGGAATTCAATGCCCGTTCTTCGGGAAGATTGTCATTCGACTTCGCGCCGAAACTGCTGATTGATCACTTTTGCCAAATTGTTTGGTGCTTGGCCGTGGCTTTGCGCTGCAATTTGGATTGGACGCATCGCATGCTGTCGGATAGTTGCTTAGGCATCAAAATTATCCGAAAAGCTTTGAAAATTCAGAATGAACTCATTGCTTTTGGATTAATGAAGCTGCTGCGTGAATGCTGACAAGAACAGGAAATTTCCGAATTGGAATTGCAAAACCGCTATGAGTTTTTAAAAGGTGCGGTATTCCTACCGCTCATCATGACCCACTGCGATGAGAAAATGAGGATTTCGGATGGCTTTCAGACGGCCTGTCTATCTTATTCAAACGAAAATATGAATTTGAAAAAACTATGCAAACCCAAGAGTAAAAATACAATAACACATTAATGGATGATAAGTGTTTTTATTCTAAAAATTTCCTTGATAGGAAAAATTTTTCATCATGATTGGACAACTGTCCAATGAAAAGGAAGATGCCATGTCTGCACAAAACGCACATGACAAATTCATTGCCGCCGGCAGCAAACTCTATCCGGAATTGGGTTATTACAGACTTTCGGTGCGCGTGTTGGCGGCCGAAGCAGGCTTAAGCTCGGGTATGTTTCATCATCTTTTTACCAGTAAAGATGCCTTTATTCTTGAGTTGCTTAATCATCATAATAATTACATTTCCGCCAACCTCGATATGGTGGTGCTTTCGGACAATCCCTTTGAAAAGCTGCGCGCCATGGCGCAGGTTTTGGCCGAAAACATCCGCAATAATTTGCAACTGATTCACCGAATGTTTGCCGATAGCGCAAACGGCGTTGATGTCATCAATCATTTTCTCCGCATCACCAGCGCCAAGCGTATGGAATTATTCAGAAAAGTGTTGGAAGAGTGCGGCAAACTGGACAACAGTGTTCCCGCAACCGATGTGCAACGCTTGGGCTATTTCAGCGCGGCCGTGAATGCGCCGATGATTATCGGATCGCGCTTTGGCCAAATGGATTTGCTGCCCGATACCATCAAAGACCGGGTGCCGGATATTCTTACCAATGAAGCCATTACCGAACGCATCGGCTGGTGTTTGGACGCCATGTTTCCCCATCACGCAAAATTCACCGATAAACAGGAAAAATCATGAAAAAAATCATTATGATTGCCGTGGTTACGGCATTGGCTGCCGGCGGTTTTTACTATTGGCAGCAACGGCAAAGCGGCAAATTGCCGGAAAACATCGCCCAATCCAACGGTCGCTTGGAATTAAACCGCATTGATGTCGCCAGCCTGTATGGTGGCAGGGTGGAAAAAATGAATGTGGCAGAAGGCGATGATGTGAAAGCAGGCGATGTGTTGGCGGAATTATCGTCCGACACCAGTTCCAGCCGCTTGGCAGAAGCGCAGGCGGCGGCGCGCCGGCAGCAAGAAGCAGTCATGCGTGCGCAGGCAGCCAAAGCGCAAACGCAACAATCGGTTGCCCGTGCGCAAGCCAATGTCGATTCTGCCCGTCAGCAGCAACGTGTGGCCAAACTGGAATTAGACAATGCACGAAAATTGCTGGCCGATCAATTGGTTTCCCGTTCGGAAGTGACCAAGCGTCAAGCAGATTACGAACGGGCAACTGCCGGAGTGAAAGCCGCTGAAGCCGCCCGCGATGAAGCACAAGCCGTGGTGGCGCAAACCGGCGCGCAGATTGCCGAAGCGCGTGCAGGTGTAGAGCAAGCCGAAGCACAAGTGAAATCCGCCGCTTCCGCCAATGATGATATGAACATCCGCTCTCCGATTGACGGCCGTGTGGAATACAAAATTGCCGAAGCCGGCAACGTGATTGGCGCGGGTAATAAAATTGTCAGCCTGTTGGATCCGAGTGATGTGTCGATGAATATTTTTCTGCCGACCGACAGCATGAGCCGTTTGAAAGTGGGTGACGAAGCACGCATCAAGCTCGACGGCATCGATGCCGTCTTCCCTGCCGTCATCAAATTTATCGCTACTGATGCGCAATTCACACCCAAATCGGTGGAAACTGAAAGCGAGCGAGCCAAGCTTATGTTTAAAGTGAAATTGCAAGTGCCGTCTGAAACCGCCACACGCTACAACCGCTTATTAAAAGGCGGCTTGACCGGAAACGGCTTTGTGAAAACCAAAGAAGGCGAATGGCCGTCTGAATTGGCGGTGAAGCTGCCGTAATAAGCTTTCAATATTTTCAGACGGCCTTGCAGCAATACAGACCGTCTGAGCCACGCGAGAGTGACATAACCATGACAACAACCGCCGTTTCCCTTTCCGCTGTTTCCCACCGCTACGGCAAAGTGCCGGCGCTGGATAACGTATCGCTTGAAATCGAGCACGGCCGGACCGTGGGTTTAATCGGCCCCGATGGCGTGGGCAAATCGACTTTATTGTCACTGATTGCCGGTGTGCGTATGATTCAGGAAGGCAGCGTGTCGGTGTTGGGCGGCGATATGAGCGACAAAGAAGCACGGCGGGAATTGTCTCACCGTATTGCCTATATGCCGCAAGGTTTGGGACAGAACCTTTACCGCACCTTGTCCGTATATGAAAACATCGATTTTCACGCACGTTTGTTCGGCTTGAAGGCGCAAGAGCGCGAAGAGCGGATTGTGCGTTTGGCGGCAGCGACAGGTTTGGCTCCGTTCATCGACCGCGCGGCAGGTAAACTTTCCGGCGGCATGAAACAGAAATTAAGCCTGTGTTGCGCCTTGGTGCACAATCCCGATTTATTGATTTTGGACGAACCGACCACCGGCGTCGATCCCTTGTCACGCCGCCAATTCTGGGCGCTAGTTAACGATTTGCGCCAAGAAAACCAAGGCATGACGGTGATTGTGGCCACCGCTTATGTGGAAGAAGCGCAGCAATTCGAGCAGCTTTTGGCGATGGATGACGGCAAACTGTTGGCCAACCAATCCACAAAATCGGTTTTGGAAGAATACGGCACCGAAGTGTTGGAAGAAGCCTACATCAAAATGCTGCCTGAAGAAAAACAGACCGAAGGCATTTTAAACATCACGCCATTTATGCCCGGACCCGATTTGCCGCCGGCGATTGAAGCGCACGGCTTGACCAAGCGTTTCGGCAATTTTACCGCGGTCGATCATGTCAACTTTACCATTCCGCAAGGTGAGATTTTCGGCTTTTTGGGCAGCAACGGCTGCGGCAAATCCACCACCATGAAAATGCTCACCGGTTTGTTGGAAGCGACCGAAGGTACGGCAGAATTGTTGGGCAAACCGATTGATGCGGGCGGCACCGACGTGAAAATGCGCGTGGGTTATATGTCGCAAGCGTTTTCGCTGTATGAGGAATTGAGTGTGCGCCAAAACTTGGATTTGCACGCCAAGCTTTACCAATTGGGCGATAAGGGCAAAGCGGCGGTTGATGGCGCATTGCAGCAGTTTGAATTGGCAGAAGTGGCCGATACCGCGCCATCATCTCTGCCTTTGGGCATTCGCCAGCGTCTGCAATTGGCTGCGGCGTGCCTGCACCATCCTGAAGTGCTGATTTTGGACGAGCCGACTTCAGGTGTTGACCCTGCTGCCCGCGATATGTTTTGGCGGCATCTGCTCAAGCTCTCGCGTGAAGACAGAATCACCATTTTCGTCTCTACCCATTTTATGAACGAAGCCGAACGCTGTGACCGCATTTCCTTTATGCACAAAGGCCGTGTGTTGGGTGTCGGTACGCCGGAAGAATTGACCCGCGAGCAAAATGCACCGAATCTGGAAGAAGCGTTTGTGCAGTATTTGATTGAAGCGGAAGGCGAAACCGAATCAGGTAACAAAACAAGTGAACCAAGCCAATCTGTGCGGATTGTTTCAGATGGCCTGCCATCAACCGAATTACAACAACCGCAACATTCAAATCCAACCGTAAACAGTGAAACCGCCGCACAATTGGCTGCCCGTGTGATTCAGGCGGACAGGCAGCAAGACAGACCGTATGAAAACAAACAAGCCGAATCTGATTCAGACGGCCTTGTTGCAGATTCTGCACAAACCGTGCCATTTTTTGCAGAAAATGACACGCATCATGTGCCTGACCCAAGAACACAATCCGTTCGGCAAAATGATGATTTTGCTTCTGCGAAACATATCTCTATGCCATCTGAAAGCCAACCGGCGGATACGCAGCCGGTTAACATACTTTCAGACGGCCTGAATACGCAAACATCGTCTGAAAACGCAAGCCGCAAGCGCGATACCGAATCATTGAAATACTGGCTGGCGATGGTGTTCACTTTTGCGCGGCGCGAAACCAAAGAATTAATCCGCGACAAAATCCGTTTGGTCTTTGCCGTGTTCGGGCCGGTGATTATGTTGGCGGCGATGGCATGGGGCGTGTCGTTTGATGTACAAAATCTAAAGTTTGCCGTGTACGACCGCGATCAAACCAGCGAAAGCCGTGAGTTGGTGGAATATTTTTCCGGATCGCGTTATTTCATCGAGCAGCCGCCTTTGCAAAGTGAAGCCGACATTCAGACGGCCTTGCAAAGCTCGCAAGCGGTGATGGTGATGGATATTCCGCACGGTTTCGGGCGCGATGTGATGCGCGGCTTGTCGCCGGAAGCGGCTTTTTATATCGATGGTGCCATGCCGTTTAATGCTGCCAATATTCAAGGTTATGCCGCCAGTTTGGCCGGGGCATACAGCCGCGCCAAAATTGAAGCGCAAGGCTTGCCGGTAAATTGGAATCCGCCGGCCGTGGTTGAGCCGCGTATGCTGTATAACCAAGATTTCAACAGCATCAATGCGATTGCTCCGGGCGTGGTGATGTTGGTGTTGATTATGGTGCCGGCGATGATGGCGGCGGTGGGTGTGGTGCGTGAAAAAGAGATTGGTTCGATTGCCAACTTTTATGCATCGCCGGCCAGCGTGTCGCAATATTTAATCGGCAAGCAACTGCCTTATATCGGCGTCGGCTTGATTAATTTCGCCGCCTTGGCGCTGATGCTGGTGTTTTGGTTCGGCGTGCCATTGAAAGGATCATTACCGGGCATATTGATTGGCACGATATTGATTGTAACCGCTTCAACCGCGATGGGTTTGGTGATTTCCTGCTTCGTACGCTCGCAACTGGCGGCGATTTTTGCGGCGGCGATTATCACGATTATCCCGACGGTCAACTATTCCGGCTTTCTGTATTCGCTTTCGGCCATGAGCGGGGCTTCGGTCATGTTCGGCAAAATCATGCCTGCATCGTGGTATCGCAATATTACCGTCGGCAGTTTTACCAAAGGCTTAAATACGGCCGATTACGTTACTGAATATGCGGCAATTGCGGCATTTGCGTCGGCGATGTTGATGCTGGCGTGTATGCTTTTGAAAAAGCAGGAGAAATGATGAGAACCTTACGCAACATTGTCACGCTGATGTTTAAGGAATTCCGCAGCCTGTTTACCGATCCGGTGTTGTTGGTGTTGATTGCATTTATGTTTACCGGCTCAATCATCAGCTCGGCGCAAATCAGCACTGATGTGAAAAATGCGACGGTCGGCATCATCGATCAAGACCGCTCGACCTTGTCGCTGCGCATCCGTGATGCCATCTTGCCGCCTTATTTTAAAGTGCCGGTGGAAATCAAGCGTGAAGATGCCGATGAACTGATGGATAAAAACAGTTTGATTTTTGTGTTGGAGATCCCGCCGAATTTTGAACGTGATGTTCAAGCCGGACGCCGCCCGTCGGTGCAGCTTCTGACCGATGCAACCATGATGACGCAGGCCGGTTTGGGTTCGGCTTATCTGACTCAGATTATCAACCGCGAAATTCGGGAATTTGTCGACATGCCCTCGATGCCGGTGGTTTCGCCGGTGATGAATATTCAGTTTAACCCCAATGGCGACAGCGTATGGTTTCTGCCGATTATGCAGGAAGGCAACAATGCGGCGTTGCTGATTCTGATTTTGGTCGGCGCGGCGGTGATTCGCGAGCGCGAACGCGGCACGATTGAGCATATGCTGGTGATGCCGGTGAATAGTTTTGAATTGATGATGTCGAAGATTTTGGCTAACAGCTTGGTGATTATGGCGGCGGAATTGCTGTCGGTATGGCTGATTGTGCATCATGCGTTGGGTGTGCCGATTAATGGTTCAATCGTGCTTTATGCGGCAGGCTTGTGGCTGTTTCTGTTTTGCGTGGCAGCCTTGGGCGTAATGCTGGCCACCGTTGCCCCGAGCATGGCGCAATTCGGCTTATTGATTATCCCGATTCACATGGTGACGCTGCTGTTTTCAGGGTCAACATCTTCGCGCAGCAATATGCCTGAAGCCGCGCAAAGGATTAGCGAATATTGGCCGCAAACGCAATTTGCCAATTTCTCGCAAAATGTTGTTTTTCGCGGCGCGGGCTTGGATATTGTGTGGCCGCAAATGCTTGCCTTAACGCTGTTGGGTTTGGCCTTTTTGGGCTATGCATTGCTGCGCTTTAGAAAGATGCTTGAACAGCAGGGATAATATTTTCAGACGGCATAATGCCTTGGTGCAATCAAGAGTTTGCAGGCGGCTTATAGTAAACTGAAATAAGAAATTTGCTTCGTTGGCTGAGGCTTGTCGCATTTTGATGCTGCCCGGCCTGTTGCCGTTTAAGACAGTTATATTTCTCAGATGGCCT
Organism: Neisseria yangbaofengii; assembly: GCF_014898075.1. Taxonomy (NCBI): domain Bacteria; kingdom Pseudomonadati; phylum Pseudomonadota; class Betaproteobacteria; order Neisseriales; family Neisseriaceae; genus Neisseria; species Neisseria yangbaofengii. The sequence continues at coordinate 1,118,815 of NZ_CP062976.1, forward strand.
CAATGGGTAGGCAAGCCATCTGAAAAGAAGATAAATATGCAAAGAAAAAGCCGCCTGCAAAGAATGGGACGGCTTTTTCTGATTGGTGGCAGCCCGATAGAATCAGATTAAAACCATTCAGAAGAATACATTGAAAACAATGTATCAAGCTATATCTCTGAAATTAAAAACTGCTCAACGGTTAAGTAACCGGATAAAAATCACCATAACAGCCATTCCGATTGCAAGCCGCCAATAAAACATATCTTTATCTGGAAAGAAAAATTTAAATCCTATCCCAATAATTAAGGAAGATATGGTAATAATTAATAACAGAAGGCATAATTTTTTCATGGTTAACCGGTTGTTCGTCTTAGAAATAGGGGCTGCCGACCGATGTTCCTATTGCGCTGGTTGCAAAAGCACCTCCGGCAGTCATTGCTGCCGAACGGATACCGTTCACTGGACTGAATGCACCTCCTACTCCGCCAAGTGCTACCGCACCCAGAAATTTGTTGGGATCTTTGCCTCCCGCAGCTAAATAGCCATATCCGGCACCATATGCGCCGGCTACTGCGCCTACTGCATTCGCAACCCAACCTCCGGATACATTTTGGATTTCTTCGGTACTTAGAACTTGCATAATAATTGTCTCTTATCGGATTAAAGTTTGAAACCAAACAGAATTTTCGATTTTTCAAAAATCCTACACAATAAGAGAAAATATGAGAGTTAAGGTTTTTATGTATTTTTTTTTTTTTTATAAAAAATCATTAAATTCAATTAATTTAAATTATAACAGTCAAATCATTATGAAGATTGAATTTTGATTGTTACAGGAATACTTAAAGGCCGTTTGAACACAAAAAGGACATTCCATGAAAAAATCCGTATCAATATCCGCCTTATACGCCGCTGTGTCGCTGCTCGTAACCGCTTGCCAAAGCACGCAGATTCCGCTTCATTCTGAGATTAATGTGCCGCAATCGTTTAGCGAAAGCGAAGCGGCAAAAGGCAGCGAACAAATCGCCCAATGGTGGCAGCATTGGCATGATCCGGTGTTGAGCCGTTTGGTTGAACAAGGCTTGGCGCAGGGCTATGATGTCAAAATTGCGGTCGGCCGCTTAAACGAAGCGCGTGCCGCCGGTCGGGCCGCCATCGCAGATTTAGGGCCGCAAGTCGGTTTGGGCGGGCAGGGTGCGGTTGTGCGCGGGGAAGTGGATAATCCGCTTTCGGGCGTGGCATCACAAATTCCGCAAGCGGGTGCATTGGGTAGAGACACAATGGATATCAAAGGCGATCAGTTGATGGTCGGTGTATCTGCTTCGTGGGAGCCGGATATTTTCGGCCGCAAACGCAGTGATGCTGATGCCGCCTATTACGCTGCTTTGGGTCGGCAAGAGCAGGTATATGGCGCGCAAATGTTAGTGGCCGGAGATATTGCCGAAAACTATTTCAAAGCACGCGCGGTACAAGGCCGTCTGAAAGTTGCGGATGCCAGCATTAACACGCTCGAACGCTTGCAGCAATATGTGCAGGGGCGTTTCAAAGCCGGTCATGTCAGTAGTTATGAGGTGAATGAAGTTAGCGTGCAGCTTACCGCCGCCGAAGCCAAACGCACCACGCTGCAAGCCGAATATGGCGCTTATGTGCGCAGTATTGCCGTGTTGACGGGGCATGTGCCGCAAAGCTTTGGCTTGCCGCCATCGGATGCGGACGTTTTAGCCAAGCAACCGGCAGCGCCAGGCGGACAAACGCCGCAAGGCATGCTGGAGCGTCGCCCCGATTTACGCGCCCGCATCGCACAAGTGAATGCTTATGCTGCTAAGTTGGCCAGCGCCAAAGCCGATTTGTTGCCTCGCTTCAGCATTAATTTTATGGGGCAAGGCACACGAATCGGTATTGACGGCAGCGATTCCTTGAAAGGTTGGGCAAGTCTGTTGAGCGTGGGTATTCAAATGCCGATTTTCACTAATGGCCGTATTAAAGCCAATATTGCCGCCGCCGATGCCCGCCTTCAGACGGCCTTGCTGCAATACGACCGGCAACTGTTAACCGCATTAGGCGAAGTCGATAGCGCCTATCAAAGCGTGCATGCCATGCAGCGACAAACGGGGCTGATGCAAACTGCCCGCCGTCAAGCCGCACAGCATGCGAATGACACGGAAAAACTGTTCCGCAACGATTACAAAACCTTAGACCACGCCTTGCGCGCACATTTGAACGAAAACCAAATGCAGGAAAACCTGATTCAGGCGCAGCTTGCCCGTGCGCAAATGCTGGTGTCGCTTTATAAGGCTTTAGGCGGCGGTTGGCCAGATAGCATGAATTCATCAGAATCGGGGGCATAATATAGATAAAGGCCGTCTGAAATGGATTTACCGTAATGTCAATTCATTTCAGACGGCCTTTTTTGACAGCGTGTCGTGTTTGTTACATATTTTTAAGTTTACAAATTTTAACACGCTAAAATCTGCTCAAAAATCAGTCAAAAAAATGGATTTAACCATTTTCAGACGGCCGCGCGACAAAATCAAAATTACCTGATTTCATAAGCCTCTAGCCATTTTGCCATTTGATGACATATTCAGCTGCTTTCACGCCAAGGCTTGAATTATCTGCATTATGGCTGTCAAGAGGGCAAAAATGTAAAAATCTTCAGGTTATCTGAATCTTGCAAGCAATCTAAAAAAACACGGTTTGTCAAGTACTAGATGTTCAGATTGAAATACATTATATTGTGTGCCGTAAGATTAATTTATACCGTATCTTGTGTTTTCAGCTAGGACTTTGACGATGAATGCAACCACTCACTTGCAAGTAACCAAACGTGACGGACGTTTGGAGCCGATTGATTTGGAAAAAATCCACCGTGTCGTTAGTTGGGCAGCCGAAGGTTTGAACAATGTTTCCGTTTCCCAAGTCGAATTGAAATCGCATATCCAGTTTTACAACGGCATCCGTACCGACGATATTCACGAAACCATCATCAAAGCGGCTGCCGACCTGATTTCACAGGAATCCCCCGATTACCAATATCTTGCTGCACGGCTGGCAATTTTCCATCTGCGCAAAATTGCCTACGGTGAATTCGAGCCGCCTCATCTGTATGACCATGTACAGAAACTCACGCAGGCAGGCAAATACGACCGACATATTTTGGAAGACTACAGCCGTGAAGAGTTTGACGAGTTAAATGCCTATATCGACCACAAACGGGATATGACCTTTTCTTACGCTGCCGTGAAGCAGCTGGAAGGCAAATATCTGGTGCAAAACCGTGTAACCCGCCAAATCTATGAAACGCCGCAGTTTCTGTATATTCTGGTGGCGATGTGCCTGTTCAGCAAATATCCGGAAACCACACGTCTGGATTATGTCAAACGCTTCTACGATGCGGTTTCTACTTTTAAAGTATCGCTGCCGACCCCGATTATGAGCGGCGTGCGTACGCCGACCCGCCAATTCTCAAGCTGCGTACTGATTGAATGCGACGACAGCCTGGATTCGATTAACGCCACCACCAGTGCGATTGTGAAATATGTTTCACAACGTGCCGGCATCGGCATCAATGCCGGCCGTATCCGCGGTTTGGGAAGTGAAATCCGTGGCGGCGAAGCGCAGCATACCGGCTGCATTCCGTTTTTCAAAATGTTCCAAGCAGCGGTGAAATCCTGTTCACAAGGCGGCGTGCGCGGCGGTGCGGCAACGCTGTTTTACCCGATGTGGCACTGGGAAGTGGAAAACCTGCTGGTGCTGAAAAACAACCGGGGCGTGGAAGACAACCGTGTCCGCCATTTGGACTACGGCGTGCAAATCAACCGCCTGCTCTATACCCGCCTGATTAAAGGCGGCAATATTACCCTGTTTTCGCCCAACGAAGTGCCGGGCTTGTATGACGCATTTTTTGCCGACCAAGACGAATTCGAGCGTTTGTACACCCAATACGAGCAAGACGAAAGCATACGCAAACGCAGCGTTCCGGCAACCGAACTGTTTTCATCATTAATGCAGGAACGTGCCGGTACCGGACGGATTTACATTCAAAACGTCGATCACTGCAACACCCACAGCCCGTTTGACCCGAGCGTTGCGCCGGTGCGCCAGTCCAACCTGTGTTTGGAAATCGCCCTGCCGACCAAACCGCTGGAACACATCAACGATGAAAACGGCGAAATCGCCCTATGTACCCTTTCCGCATTCAATCTCGGTGCATTGCAGCATTTGGACGAATTTGAAGAACTTGCCGATTTAACCGTGCGTGCCTTGGATGCTTTGCTTGATTATCAGGATTATCCCGTTCCGGCTGCCCGCATTGCCACTATGAACCGCCGTACTTTGGGCATCGGCGTGATTAACTATGCTTATTATCTGGCGAAAAACGGCGTGCGTTACAGCGACGATTCCGCTCTTGCGCTGACCCACCGCACCTTTGAAGCCATGCAGTATTACCTGCTCAAAGCCTCGGTTAATCTGGCCAAAGAATACGGCGCTTGTCCATTGTTTAACGAAACCGTTTATTCGCAAGGCAAACTGCCGGTTGATACCTACAAAAAAGATTTGGATGGCATCTGCCAAGAGCCGCTGCACTACGATTGGGAAAGCCTGCGTGCCGATATCGTGAAATACGGCCTGCGCAACTCCACCCTGACCGCATTGATGCCGTCTGAAACCAGCTCGCAAATCGCCAACGCCACCAACGGCATCGAACCGCCTCGAGGTTTGGTTTCCGTAAAAGCCTCGAAAGACGGCATTTTGAAACAGGTCGTTCCGGAATTTGAAACGTTCAACCGCCAATACGAAACCCTGTGGCAACTGCCGGGCAACGACGGCTATCTGAAGCTGGTCGGCATTATGCAGAAGTTTGTCGATCAGGCGATTTCCGCCAACACCAGCTATGACCCGGCCAAATTCGAAGGCGGCAAAGTGCCGATGAAACAAATGCTCAAAGACTTGCTGACCGCCTACAAATACGGCGTGAAAACCCTGTATTACCACAACACCCGAGACGGTGCCGACGATACCCAAACCGATTTGCAGGACGACGGCTGCGCGGGCGGGGCTTGCAAGATTTAAAACAGGTTAATTTTTGAAATATATCCAAAGCTTCTAGATAGTAGAAGGCTTTAAGGATTGTCTTAAATTGAAACCTGCTACTGTATGAAGCTAAATTATTATTTCCAGAAAAGGAAAAATATGGATGCCATTTGGTCATTCTTAGCTGAATATAAATTTTATGTATTTATTAGTGTTCTTTTAGTCATTTCTATTTTGTTGTGGCGTTTTATTGATAAGATTCAGCATGTTTCGTATGGTGAATTTAAAATTGATAGAAAAGTTGACTAATTTTAATAAGAGATAGTACCCCATGTCTTGCGAACATTTAACCATGTCCTACAGCACTTTCCCGAAAACCGCCAATGATGCGCTGAAAGAGCCGATGTTTTTCGGCCAGTCGGTGAACGTAGCCCGTTATGACCAGCAGAAATACGAAATCTTTGAAAAACTGATTGAAAAACAGCTTTCCTTCTTCTGGCGGCCGGAAGAGATTGACGTTTCGCGCGACCGTATCGACTATGCCAATCTGCCGGAACACGAAAAACATATTTTCATCAGCAATTTAAAATACCAAACCCTGCTCGATTCGATTCAAGGCCGCAGCCCGAATGTGGCTTTGTTGCCGCTGGTGTCGATTCCCGAACTGGAAACCTGGATTGAAACATGGTCGTTTTCCGAGACCATTCATTCCCGCAGTTACACCCACATTATCCGCAATATCGTCAACGACCCGTCGATTGTGTTTGATGATATTGTACAAAATCAATATATTATCGCCCGAGCCGAAGACATCGCCTGCTATTATGACGATTTAATCGAATATACCCAATATTACAATCTGTTAGGCGAAGGCCGGCATACCGTTAACGGCAACAGTATTACCGTCAGCCTGCGGGAATTGAAGAAAAAGCTGTATCTGTGCCTGATGTGTGTCAATGTTTTGGAAGCCATCCGCTTTTACGTTTCCTTCGCCTGCTCGTTTGCCTTTGCCGAACGGGAATTGATGGAAGGTAACGCCAAAATCATCAAACTCATTGCCCGAGACGAAGCGTTGCACCTTACCAGCACCCAACATATGCTGAACCTGATGCGTGCCGGCGAAGACGATGCCGAAATGGCGGAAATTGCTGCCGAATTGGAAAACGAATGTTTTGAGTTGTTCAAAAAAGCCGCCATGCAGGAAAAAGAATGGGCGGCCTACCTCTTTAAAGACGGCTCGATGATCGGCCTGAATAAGGAAATTTTGGGACAATACGTCGAATACATCACCAATCTGCGTATGCAGGCGGTCGGCCTGAAACCTGCTTTTGAAAAAGCCAACCAAAATCCGATTCCATGGATTAACGCATGGCTCTCTTCCGATAATGTTCAGGTTGCGCCGCAGGAAGTTGAAATTTCCTCTTATCTCATCGGCCAGATTGATTCGGAAGTCAATGCCGACGATTTGGGCGATTTCGAGCTGTAACCCTTCATTTACAAAAGGCCGTCGGATTGAGCATTTCTTTCAGACGGCCTTTTATCAAACTATGGCCATTATTAGCACACACGACAAAATTTTTGAGCTGCAAAACGGCGAGACCCTGCTGGAAGGGCTGGAGCGCACCGGCCACGAAGTCGAATACCAATGCCGCAGCGGCTATTGCGGTTCATGCCGTCTGAAAATCATCAGCGGCAAGGTCGGCTATGATGATTTCCCGTTGGCCTTTATCACACCCGGCGAAATCCTGCCGTGTTGCTGTCGGGTCACGGAAGACATCACGCTCGATTGCCGCATCAAAATCCGCGAGCCGGATTTGTTTGATGTGGATTTGTTTGACAAAGAATAACCGGTGTGACAACGGCTTGATTTTGCTGCTGTTTGTACCGATATTAAACAAACTGCTCAAAGGCGTGCATTGATACATTTTCGCCAAGCCGTCTGAAAACCGCGACACGCATTTTCAGACGGCATTGCTATCGAAATTTGTTCAAATCAAACAAACCAACAAAAAGATAATTGAAAAGGCCGTCTGAAACATTGCTAAGCGTGGCCGGCAATATCTTTCAGACGGCCTTTTTTTACGATTGGCAATTCAAAATTACCTAATCATTTTGTTTCAAGGCTTCATCATCCAGCGATTTCAGCCAAGCCAGTTTTTCACCGATTTTGATTTCCAAACCGCGCGGTACGGGTTGGTAAAACTCAGGTTCGTCCAAACCGTCGGGCATATAGGTTTCACCGGCAGCATAGGCGTGGGGTTCGTCATGGGCGTAGCGGTATTCGCGGCCGTAGCCCAATTCTTTCATCAGCTTGGTGGGCGCATTGCGCAAATGTACCGGCACTTCGTCGCCGGCATTGTTGTGCACAAATGCACGCATTTGGTTGTAGGCATTGTAGCCTGCATTCGATTTCGCCGCCGAAGCCAAATACAATACGGCTTGCGCCAAAGCCAATTCGCCTTCGGGGCTGCCCAGCCGCTCAAAAGTGGTGGCGGCATCGTTGGCAATCTGAAAGGCGCGCGGGTCGGCCAGGCCGATGTCTTCCCAAGCCATGCGTACAATGCGGCGCGCCAGATAGCGCGGATCGGCACCGCCGTCGAGCATGCGGCAGAACCAATACAGCGCGGCGTTGGGGTGTGAGCCGCGCACGGATTTGTGTAATGCGGAAATTTGGTTGTAGAAGCTCTCGCCGCCTTTATCAAAACGGCGGATTTGTGTGCCCAAACTTTCTGCGAGAAACGCGGCATCTAGGGTTTTCAGACGGCGTGTGCCGGCGGCGCGAAGCAATTGTTCCAATAAATTCAGCATGCGGCGTGCATCGCCGTCGGCTGTGTTCACCAATAATTCGCGTGCTTCCGCATTAATCTCAAAGCCTTGATATTCGGGCAACGCCAGCACTTTTTCAATCAATTGCTGCAAGTCTTGTGCAGATAAGGATTGCAACACATACACCTGCGCGCGGCTGAGCAAGGCCGGATTGACTTCAAATGACGGGTTCTCCGTAGTTGCGCCGATAAAGGTTAATAAACCGCTTTCCACGTGCGGTAAAAAGGCGTCTTGCTGCGCTTTGTTGAAACGGTGCACTTCATCGACAAATAAAATCGTCGCCCGGCCTTGTTGCAAGGCAATTTCGGCTTTTTCGATGGTTCCTCGAATGTCTTTCACACCGGAAAATACTGCTGACACGGGCAGAAATTGTGCATTGAAACTTTGCGCAAGAATCCGTGCCAAAGTGGTTTTACCCACACCGGGCGGCCCCCACAGCAGCATGGAATGCGGTTTGCCGCCTTCCACCGCCACACGCAGCGGTTTGCCTTCACCGATTAAGTGCTGCTGGCCGATGATTCCGTCTAAAGAATGCGGGCGCAGGCGTTCGGCGAGCGGGGCGTCGGGTTGGCGGGTAAATAAATCGTTCATGGCAGATTCCGTTTCAGACGGCATTGTGGTTTTCTTGCCGGATATTATAGCGCAAGCGTTCGCATGATTCAGAGCCTTGCTGTATAATATGCCGGAAATTTAAACCGCGCTGCCGGCTAAGCGGTGTGCAGTTAAAATAGGGCGATTGGGGCGGGATAGCCAAGCCCATTATCATGTTGATTTGAATGTTCCGTTTGGAAGGTTACAGAATGAAAAAAATCTTGGCAGCCGCTGTATCGGCTTTATTGTTGGGCGCATGCGCCAGCGGTACCAGCATATCGATGAACGGCTTGGGCAGCGGCACCGGTATAGGCAGCAGTGTGGTGAAAATGGCGGTGGAAAACCAATGCCGCACCGAATTGAACAAGCGCAACGAATGGCGCATGGCGGCTTTGGCCATGTCGGCTGAAAAACAGGAAGCATGGGAAGGCAAAATTTGCGGCTGTGCCAGCGAAGAAGCCCCTAACCAATTGACTGCCAACGAAATGATGCAGGTTTTGAACCCAAGCACCCGCACACAAGCCTTAGCGGCCGTGACCGCCAAAACCGTGACTGCCTGCGTAAAACGCGTTTACCGCTAATTAATTGTTCAGACGGCCCGAAAATACTTCAGGCCGTCTGAAATCTTTAATGATTAAACAGATACAGAGTAGAAAACATGAAATACATCAGCACGCGCGGTGCCACTGCGCCGAAATCGTTTAGCGAAGTATTATTGATGGGCTTGGCACCCGACGGCGGCTTGATGCTGCCCGAGCATTATCCGCAAGTGGACGAAGTGACCCTGCAAAAATGGCGCACGCTGAGTTATCCTGAGCTGGCGTTTGAAATCATCAGCCTGTTCGCTACCGATATTCCAAGCGGCGATTTGCGCGACATCGTCAACCGCACTTACACGGAAGCAGCTTTCGGCACCAAAGAAATCACGCCTGTGCGCAGCCTTTCAGACGGCATCAAAATCGAGGCCTTGTCCAATGGCCCGACCTTGGCCTTTAAAGACATGGCGATGCAGTTTTTGGGCAATGCGTTTGAATATGTGTTGAACAAAGAAGGCAAGCAAATCAACATTTTGGGTGCGACCAGCGGCGACACCGGTTCGGCTGCCGAATATGCTTTGCGCGGCAAAAAGGGGGTGAATGTATTTATGCTCTCGCCGGAGGGAAAAATGAGCGCGTTCCAACGCGCGCAAATGTTCAGCCTGCAAGACGAAAACATTCATAACATCGCAGTAGAAGGCATGTTTGACGATTGCCAAGATATCGTTAAAGCCGTGCAAAACGATGCCGAATTCAAAGCCAAATACCATGTCGGCACAGTTAATTCGATTAACTGGGGCCGCATCGTGGCGCAAGTGGCGTATTATTTCGCCGGCTATTTCAATGCCGCCACCGGCAACGGGCAAAAGGTGAGCTTCTGCGTGCCAAGCGGCAATTTCGGTAATGTGTGCGCCGGCCATATTGCGCGCCAGATGGGCTTGCCGGTACACCGCTTAATCGTGGCAACCAATGAAAACGATGTATTGGACGAGTTTTTCAAAACCGGCCGTTACCAACCGCGAACTACCGAGCACACCCACGTCACTTCCAGCCCGTCGATGGATATTTCCAAAGCGTCTAATTTTGAGCGTTTTGTGTTTGACTTGATGGATCGCGATGCCGACAAAATCCAAAGCCTGTGGGCCGAAGTGGCTTCCGGTAAAGGCTTTGATTTAAAAGACTATTTAGAAGAAATTCACGAGAAATACGGTTTCGTATCGGGAAAATCAACCCACGCCGACCGCTTGGCCACCATCCGCCAAGTGTACGAGCAAGACGGGGGACTGATTGATCCGCATACCGCCGACGGCGTGAAAGTGGCGCGTGAAGTACGCGAAGCAGGCGAAACCATTGTTTGCTTGGAAACCGCTTTGGCCGCCAAATTCGACCAAACCATTTACGAAGCCGTCGGCGATGTGACTATTCCGCGTCCGGCCGGTTTGAATGGTTTGGAAGATTTGCCGCAACGCGTCGAAGTGGTGAAAAACGATGCCGAACTGGTGAAAAACATCATTCGCAAAGCATTGGATTAATCACTCATTAGGCCGTCTGAAGCGAATTGATTCAGACGGCCCGAATCATGATTGGAAACGATTATTTTCAAAATATTAGAAAGCGCCGGCAACGGTTTTTGTTCATAGGAAAAAATTCATGTCATCAAAATTTTACACTGAAAAAGTGTTGTCAGTGCATCACTGGACAGATGCTTATTTCTCTTTCACCTGCACCCGCGATGAATCATTGCGCTTTGAAAACGGCCAATTTGTGATGATTGGCTTGATGGTGGACGGCAAGCCTTTGATGCGTGCCTACAGCGTGGCTTCGGCCAACTGGGAAGAGCATTTGGAATTTTTCAGCATTAAAGTGCAAGATGGTCCTTTGACCAGCCGTTTGCAGCATTTGCAAGTGGGCGATGAAGTGTTGATCAGTAAAAAACCGACCGGCACTTTGGTGGCAGGAGACTTGAATCCGGGCAAACATTTGTATCTGCTGAGCACCGGTACCGGCCTTGCCCCATTCTTGAGCGTCACCAAAGACCCTGAAATTTATGAGCAATTTGAAAAAGTGATTCTGGTGCACGGTGTGCGTTACAAGCAAGATTTGGCCTATTACGACCACTTCGCCAAAGAATTGCCGGAGCATGAATACTTAGGCGGTATGGTTAAAGAAAAATTGATTTACTATCCTGTGGTGTCACGCGAAGAATTCGAACATCAAGGCCGTCTGACCGATTTGATGAAGAGTGGCAAATTGTTTGAAGACATCGGTTTGCCGCCGATGAATCCGCAAGACGACCGTGCCATGTTGTGCGGCAGCACCGCGATGAACAAAGACACTGCCGCCATTCTCGACAGCTTCGGCCTGACTCCGTCGCCAAAAGTCGGCCAACGTGGCGATTACTTGATTGAACGCGCGTTTGTGGATCAATAATAGCCGATTACGTTTAGCCTTCATAAGGCCGTCTGAACATAATTATGCTTTCAGACGGCCTTTCATTTTATAGTGAACTTTAAATAAAGGAGAAAAAATGAATACCGTTCAAATCAAAAACGTGACACTGGGCGCAGGCAGCCCGAAAATTGCCGTACCGCTGGTCGCCAAAAATCCAGACGGCCTGCAACAAGCGATTGCCGGTTTGGCAGGGTTGAGCTTCGATATTGTGGAATTTCGTGTTGATTTTTTAGACACCGCCGCTGATGCGGATGCCGTGTTGGCGCAAACGGAAATGGTGCGCCAAGCCTTGCCGGATACGCCGTTACTGTTTACTTTCCGCCGTGCAGCAGAAGGTGGTGAATGCCCTTGTGACGATGACTATTATTTCGACTTAATTCACCGCGCAATTAAATCGGGGTTGGTCGACATCATTGATATCGAACTGTTTGCCGGTGATGAAAAAGTTCGAGCAGCGGTACAGGCTGCGAAAGGCAAAGGCGTGGTTGCGCTGTTGTGCAACCATGATTTTGACAAAACGCCAGAGAAAGAAGAGATTACCGGCCGTCTGAAAAAAATGGAAAGCTTGGGTGCGGACATCTGCAAAATTGCGGTGATGCCGCAAAGCACTGCCGATGTGCTGACCTTGTTGGAGGCCACGCAAGAAGTGTATCAAACAGCCAAGCAGCCGATAGTGACCATGTCTATGGGTAAACTCGGCGTCATCAGTCGCTTGGCCGGACAAACTTTCGGTTCGGCCATGACTTTCGGCGCTGCAGCCAAAGCGTCGGCGCCGGGTCAGATTGGTGCGAATGATTTGCGACAGATTCTGGAGACTCTGGCGTAAGTGATTTGAAATGAACGGGCCGTCTGAATTTTAGACGGCCTACTTATTAGACAAAAATAAATTGGCACATCGCATCATTTACCGAATTGATCCATCTCGAGCTATGGCAGATTTATATAGTGAATCCACTATAAAAGCCGCATTGATGCTTTCGTGGTGGAACAAAATTGCCCTTATCCGGAAATGGATGACAAAGATTTAGATGCGCTGCATTTGTTTGCCGAACAAGGCGGCCAGTTAGCTGCGTATTGCCGCATAATTGCGGAAGAAGCGTTGGTTAAAAATCGGTCGCGCGTTGGCGGTGTCGTCTTTTCGGGGTTGGGGATTGGGTAAAAGGCTCATGCAAAGCCTTGCAAGCGGTGTAACAGCGTTTCTCACATAGCTTTGTTTACAGCGGTTTTATGAATTTTTGGGTTTTTACAAAGTATCGGATGAATATTTGGCAGACGGTATTCCGCACATCGATATGGCGCGGCAAAGGAAAGGTGAGGCCGTCTGAAAATAGTGGATATAATCAGTTTAGTGTATTCATTGTGAATAAATTAAGGCTATAATGCTTTACTAAAGAGCCGCTTCAGACGGCCTTGTTAAACGGAAACTCTTCATGAAGCTCACTTATTTTGTCGTACTGGCGGTTGTCGGCGCGACGCTGCCTGCTTATGCAAACCAGCCGCTGTATTCCACCGGCAAGCTCGATAATGGCCTGACTTATCATATTTTCAAAATTCCATCGGCCGGTAAACGGCTGATGACACGCATGAATGTCGGCGTGGGCGCAGCCGATGAAAATGCCGGAGAAGAAGGCATTGCCCACATCACCGAGCATATGGTGTTTCAATCTTCGCCGCAAAACCCACAAGGCTTGTCTAACCGTTTGATGAAAGACGGCTGGCAGATGGGGCGGCATTTCAACGCGCTTACTACTTACGACTATACGCGCTATATGCTGACCCCGCCACGCGGAGTCAAACAGCTTGATGAAGCCTTATTGATCTACCGCCAAATTTTGCAGCCGAAGCAGTTTTCCGCTGCCGATTGGGAAAAAGAACAGCAAGTGATTTTAAGTGAATGGCGTCAGCAGCAAAGCCTGCAAAACCGACTCAGCCGCCAGCAGCATGAATTGCTGTATAAAGGCGCGCGCCAAGGGCGGTATGCGCCGATTGGGCGTTTGGAAGCTATAGAAAAAGCCGACATGAAAACCGCCGGCGATTTTCACAACCGCTGGTATGGCGTGAACAATGCCGTGTTGGTGGTGATGGGCAATGTAAGTATTGACGAAACTTCCGCCTTGATTCAAAAATTATTCGGCAGCTTGCAGCCGGTTACCTTGAGCGAGCGCCGCTACGAAGAATACGAGCCGGCTTTGCAAAACGGTTGGCACATTGCGCAAGTGGCTGACCGCGATAATGCCGATAACAAATTATCGCTGGTGTTCCGCTTTAAAAAGCAGCCGGCATCAGCTTACGAAGAGTATGCTTATCAGCGTTTACTGGATAATTTTGCCGCCTTTATCATCAACCGCCGCATTCAGCAATCGGGCGAAGATGTGGTATTGAAAATGGATACGCTGGGGCGAAATACCGGCGTTTTGGTGTTCCAATCCGAAACCGGGACCAATCAGCATAGTGAAATGTTGGACGTGTTGCGTCATTTGCGCCAAGACATTTTAAACACACCGGCCACCAACGAAGAATTGGCGCAATACCGCAAAGCATTGCACGGAAATTTGTCGCCGCAGAAAGCCGGTATTCCCAATGATTTGAACAAAGTAGCCGCAATAAGCGATGAAACCGTATTGCGCGGTTTGCCAATGCCCGATGCCGAAACCCAAACCATAGACCGCAGCCAGCTTTACCGCATCAATGCCAAAGCGGTGAATGAACGCATTGCCGATTGGCTGAACGCACCCGATAAAATGATTGAGGTGCAGGCACAGGCAGATGAGAAAGTGAAGCTTCCTGAAGTATCTGAATTGAGTCAAGAGGTTAGTTCGCATAAAAACGGTTCGGACGGTCTGATTGAGCCGCATTTTGCCGAAAATCAAGGCGGCAGTATTCTCGCCGAACGCCACGATGCCAAATTGAACCTGCATTATCTGACTTTGAGTAACGGAGATATGGCGGTGGTGATGAAATTGCCGGTGGCAGGTAATAATCTGTATTTCAAAGCCTTATCCAATGTTGGCTATTGGCAACAGCCGCAACAGGCATGGCAGGGCGAAATTTTAGCCGATGTGTTGGTGCGATCAACGCCGCAAGGTATGAGTGCGGCCAATTTCAAACAATGGCAACAAAAGAAGGGCATACAGCGTTACCGTTTCCGCTTGGGTGGCTATTATCAGACGACCGATGTACAAGCCGCCAAAACTGCGTTGCAATCGGTGTTGCAGCTTTACCGCCAGCAGCAAACTGCCCCTGATTTCAGCGGTTGGCAACAGGTTGTGAAGCGGGAAGAATCGCGTTTTAAAGTGGCGCAATATGCCAAATCAGGGCGGCAACGTGATGCCTTGAACACGCTGCAATATGGCCGCAATGCGCTGATGCCGTCCGAAAGCCTTGCTTATGCAGGTTTGAATGAAGCTGCTTTCCGACAACAATGGCAAACACTGGCTTCCGCACCAACTACTTATTACATCGTCAGCAATCTGCCGATTGAAAATGTGAAGCCTTGGGTGGCGCAATACTTGGCCGATATTCCGCGCCAAGCCATGCCTTCGACCAAATATCCTTGGCAAAGTGGCCGTCAGATACGGCAAATCGCCGCCAACGATACGCAAGGCACAGATGTGCAAGCCTTGTCGTGGCAAACCATAGCCCGGCTTTCGCCGGCGCAACATGAGCAAATCAAGCTTTTGAACAATATTGCCAATGCGCGTTTGAAAGACGAATTACGCGGCAAACAGCAAAGCGTTTACGCCGTGAAATTTCAGGCTGAGCCTAATATCGGGCAAAACCGTATGCAAAGCCGCTTGTCGTTTAATACGTCAAGCGAACAAGCCCGATCCGCTTGGCAGACCGCGCAAAAGGTGTTGAACGCCCTATCTGACAATATCGGCTTCAGCGAAGCACGTAATCTGCGTAAGCTCTTTGTCGAACAGGAAAATGCCCGCCGCCGCAAGCCCGAATTGTGGTTGGAGCGGTTGGTTATTAGCCACCAAAGCTACGGTGATGCACGTTATTTGACCGAGATTTCCAATATCCCGGCAAATTTCAGCCGCAATCAGTTACGCGAAACGGCGAAATTGATGTGGTCGGCGGAAAACGAGAAAATTTTGCTGATGACACCGCGGCCTTAACCAGCCTGATAAAAATGCCGTCTGAGCAGGGTGTCGGGCGGCATTAAAGCAAGCGGTCGCTGCCTTCAAATGGTTGGGAATGGTTTTGCATGGTTATCATCCTAAAAAATATTCAGACGGCCTTAAGATGCAGATACAGGCCGTCTGAAAGATCAGCATAAATATAGTGAATCCACTTTAAAATAGTACGGCGTTGGTTCGCTTAGCCGTTATCTATACTGTCTTCGGCTCACCGCCTTATCCTATTTTAAAGTGAATCCACTATATTTTTCAGTTAAAGCGCACCAATAAGCCGCTGCCGGCACGATAATCCGGTCGTTGAAATCATAAAGCGGATTGCTGCGCCAGTCGTGGATATTTTCTTCATGAATCGGCAATGCATCCATATCCGCGCGTAAGCCGATGATTTTTTACCGTCGCCGTTTTTTTAACGTACCGGCCACACCGGTTTTGCCCAAACCGTGAGGCACTTCATAGCCCATTGCTGAAGCAAATCGGCAATGATGTCGCCGGTGTGCTGTTTTTCAAACCCAAGCCCGGGAGGTTTGGTGGATTTGGCCGGCGCAGGCGGGTAAATTCTTTTTCTCTTTGTCGTAGCGTTTGCAAATGGCTTATGGCATTTCCTTTGGATTCTTCTGAATTATGGTAGGTAGAAAATTTCAATTATCCTGGCCCCTTCAACTTTGTTAACAATATGCAAATATAAAAAGGCCGTCTGAAATCTTTTCAGACGGCCTTTGATGGTTGAATTTTATTGCGCTTTCAGGCGGGCAATGCGGTTATCCAAAGACGGGTGGGTACTCAACAGCGAATCTTTGCTTTCGCTGGCAATACCCATGGCGTTCATCTCTTGCGGTAAATCGTTTCCGGCACCTTTCAAGCGTTGCAAGGCGGCAATCATTTTGGGTGCGCCGACTAATTTGGCGGCACCGGCATCGGCGCGGTATTCGCGTTGGCGGCTGAACCACATCACAATGATGCTGGCCAAGAAACCGAAGACGATTTGCAACACCATGCTGACCATGAAATACATGCCGGTGGAGGTGCTGCCGTCTTCATTGCGGGCAACCATGCCGGAAATGATGCGGGCGAAGAATACAACGAAGGTATTGACCACGCCTTGAATCAAGGTCAGCGTCACCATATCGCCGTTGCCGACGTGTGCCATTTCGTGTGCCAATACGGCTTCGACTTCATCACGGGTCATGTGGTCGAGCAGGCCGGTGGATACGGCAACCAAGGAATTGTTTTTACTGGCGCCGGTAGCGAATGCGTTTGGCTCCGGCGAATGGTAAATGGCCACTTCCGGCGTTTTCAAACTCCATTGACGCGCTTGGGCTTCAACGGTGGACAACAACCAAGCTTCTTCTTCGCTGCGCGGCTGGGTAATCACTTCCGCACCGACCGAACGTTTGGCCATGGTTTTGGAAAGAAGTAGGGAAATAATCGAGCCGCTGAAGCCGACGACGGCAGAATAAACCAACAGGCTGCCGACTTCGTCGGTGCTGTTAATGCCTAAAATAGCCAGAACGATACGGATAACGATCAGAACGGCAATATTGGTTGCAAGAAACAAGAAAATGCGTTTCACCGGATGGATTCCTTTAGTTGGTATGGTTTGTTTTATACTGGCCGCGGTGGCGCAGATTTGACGGTATTGTCTCAAAAAGGTTGATTCTAGGGAATAAGCTTTTGAGCAAAGGTATGCAAATCTGAATGTTAGTATCTGTTGGAAAGCAGTGGTTTATGCAAATTTCGGCCGGGCAGGTAAACATGTTGCCATAATCGAAAGGCCGTCTGAAAGTTTCAGACGGCCTTGATTCGGCCATGAAACATTACGATTGGCGTTGTTTTTCCGCCATCATTTCATGCAGTGTTTTCTTCGCCGGTTTCATCGGCACACGGCTATCCGTCCAGCCCAATTGTTTGTTTGGGGTTAAGGCGCGGAATTTGGTCGCTGCCCAACCAAATGCACGGTAGGCTTTTTTTCCGCTGAAAATGCCGTTGAACGTGCGCCATGCCATTTGCTCGCTAAAGGTATGAGAAGCACCTTGGCCGCGAATCGGATGCGGCACCACTTCGCTTGGCGGGCGTTGGGCTTCTACACGCAGACGCTGCATTTGCTCGGTAATCGGGATGCGTACCGGACACACTTCCGTACATGCGCCGCACATACTGCATGCGGTCGGCAGGTCGCTGGTGCTTTCCAAGCCGAGCAAGTGCGGCGACAGGATTTCGCCAATCGGCCCCGGATAAGTGGTGCCGTAAGCCGCGCCGCCGATGCGGGTGTACACCGGGCAGTGGTTCATACACGCACCGCATCGGATGCATTGCAAAGTGCGGCGCATTTGGTCTTCGGCATAGGCTTGCGTTCGGCCGTTGTCGAGCAACACCAAGTGCATTTCCTGCGGGCCGTCCAACTCTTCACTGCGGCGCGGGCCGGTAATCATGTTGAAATAAGTAGTGATGTTTTGACCGATGGCCGAGCGTGGCAGCAAGCTATACAGCGGCGGCACGTCCGACAATTTGGCCACGACTTTTTCGATGCCGGTAATGGCAATATGCACCGGCGGTACGGTCGTAGACAAGCGGCCGTTGCCTTCGTTTTCAACCAAACACAAGGTGCCGGTTTCGGCGACGGCAAAGTTCACGCCGCTCAAGCCGACATCGGCAGTGCGGTAAATATCGCGCAAGGCCATGCGGGCAAAGCCGGTGAGCTGGTCAACGTCATCGGTCAGCGGGGTGTCTAAGTTTTGGTGGAACAATTCGCTGACTTGCTCTTTGGTTTTGTGGATGGCGGGCATTACGATATGGGTCGGCTTTTCGCCGGCCATCTGAACGATGAATTCGCCCAAATCGCTTTCTACTGCGCGAATGCCGTTGTCTTCCAAATAATGGTTCAGTTCGATTTCTTCGCTGACCATGGATTTGCCTTTGACCATCAGTTTGCCGTTGCGGGCATTTATAATGTTGTGAATGATGGTGCAGGCTTCGGCAGGGGTTTCTGCCCAGTGTACTTTCACGCCCAAGCGGGTCAGGTTGGTTTCAAGCTGCTCCAGCAAATCAGGCAGGCGTGACAGTGAGCGCTGGCGGATGTGCTCGCACAAATCACGCAGGGTTTGCAATTCTTCTTCGTCCGACAACACGGCTTTGCGTTTGGTCATCAGCATATCCATTGCCGTGCGCAGGCTTTTGCGCAATGGTTTGTCCTGTAGTGAAATGGCGGTATTTTGTTTGAAGGTTTCCGGCTTCATGTGGAATCGGATGGTTTGGCTGCTCATACGGTTTCCTCCAGATCGGCAGGTGAAATGTGGTCGGGCAGAATCGCCAGCACCACCAAATCACGCGGACCGTGTGCACCGTAGGCCAGCGTTAATTGGATGTCGGCGGTTTTAGATGGGCCGGAGATGAGAATCACGTTGGTCGGCATACCGTTTTCAACCAGTTTTTCGCCTTCGACGGCATGATGGAATTCACCGTACATTTTGCCGGTATCAAACAGGCAGAAATGCACCGGCGGCACCAGGCTCAAGCTTCGCGGCTGCTCGGGGCCGGATTCCAGCATGATGGTGCCGGTGCGGGCGATGCCGCATTTTGAGCCGCTGAAACCGGCATCGACTTGCAGGAAAAATTCGTCTTTCCAGTCTTCGATTTTACGGTCGAACGACAAGGCTTCGATGTTGCTGCCTTCCAAGGCGGCCCGGGCTTTGAGGCCGTCTGAAGTTTGTAATGGCAATAAGATGTTTTTCAGGCCTTTTTCTTCGGCTGCTTGGCGGAACACTTGCGGCCAATTGTTGCGGGTTACCCAGTAAATCTCTGTTTTCACCGCGCGCATGGTAACCGCCCAATGTTTCAGACGGGCGGTTTCGCTTTCCCAAGTCATTTCGTTTTGGCGGTAGTAACCATAGGTATTTGGCTCAATCATCGGGTAGGCATCGGCTTTTCTCAGCTTGGCCAGGATATTGTCGCGTGCGCTCATGCTTTGCCTCCTGTGCGTTCCAATAAGAAGGTGGCAATGTGTTTCGGTGCCGGCATGTTTGGTTCGTCTTTGGCGATTTTGCCGCCGATGTTCATCATGCAGCCGCAGTCGGCGCTGATGATTTCCGTGGCTTGGGTTTCTTTCAAGGCGGCTACTTTGTCGCTGACCATGGCACCGGAAATGTCGGGATGTTTGACCGAGAATGTACCACCGAAGCCGCAGCATTCGCTTTCGTGATCGTGCACGATGCGTTCGACATTTTCCATGCCGTCAATCAGCTCCCAGCCGGAAAGATGCACATTCATTTCACGGCGTGCGGCGCAAGAAGTATGCACAGCCACTTTCACCGGCGCACCTTTGTCTTCGGGGCGGTAACCGATGGCCAGCAGGAAATGGGTAAATTCGATTACGCGCTCGGCGATGTCTTTGGCTTTCGCTTCGTAAGGCGTGCCTTTAAATAAATTCGGCCAATGGTGCTTCATCATGCCGCCGCACGAACCTGACGGCACGACAATCGGCCAGTTTTCAGGAAATAAATCCAATTGCGCTTTGGCCACTTCAAACGCTTCTTGCGGATGACCCGAAGAATAAGCAGGCTGGCCGCAGCAGCTTTGATCCATCGGGAAATGGGTGCGGATGCCTTGCTGCTCGATTAAGGTCATGGCATCCATGCCGGCTTCGGGCATGAAGATGTCGAGAACGCAGGTGCCGAAGAAATATGCATCGGTCGGCACACTGTCGAAACGGATAATGGGGATAGGGGTTTTTACGCTCATTTGGGTAGGGATTTCTAATTGTAATGAGTAAAGGATAATTTTGTACTTTAAGTAATTTGATGTAACAGGTCAAGTTGAATTTTTCAAAATAAATTTGTCGATAGATGGTTGAAAGCTAAAAGGCTTATGTCTTCTGATATTTTATATTTTAGTAATCATTCTCATTAAATTTAAAATGTAATTTGTTTATATTAAAATGAAAAATAATTTTCAGACGGCATAGCATATTGTTTATTATAAAAGGCCGTCTGAATCAGTTTTCCGGGTTGGGAGGAAATATTTAACCTTAGGCCGTCCGAAAGCAAAGTTTTTTCAGACGGCCTTGTTGCCTTGGCTGGCTTTAAATTCAGGTACAATGCCCGATATTGATGAAAAGAAACATTATTTAAGCCGGATTATGATGACCCAAGCTGTGAAACCTTCCCGCTGGCTGCCGCTGTTGATGGCCATTGCCATTTTTATGCAGATGCTGGATGCCACCATTTTAAATACCGCTTTGCCCAAAATTGCCGGGGATTTGCACGAATCGCCGCTGAATATGCAAATGGCGGTGATTGTTTATACTTTAACCGTGGCGTTGCTGATTCCTTTAAGCGGCTATTTGGTTGACCGATTGGGTACGAAAAAGGTGTTTTTAGCTTCAATTTCTATCTTTATGCTGGGTTCGCTATTGTGTGCTGCCGCGTCAAACCTGCCGATGTTGGTGCTGGCCAGGGCGGTGCAGGGGATTGGCGGCTCGATGTTAGTGCCGGTGCCGCGTTTGACGATTTTGCGCGTGTATGAAAAATCGCAGTTACTCAATGCGTTTAACTATGCGGTGATGCCCGCTTTAATCGGGCCGGTGTTGGGGCCGTTGGTTGGCGGCTATTTGGTGGAATATGCATCTTGGCATTGGATTTTTTTGCTGAATCTGCCGATTGGCTTGGTAGGTTTGATTGTCGGCCGGAAAATTATGCCTGATGTCAAAGGTGGGAAAACGGCGTTGGATTTGAGTGGTTTCTTGATGTTTGCCGCAGCGGCGTGTGCGCTGACTTTGTCGGTAGAGATCGTGTCTCATGCCAATGCCGCACCGTTTTCATTGCTGCTGGCGGCAAGTAGCGTGGTGTTGATGTGGCTGTATTACCGCCATGCGAAGACGGCACCCAATCCGATTTATGCCGGCCATTTGTTTAAAGTGCGCACTTTCCGCCTGGGCCTGATGGGTAATTTGCTCAGTCGGTTAGGAATTAGCTCGGTGCCGTTTTTGCTGCCTTTATTGTTTCAGGTGGCTTTTGGTTACGGCGCAAGCCTGTCGGGGTGGTTGGTAGCGCCGATTGCGCTGGCTTCGTTGCTGGTAAAACCGGCCATTAAGCCGATTATGGCGCGCTTCGGTTATCGTAATGTGTTGATTTGGAACACGCGTATTCTGGGCGTGCTGATTATGCTGTTGGCGATACCGGACGCAGAGACACCGATGGCGGTGTGGGTAGTTTTATTGTTGTTGATGGGTGCCTTCAATTCCATTCAATTTTCATCAATGAACACGCTTACGCTGGCGGATTTGCGCGGCTATCAAACCGGCAGCGGCAACAGCCTGATGGCGGTGAATCAGCAATTGGCCATTGCTTTGGGTATTGCCTTGGGTGCACTGATGCTCCGGTTTTGGCGTGACAGCAGCTTTGCTCAGGCGGATTTGCATATTGCGTTCCAACTGACCTTTATCGGCGTTGGCTTGATTACTTTGCTTTCCGGTCTGATTTTTAGCCGTCTACATGTTTCAGACGGCCAAAATCTTACAAACTAGCAATAAAAATCAGGTAAAATGCGCGAAGTAACAATTTAAATTCATTTTTTCAGACGGCATGTAATAAATAAACCTGCAACGGTGTATTGTATTTCTATAAGGCCGTCTGAAAACCATCACATCAATGAAGACAACATATTTAACACTTATGTTATCAGCGTTTCTTGCCGGCTGCGCCGCTTTGCCACCTTTAGACCGGCGGACGGAAAGCCAGTATATTGAAGTGGATTCCGCACCGCGCTTGGAAGCGATTTTAAAACCATCGCAACAAGGCGAGATTGACGATGATCCGGAGACTTCGGGCATCTATTTGTTAAATGATGCGCATGAAGCCTTTGTTGCGCGTGCAGCTTTGATTGAATCGGCCGATGTTAGCTTGGATTTGCAATATTATATTTGGCACAATGATATTTCGGGCCGTTTACTGTTTAATTTGTTGCATCGTGCCGCAGAGCGCGGCGTACGCGTGCGCCTGCTTTTGGATGATAATAACACTAACGGTTTGGACAATGTTCTGCTCGCGCTCGACAGCCACCCGAATATCGAAATCCGCCTGTTTAATCCGTTTGTGTCACGCAAATGGCGGGCGTTAGGCTATCTCACTGATTTCCCGCGCCTTAACCGCCGCATGCACAATAAATCATTGACTGCCGACAACCGAGCCACCATTCTCGGCGGGCGCAACATCGGCGATGAATATTTCCAAGTCGGCAAAGACACTGTGTTTGCTGATTTGGATATCTTGGCCACAGGGCCGGTGGTGACCGATGTATCCAAAGATTTCGACCGCTATTGGGCGAGCAATTCCTCCTACAACGCCACCAGCGTGATTAAGAAAGGCAGTATCGAAAAAGGCTACGAAGAGCTGGAATACGATCGTTCAGACCGCAACGAAGTTTTGACCAGATACCGTAAAGAAGTTGAAGACTCAGGTTTGTTTAAATCCATGCAGGAAAACAACATCGAATGGTTTAACGTACATACCCGCCTGATTAGCGACGATCCCGCCAAAGGCTTGAACCGCGACCGCTCCAAGCAGCCGATTAGCCAGCGCTTATTTGAAGCGCTGCAAAAGCCGCAAGAGAGCATGTATCTGGTGTCACCGTATTTTGTGCCGACCAAAAGCGGCACCGAAGCTTTGTCGCAAATGGCCAAAGAAGGCATTGACGTGAACGTGTTGACCAATTCGTTGCAGGCGACCGATGTGGCGGCGGTGCATTCGGGCTATGTGAAATACCGCAAGCCCTTGCTCAAAGCCGGTGTGCACCTTTACGAATTGCAGCCCAACCACGCCGTGCCGAAAACCAAAGACCGCGGCTTGACCGGCAGTTCGGCCACCAGTTTGCATGCCAAAACCTTTATCGTTGATGCCAAGCGGGTGTTTATCGGATCGTTCAATCTTGATCCGCGTTCGGCGCGTCTGAATACCGAAATGGGCGTGGTTATCGAAAGCCCGGAAGTGGCCGGCATGATGCAGCGCAGCTTGGTGGAAACCACGCCGAAATACGCTTATAAAGTGACCATGAACAAATTCCACAAGCTGCATTGGTACAATCCCGAAGACGGCAAAACCTACGGCAAAGAGCCGGAAGCAGGTTTTTGGAAACGCGTAACTGCGCGTATTTTGTCGTTTCTGCCGATTGAAAGTTTGCTGTAAGGCCGTCTGAAAAGCGAAAGGAAAAGCGATGAAACTGATTTGGAAAGTTTTGTTTTTAGCTGCAAGCGTAACACTGTTGGCTTCGTGCGGCACCACCGCCAAAAAGCCGAAAAAAACGGTAAAAACCGCCAAACAGGCATCGGTGCGCAAAATCCAGCCCGTACGCATCAGTCATATCGACCGCACCCACGGTTCGCAAGAAATCATGATTCAAAGCATGGGCTTGGTCGGTACGCCTTACAAATGGGGCGGCAGCAGCACCTCCACCGGCTTTGATTGTAGCGGTATGATTCAATATATTTATAAAAATGCACTTGGTGTGAATCTGCCACGCACCGCCCGCGACATGGCTGCTGCCTCACGTAGAATTCCGGACAGCCAATTGAAGCCGGGCGATTTGGTGTTTTTCAACACCAGTAAGCGTACCAAATATTCGCATGTCGGCATTTACATCGGCAACGGCGAGTTTATCCATGCACCAAGCAGCGGCAAAACCATTCAGACCGAAAAACTGGCCAAGCCGTTTTACGCCAAAAATTACTTGGGTGCGCATACGTTTTTTACCAATTAATGCCGTCTGAAAGCAGGCCATATCATTAAGGCCGTCTGAAATTTTTCAGACGGCCTCAATCCAATTAAAACAAGGAAACATCATGCACACAGAAGCCGTGCTAACCGTATTGAAAAAACTGCAAAACCATATCTGCGCCGCATTGGAAGCCGAAGACGGCGGTGCGGTGTTCATGCGCGACGAATGGACGGGCAAACTCGGCAAAGGTGAATCGCGCGTGTTGAAAAACGGCGCAGTATTCGAGCAGGCGGGGGTGAATTTTTCCCATGTCAAAGGCGATAAAATGCCGGTTTCCGCCACCGCCCACCGCCCCGAATTGGCGGGGGCTGCGTTTGAAGCGATGGGCGTGTCGCTGGTGATTCACCCGAAAAACCCTTACGTGCCGACCAGCCATGCCAACGTTCGCTTCTTTATCGCTTATCCCGAAAACGCCGAGCCTGTGTGGTGGTTCGGCGGCGGTTTCGATTTAACGCCGTTTTATCCGTTTGACGAAGACATTGCCCATTGGCACCGTGTGGCAGAAAATCTGTGCCGTCCGTTTGGCGGGGAAGTCTATCCCGAATACAAAAAATGGTGCGACGAATATTTCTATCTCAAACACCGTGGCGAAACCCGTGGTGTGGGCGGCCTGTTTTTCGATGATTTAAACCGTTGGGATTTCGATACTTGCCTGAACTTTATCAAAGCAGTGGGCGAAGGTTATCTTGATGCTTATGTGCCGATTGTCGCCAAACGCAAACACACCGCCTATGGCGGGCGGGAACGGGATTTCCAGCTTTACCGCCGCGGCCGTTATGTGGAATTCAATCTGGTGTGGGACAGAGGTACGCTTTTCGGCCTGCAAAGCGGCGGGCGTACCGAAAGCATTTTGATGTCGATGCCGCCGCTGGTGCGTTTTGAATATCAATACCAGCCCGAAGCCGGCAGTGCCGAAGCGAGGTTGAACGATTATCTGAAGCCGAGGGACTGGCTGGCGGAATTTGTTTGCAAATAAAAAGAGAAGCAAACACCGTTTATGCAAACGCTGCGCAAATAGCGTTTCTTAATTGCCGTTAATTGGTATAAAATAAGCGGTTTAAAGGATAACAGGCCGTCTGAAAACCGGATAAGCGGTTTTCAGACGGCTTCAAATAGAAAATAAAATATTTCAAAAGATAAGGAAGCCCATCATGCCGGACTACCGTTCCAAAACTTCCACCCACGGCCGCAATATGGCGGGTGCACGTGCGCTGTGGCGTGCGACAGGCGTGGCCGATGCCGATTTCGGCAAACCGATTATCGCCATTGCCAACTCGTTTACCCAGTTCGTACCGGGTCATGTTCATTTGCACAATATGGGCCAGCTTGTCGCCCGGGAAATTGAAAAAGCCGGTGCGATTGCCAAAGAATTCAACACCATCGCTGTGGACGACGGCATCGCCATGGGTCATAGCGGCATGTTGTACAGCCTGCCGAGCCGTGATTTGATTGCTGATTCCATCGAATATATGGTGAATGCCCACTGCGCCGATGCGCTGGTGTGTATTTCCAACTGCGACAAAATCACTCCCGGTATGCTGATTGCCGCTATGCGTTTGAACATTCCGGCTATTTTCGTTTCCGGCGGCCCGATGGAAGCGGGTAAAGTCATCGGTGCGATTAATATTGCCGACGAACGCCGTTTGGACTTGATTGACGCAATGGTTGAAGCCGCCGACGACAATGTTTCCGATGCGGCGATTGCCGAAGTCGAACAAAACGCCTGCCCGACCTGCGGCTCGTGTTCGGGCATGTTTACCGCCAATTCGATGAACTGTCTGACCGAAGCCTTGGGTCTGTCGCTGCCGGGCAACGGCTCATATTTGGCGACCCATGCCGGCCGCAAAGATTTGTTCCTTGAAGCAGGCCGTCTGATTGTCGAAATTACCAAACGTTATTACGAACAAAACGACGAAAGCGTGCTGCCGCGCAGCATTGCCACCAAAAAAGCCTTTGAAAACGCCATGACCATGGACATCGCCATGGGCGGCTCGACCAATACCATTCTGCATTTGCTGGCGGTTGCCAACGAAGCCGGTGTCGATTTTAAAATGGCCGACATCGACCGCCTGAGCCGCATTGTGCCGTGTATCTGCAAAACTGCGCCGAACAACCACGATTACTATATGGAAGACGTGCATCGTGCCGGCGGCATTTTCGCCATTCTGAAAGAATTGGAAAAAGCGGGCAAACTGCATACCGATGTGTACACCATTCACGCCCCGACCTTGGGTGAAGCCATCAAACGCTGGGACGTAACCAATCCGGACAACACCGAAGCTGTCGAACGCTTCAAAGCTGCGCCGGGCGGCGTACGCACCACGCAGGCATTTTCGCAAAACCGCATGTGGAAAACGCTCGACCTCGACCGTGAAAAGGGCTGTATCCGCAGCGTAGAGCACGCCTATTCGCAAGACGGCGGCTTGGCTGTTCTGTTCGGCAACATCGCCGAACGGGGCTGCGTGGTCAAAACCGCCGGCGTGGACGACAGTATTTTGAAATTCACCGGCAAAGCCAGAGTGTTTGAAAGCCAAGATGCTGCGGTAGAAGGCATTTTGGCCAACACCATCGAGCCGGGCGACATCGTGATTATCCGTTACGAAGGCCCGAAAGGCGGCCCGGGTATGCAGGAAATGCTGTATCCGACTTCCTACCTCAAATCCAAAGGCTTGGGCAAAGCCTGCGCCCTGCTCACCGACGGCCGTTTCTCCGGCGGCACCTCGGGCCTGAGTATCGGCCATGCCTCGCCGGAAGCCGCAGAGGGCGGCGCAATCGGCTTGGTTGAAGAAGGCGACATCATCGACATCGACATCCCGAACCGCAGCATCAACCTGCGCATTTCCGATGAAGCCCTTGCTGAACGCCGCCGCAATATGGAAGCCCTCGGCAACCGTGCGTGGAAACCGAAAAACCGGGACCGCTACGTTTCCCCTGCGCTGCGTGCCTATGGTGCGATGGCGACTTCCGCCGACAAAGGCGCAGTACGCGACGTATCGCAAATCGAGCGTTAAACCGATACCGCAGGCCGTCTGAAAAATAATGTTTCAGACGGTCTCACGAAAGAATGTAATGAATAAATTCATTATCGCCATGATTGCCTTGGCCGTCATCTTATTGATTTTGATGAGCG
This sequence comes from Neisseria yangbaofengii, assembly GCF_014898075.1. Taxonomy (NCBI): domain Bacteria; kingdom Pseudomonadati; phylum Pseudomonadota; class Betaproteobacteria; order Neisseriales; family Neisseriaceae; genus Neisseria; species Neisseria yangbaofengii. Next base: position 1,146,270 of record NZ_CP062976.1, read on the forward strand.
TTGGTTTTGCGGCGACCGAATATTTGAAGAGACATCCCGATACATTCCAAGTGCAGCCGAAAAAGTGAATTGATTTAGCAGCAAGGCCGTCTGAAAAAATCGAGTTTTCAGACGGCCTTGGTTTTATGTTTGGTAGAATGCATGTATTCAAACAATTATGCTTAATGGCTTAATCAAAGCCGTCTGAAACGCAACCATGAAATCCCTCATTCTTTGGCTCAGCCTGTTTGCCGCTGTTTTCGCTTTTTTCCAATATCAGCAACCGCCCAAAATTGCATCGGAACAATTGATGCAGGCGAGTGCGCCGCAGGATCGTTCGGCGGTGGCTGGTTTGGACGGCTTGGGCTATTTGAACTTTTTGCGCAAAACAGGCGGGTTTGCAGCCCTTGGCGCATTCGGTAATTTTGGAGCAACCTGCCCGCAATCATGCGCTGTATTTGACCGAGAATCCCGAAGACGGCCATGATGAGCACAACCGCACCAGCCGTTATTTTACCGGCAATAAGCCGTCTGAACGGGCAAAGCGCGTGGGTTATATCTATGACGGCGTACATGAAAATGTCAGCACCAGCAGCCGTTTTCAAGATACGGACAGGACGGCTGAATTTGCCGTACATCAGCAGCTTGACGGCTTGATGACGGCGATTTATCACCGTTTTTTTTTGTTGGAACAAAGTATTAATGGAGCCGGAGTGGGCTTATGAAAGCTGGCGAAATCATGGTAAATCAAGGACATAAAGGATTCAACTGATTGTGCGGTTTAGGCTGTCTGAAGGTCGAGCCGAACCGTCATTATTACAAGCAATCGTGTCACAACGGTGGGGGGGGTGTATACCGATGAAGTGCAAAACCGTCGCGGGCTTTTGCACACGGTTTACCCGATGGGGCAGTTTGCTATGCCTGATTTTCAAGGCGAGCGGCCGGATCCGATGCCGGGGTATGAGTTTACCGGCAATCCGGTGAGTATTGCTTTTACCGAGCAAGCAGGGCACTTAGAAATGCGCTCGTTTAAATTGTATCAAGGCGAGAAGGAAATCACCCGTAAACGTGTGTTGAGACCGGACACAACGACCCGAACCGGCAATTCAGTGAGCAGCAATTTGCGCTGTTTCCCGTTCGGCCTTTGGAATACTACACGCTGCATCGGGCGGTGTTTGAATTTGAGTGCAAGGGTAAGCCGGAGCGTGCCGAATGGACATCCCGCACTAAAAAGCCGGATTATCCGTATTTTATTGTCAAAGGCGGTGAGGAGTTATCGCTGCAATCGGGCAGGAAATATTTATTTATTGGCACAATCATTGGTGTTTGAAAACCTGTCCTCAATTGGCGTATCAGCAGCGCGGCGGGGTGAAATTGGAAGTATTGAAGCGGCAAATCGGCGGTATTGGTACGCGTTACAGGCGTGGCGGGCGGTGATGTGCGGCTGATGTTTGGAGGAGAGAGGGAAAAAGCGTTGACGCTTTATCTTGCTTCCTAAATCAATTAGGCCGTCTGAAAGGCATTCAGACGGCCTAATTGGATGCCTAATGTCGCGCTTTCGGGAAACACCGGCTCCATGCTGTTGCCGTCTGCCGGCACGCAAACTACGTCAGCCGGATTAATGCCGTTCCGGCGCAAGTTGGCCTTAGAGAAGCGCAGCTTGTAGCCGTTGTAATCGGCGATGCCATCTGAAAAACCGTTGCTTGCTGATAGGTGGATTTCTTTATAGAATGGTACTTTCATGTCGTCTTTCCCTAGTGGTGTCAGGTTGTCCCAATTGTTGGCAAACCGTTTAAGGATTATCGAAATTTAACCGGAAAGCTGTTAAAATACCGCTTTTATCATATCGGCAGCCATGATGACGAATCCGGAAATTTAAGCCAACACGCGTTATGCATTTGTGTGTATTGAGTTGATAGTGTTGACGTTTTTGGTGTTTGCCGTGTTAATGGCCGCGCCTTTGGGCTTGAGCATGAACCATCAAATTATTGTCATGTGCGTTTCCTTGTATGCGCTGGTGATGTTTATTGCTTTGGGCGGCATTTTTTCCGTCAGAGTGGCGATGCTGTGCAAAAACAGTACGAAAGTGATCAAATGAGCGAACACCAAATCCCCGAAGAAATCCGCCTGCAAAACGACCGCGTAGCCCTGACTTTGGTTTACAATGGAGAACACAAAAGCCTGCCGGCCGAATTTTTGCGCGTGTATTCGCCCAGCGCCGAAGTGCGCGGTCATGCGCCGGGGCAGGAAGTTTTACAGACCGGCAAAGCCGATGTCACCATTACGGGCTTGGAGCCGGTCGGTCAGTATGCGCTGAAAATCACTTTTTCAGACGGCCACGACAGCGGTTTATACGATTGGCCGTATTTACACCGATTGGCCTACCAATATGACGAAATGTGGGCCGATTACTTACGCCGCATCGAACTGGCCGGTGCATCACGCATTCCGACTGCCGAAGATTTGGTGGCGCAAGCCAAAGCCGGCGATTCGTGTGGCGGCGGCAGTTGCGGTTGCAGCCGTTAAGCAGACACAACCTATTCCATTGAAGAAAGCAGATTATGAGCGACCACAAAACCCACTTCGGTTTTTCAACCGTCGATGAAAATGAAAAAGCCGGCAAAGTAGCCGAAGTGTTCCACTCGGTAGCGAAAAACTATGACATCATGAATGACGTGATGTCGGGAGGTTTGCACCGTGTGTGGAAGCATTTCACCATCAACACTGCGCGTTTGAAAAAAGGCGATAAAGTATTGGACATCGCAGGCGGTACAGGCGATTTATCGCGCGGCTGGGCAAAACGAGTGGGTAAAGAAGGCGAAGTGTGGCTGACCGACATTAATTCATCGATGCTCACCGTCGGTCGCGACCGCCTGCTCAACGAAGGCTTGATTTTGCCGGTATCGCTGGCCGATGCGGAAAAATTGCCGTTTCCGGATAACTATTTCAATCTGGTTTCGGTGGCTTTCGGTTTGCGCAACATGACGCACAAAGATGTAGCATTGAAAGAAATGTACCGCGTATTGAAACCGGGCGGCACGCTGTTGGTATTGGAATTTTCCAAGGTTTACAAGCCGTTATCGGGCGCATACGATTTGTATTCGTTCAAATTGCTGCCGGTGATGGGCAAGCTGATTGCCAAAGATGCCGACAGCTACCAATACTTAGCCGAATCTATCCGCATGCATCCTGATCAAGAAACGCTGAAACAAATGATGCTGGAAGCCGGTTTCGACAGCGTGGATTACCACAACATGAGCGCGGGCATTGTGGCTTTGCATAAAGGCGTGAAGTTTTAATTTTGGATTGGTGTGAGCCAATCAACAAAGGCCGTCTGAAATTTCAGACGGCCTTTGTTAATCTTGATTTTATTCTTTTGGTTCAACGGTAAAAAATAATTGTTCTACCGTCAAAACATTACCATCGGCATCGGTTAATGCCGCATCAGTGGCTGAAAATTTAATCACAGCTAAGTTTAGGCTGCCGTTGTCAGTAAGGGCGGTATTGATGATTTGGCCGGCTTCTTCGCCGCCAACTTGTACCGCAATACCCGCCGCTTCCAATGAGTTGCCGCTCAATACGGCCAAACCGCGTTTTACTTGGCCGCGATATTGGGCGCGGGCGATAATTTCCTGACCTGGATAGCAGCCTTTGCGGAAGTGAACGCCGCCGATGATGTGTTGGTTGAGCATTTGCGCTACGGCGGTTTCTTTGGTAGAGGCGGAAATCCAAGCGTAGCCGCTTCGGATTTCGTGAAGATTCCAAGCATTTCCTGCGGCAGTGTCGTGTGCAGGCAATTGTTCTGCCAAACCGACTTTCAGACGGCCTGTGTGCGGCAGGTTGATACACCAAACACCGTTTTGGTTTTCTGCGGCAAAAGCCAAGCAGGGTTCATTGGCAATTACGGCTTTGGCATCATCAGCCAATTCTCCGGCTACGGCAAAATCGTTCAACGGCTCGAGCACCACTTTGGCACGCAATACATACATGCGCAATTTTTTGACGATGGTTTCAATCAAATCCTGTGCCATCAGCAGCAGAAAATCCCCGCCGCGGTTGAGTACAACCATATTGGCCAACACGCGGCCTTTGGCTGTGTTGTAGGTGGCGTAACAGGCTTGGCCGGCAGGGAGGTTTTGAATGTCGTTTGACAATTGGTTGTGTAGAAAATCGGCTCGGTCGTCACCGCTGACACGGACAACGCCGAAGAAAGGCAGGAGGGTTTGCATGGTGGGGATTCCTTGGTAACGGTCGGAAATAGGGTACGCAATGGCAAGGATATGGGGGCGTTATCATCAAAATAAAGACCAAAGCCCTAAGACCTTCTGAATATCTGCTGACATTTTCAGACGGTCTTGAATCATTTATTTTATTTGAACCGCTGAAACTTTGATTTCGACTTTCCATTCGGGATTGGCGAGTTTGGCTTCCACGCAGGCACGGGCGGGAGAATGTTGCGGATCGACCCATGCGTCCCAAGCTTCATTCATGGCGGCGTAGTCGGCGAGGTCGGGCAGGAAGATGGTGGCTTCGAGAATATGGTGTTTGTCCGAACCGCATTGCGCCAGCCAGTGATCGATTTGCGCCAAGACGTTTTCGGTTTGGGCTTTGACGTTGCCACCGGTGTTTTCAGGCACCATGCCGGAGAGAAAAACGAAACCATTGGCGACGGTGGCTTCGGAAAGACGGGGCGTTTGGCCGAAATATTGGACAGTCATGCTGTTGCTCCTCAAAAGTGTGAATGATTTTTAAACCAAAAGTGCGGTATATGGTAACATTTGCGCTTTGCATTGTCTTTGCTTTTATGGTGGCATATATGCGTTTTCAGACGGCATGCCGTCTGAAAATCGAAGAATTTAATGGAAAGGAAACAATGAGTAAGCAGGATTATCCGGTAACCGCCGCCGTGCGGGTGTGGCGCAGTGCCAAAATCGAATTCCGCCCGTATGTTTATCCTTATGAGGAACACGGCGGCACGGCGCAGTTTGCAGCTCTGTTTGATACAGACGAACATTGTGTGATTAAAACCATTGTTTTGCAAAATGAAAACAAGCAGGGGCTGATTGTATTGATGCACGGCGACAAGCAGATTTCCACCCGCAATCTTGCCCGTGAATTGGGCATGAAACACATCGAACCGGCCGACCCGAAACAGGCAAACAAGTGGACGGGTTATTTGGTCGGCGGCACAACGCCGTTTGGCTGCAAAACGGCATTGCCGGTTTATGTCGAGCAATCGATTTGGGATTTGCCCGAAATCTATATCAACGGCGGCAAGCGGGGCTTTATTGCCGCCATTTCGCCCGAGGGCTTGAAGGTGTTGAATCCGCAAACGGTAAATGTGGCGGTATAAGATTTTGAAATAAAAAGTTTTTCAATAAAAGGGAACAAAATGATTTATCTTTTGGCCAGTATCTTGTGCAGCGTCAGCGTGTCGGTTTTGCTAAAAATCGCCCGCAAACAGAAAATCAATATCGAGCAGGCGGTGGCGGTGAATTATATTGTGGCGGTGGCGCTGACCATGTGGGTTTTGCAGCCTGATCTGCATCAGCCGCAGCAGTTTTTGCCGACGTGGTGGATTTTTGCCGCCTTGGGTGTGTTGCTGCCGAGCGTGTTTATCATTATGGGCAAAGCGGTGGAAAGCGTCGGTATTGTCAAGTCGGATGCGGCACAACGGTTGTCGCTGTTTTTACCGATTGTCGCGTCGTTTGCCATTTTCGGCGAACAATTAACCGAAGGCCGTCTGATTGGTATTGCGCTGGCGTTCGTGGCACTGTTTTGTTTGCTGTGGAAAGCCGACGGCAGTAAAAAATCAGGCAGCATCACCACACAAATCAGTTTGCTGATGGGTGTTTGGGCGGGCTACGGCGTGATTGATATTTTGTTCAAGCAAGTGGCCAAAAGCGGCACGGCGTTTGCCGGAAATTTATTGGTGGCATTTTGCTTGGCGGCGATTTTGATGTTTGGCTACCTTTTCTCCAAAGGCACGAAATGGACTAAAGAAGGCATCATCGGCGGTATATTGCTCGGCGGCTTAAACTTCTTAAACATCATCACCTACATTAGTGCGCATCAAGCCATGAGCGATAATCCGACGCTGGTTTTTGCGGGTATGAATATGGGCGTGATTGTGTTGGGTACCTTGGTCGGCACGTGGGCATTCAAGGAAAAAATCAGCAGCATCAACGCCGCCGGTATCAGCGTGGCCTTGGTGGCGGTTGCGTGTTTGTTTTATTGGGAACAGATTCTCGGGTTTGTTAGCATGTAGCCTTAGAAATTATTTGCATTCATTATCTAAAGGCCCTTACTTTCGATTTTCAAGTGCAACATCTGTTAACAGAGGAGTGCGCTTTTTTGGTCTTTGCCGATGATGGTGTCGGCTTCCCAGTCGCCGATGCGCGTTCTGTTGTTGACGGTTTCGGGACGGTGTTCGATACCGACGCGGTCGGGAACTTTGCCTCTGGTCCATGTTTTGCTGCCGTATTTTTTACGATAGGGTTTGCTGCATATTCTGAGGTGTCGCCATAATGTGCCGCCGTTGTTTCTGTTTTGGTACAGGTAGCGGTAAATGGTGCTGTGGTGAAGCTTGATTTGGTGGTGTTTTTCGAGGTATCCGCATATTTGCTGCGGGCTGAGTTTTTGACGGACAAGGGTGTTGATCTGTCCGATGAGTTGTCTGGTCATTTTGTATGGACCGCGCTTTTTCTGTTTGCGTTGGCGGCTTTGCTGTTGTGCTGAGGCGGCGCGATAGTCTTGGTTTTGGCTATGGCGTTTGATTTCGCGGCTGATGGTGCTTTTGTGGCGACCGGGCGTTTGTGCGGTTTGTGTGATGGTTTGCCGGCGGTAATAATGCCGGATGTGGTATCGTTCGTCTTGGGTCGGTTGTGTGTAGCGCATTGCAATCTTTCTTGTCAGGAAAGGCAGTATGCTACCGCATACTGACCTTTTCTGTTTTGCAATGTTTGATAGGCGAATCCGCTGCCGTCTGAAACTTATTCATGCCTGTCATCACAACATTCAGCAAAAATCAGTACCGTCTATTTACTTTGGGGAATGGCTTGTCGTGTGGCGGCACTAAAATCCCGTTCCATTAAGCCGTTCAGACAGCATTCTTTACACTTTGAAAGCTTTGTTATATAGTTTGCAGTGATATGTTATTTCAAGGCCGTCTGAAAAACAGATTGTCGATTTTTAGTTTAAAAAACAGCGACCACGCTCAAGATCCAAACCAAAGGAGAAAGCAAATGATTAATGCAGAAGAACGCATCCGCCACGAAGGCTTGCGCAACAAAATTATGTCTGCCGAACAAGCAGCCGAATTTGTGCAAAACGGTATGAATGTTGCCATCACCGGCTTTACCGGCGCAGGCTATCCGAAACTTCTGCCGACTGCCATTGCTGAAAAAGCCAACGCCGAGCACGCTGCCGGCCGCCCATTCAGCATCGGCATGATTACCGGTGCATCAACCGCACCTGAGTGTGACGGCGTATTGGCCGCTGCCAATGCCGTGCATTTCCGCAACCCTTTTCAATCAGACCCATCACTGCGCAACAGCATCAACGCCGGTAACATTGCTTACCAAGACATGCACTTGTCGCACGTTGAACAGCAAATGCGCCAAGGTTTTTATGGCGATTTTGACTTGGCCATTATCGAAGTTTCCGGCATTACCAAAGACGGCAAATTGATTCCGGCTATGGGTATCGGTCACGGTAACGAAGCCCTGAAAGCGGCAAAAAAAGTCATTATCGAAGTGAACTTCACTCAAAATGCCAAATTAGAAGGCATGCACGACGTGGTGTTCGACATCGGCGTACCACCGCACCGCAAACCAATTGCCATTACCGGCCCATTCGACCGCATAGGTTCACCATATTTGGAATGCCCGGAAGAAAAAATCGTTGCCATCGTATTGAGCAACTCAGGTGACCGAAACAGTAAATTTGCCGATCCTGACGAAAATTCAAAAGCCATTGCTGCGCAAATCATTGATTTCTTCAGCCACGAAGTAAAAGTAGGGCGCTTGCCGAAAAACCTGTTGCCATTGCAGTCAGGCGTGGGCAACGTGGCCAATGCCGTAATGGCAGGCTTGTTGGATGCACCGTTTGACGATTTGACTGGCTACACCGAAGTATTGCAAGACGGTATGTTGGACTTGATTTTGGCCGGTAAAATGCAGCACGCATCGGCCACGGCTCTGTCATTCAGTCCGGATGCATTGCAACGCTTTAACGACAACATCGATTTCCTGCGCGATAAATTGATTCTGCGCCCGATGGAATACACCAATAATCCGGAAGTTATCCGACGCTTAGGTGTGATCGGTATGAATGCCATGATTGAAGCTGATATTTACGGCAACGTAAACTCTACCCACGTGATGGGCACGAAAATGATGAACGGTATTGGCGGCTCAGGCGACTTCACCCGCAATGCCTTCTTCTCATTCTTCGTATCGCCATCTGTGGCGAAAGATGGCGCGATTTCGTGTATCGTACCGATGGTTTCACACCACGACCACACCGAACATGACGTAATGTTTATCGTAACCGAGCAAGGTATGGCCGATTTGCGCGGCAAATCGCCACGCCAACGCGCTCAATTGATTATCAACAACTGTGCGCACCCGGATTACCGCGATATGTTGCGTGACTACTATGACCGCGCCGAAAAAGCAGGTGGCCTGCATACACCACACCTGTTGATGGAAGCCTTGTCATGGCACCAACGTTTTGTTGAAACTGGTGATATGCGTATCAAATAAGATAAAGTAAATCTTCATTTAAAAAAGCAGCTTGGTATTTGAACTGGACCCATAAAGTCAGACAGCTAATTTTATGGGTTCAGTCCATTGAAGCTGTCTTTTTATTATGTAATATTACTGTCGCGCATATTCACATCCTGCTTGGCACGAACCTCTACTTCCTTCCACTCGTGCTGCTGCCGACCGCTTCATCATGTTGGCGGCGGCATTGGTCGATCGAGGTCTTTTTAGAAGCAATGTCGCGCGATTTGCCGTAAATCGATTCGTCCAAATTCAGCGTTTGACGGACTTCGCCGATAAGTGGCATTGCGGCCGGCTAGGGCAGTGGCTTCTCATCGCTGGTAATGCTGCCCTGACGAATGCCCAGATCACAGTCGGTGGCAATCACGGTATCACTTTTATTCATCTAAAATGTAAGAAAACCTAGCGTTGTTTACAGTATTTGAAAGACAATACCGCCATGAACATTCACAAAAACACCCGACTGACACGCACCAACGTCAAGTCGTTTGGCGCGCCTATACACAGGATAAAATCACCGTTACCTCACCCGAAGGCTACACGGTTGCAACTGACCACACCGCAAAACAGCACCAACAACCGTTTCAAACAGGCCAAGTACGGTATGAAAGTTTGGCTAAAGCTGAGAAAGTCATCAACGAAAAGCTCAAAAACAGACTAAAACAGACTAATCCTATCTCGGTGAAATGGTGCATTTCGACACCAAACAGCTACCTTTATTACAGAACCAAAAAGCAACCAACCCGAAGGATTACCTGTTTGCTGCCATTGACGACTATTCCCGCGAACTATATACGACCGTTTTGTCTGACCGTACAGCCGCTAGTGCAGTCAAGTTCCTTTTGTATTGATTGACTGTTGCCTATATACCATTACGCCTTTCGAGGTTTTACGGGCTTATTTTTCTCAACCTGTTGTGTAAACAACGCGGCTGTTTATTACACTAAATTTTGCCTACCGTCAATTCTTGTATTCATTATCCATCGCTTTATCCAGCCGGTATTTTGCACTATCGACTGCTTGGGCAATTTGTTCTAGTTCATCAAGTGTCGGCTTCAAAAGCTTCGCTTCATCTGATTGAGTGGTTTTTCCAGCCTTTTTCTGGCTCTTTACTTGATCAGCAAGATTTCCGTCTGCTAAATAAAACATTCATGTTCATAAATGATGTAGCCATTTATTTTCATCGACTCGTCAGGCATCTTAATCCTTTGCTATGTTAATCTCCGGCCAGTTGACTATAGCAGGTATAGCGGGAAGCAGAATCGGGACGAATCAATTCAGGGAAATTTTGCATGGATAGATCCAAAAAGTTCAGACAGCCGTGAACAACACAGGGGCATTGTTACATTTTTCTTTATCGGTCACGTCTTTTTTAAACAATACTTGCCCGCCTTCTAATACGGAGAAACGGAGCTTGCTCCGCTTCTCTAAATCCCAATGCTTTATCACTGACTCCAGAATGGTTGTTTGGTTTTTGCAGGTCATTGTATAGCAAATAAACCTATTCTTCGATACAATTCCACCATGGCCTATTCAGAAGACTTCAAACAACCCGTACTCAAAAAACTCCGTCAAGGATGGACGGTTCGCAGAGCCGCAAAAGAATTCGGCATCGCCATCTCCACCATCACGCTTTGGAAACGCCCTCCGGCTCCTCAAGCCCCTCCAAAGCAACGGAAAGCCCGCAAAATCAGCGCACAAGCACTGCTCGAAGATGTTGAGCGTTATCCCGATGCCTATTGCTATGAAAGAGCACAACGCTTTGGCTGTTCCCATACCGCCATACACAAAGCATTAAAGCGATACAACATCAGCTACAAAAAAAGACCAACCGCCACCCGAAAGCCAACAGAGGGCTCAGAAAAAACTTCCTGAAGTTACTGCACCGCTACATCCGCCGTAACCGTCCGGTTGTTTATTTAGACGAGAGCGGATTCAGAACATCCTGTTACCGGCCTTACGCTTATGCGCCAAAAAGCCGGCGTTGTTATGCGCTTCATGATTGGCAGGGACATCATCAGACCGATGCCGTCGGAGCGTTATTTCACGGCAAACTGTTTGCCGTCGGGTTGTTTGATTGCAGTATTGACCGCCGGATATTTGACGCTTGGGTGGAGCGGATTTTGATTCCGGAGCTGCCGCAAAACAGTGTGGTGGTGATGGATAATGCGACGTTTCATAAGGGGAGTGCTTTAGCACTTCTGAAGGAGAAAGGCCATACCGTGTTATGGCTTCCGCCCTATAGCCCTGATCTGAATCAGATAGAGAAAAAGTGGGCTTGGATTAAGGGTGCAAGAGCTAAGATTTTATGCCCCTCTTTTTCTGAAATCTCTGCTAAAACAGACATCCGATGAAAGCGGGCATTATCCATCACGATAACAGATTGTTCAGTTAATTCAGGCAGCAATACGCCTTCAAACCATGCTTCAAATAAACGGCTATCCATCGTGCCTGAATAAATCATGGGTGCAATTAGATTACTTTGGTCTTTGATTTGAGCTGCAACCGGTGATGTGCGCCGGTATCGTTTACCACTGATTTGCGCTTTAACTGGAAGCCCTTTTGGTGAATAGGCATAAGGACGGTAGTAAAAAGTATCAAATCCTGTTTCATCAAGGAAAACAACTTGATAATCAGCATATTGATTTAATGCTTGTTGATAAGCGGCTACCTGTTCTGGTTTTTGTTCTTTGTAGCTCGTGGTCTTTTTTTACGCGTCATACCCAATACTTTGAACAAATAACAAATATTAGCCGGCGTACACCCAAAATGAGCTGCAATTTCATGCTGGTATGCATCAGGGTGTTCTTTAACATATTCTATGAGCAGTTTTTTATTGACTTTGGTTGCATTGCCACCTTTGACTTGATGTTCAAATGAACCAGTTTGCTCATAGCGTTTTCTCCAACTTCGAAATGTTTTTGGGTCAATTTGGTATGCTTTGCAAACTTCGCTGGCATTTTTGCATGCCTGATAGTATTGGTATGCTTTTTCTCGTAGTTCTATTGAGTATGACATTTTGGACTCTAAATATTCAGTGTTGATTTGGGAATTCTTATTTTAATATACTATAACTTGCAAAAAAAGCAGAATCAGAAGATTCTGCTTTTTGATGAAGGGCTATTTCTGCCCTGGTTCTTTTTGATAATGCGGGGAGCGTGGGCCATGGAGGATGCCGTTGTGCTTCATCGGAGAGAGCAACTGAACTCCGGCTGCCTGAGCCATATCATAGCCTTTGTCGCCTAATGTGCCGACTACTTGGTCAATAATGGCACCAAGAAGGGCGGCTAGGATACCATTGTTGTTTTTTTGTCCGGCATCAGAAGCTACGGCAGAACCACTCCAAAGCTCTTTGCCAGTACGCGCATCGACCAGTTTAGCCTCAGCACTTACAGTGGTCACGCTTTGTATAATTTGGTATTTAGTACCGTATTCTTTCACGGTTACATACAGTACAGCATCATTACCAAAGATTTCACGCAGTTTGTCCAGCTTGACATCGTGGATGTCGGCCGCATTGGTGAGGCCGTTTTGCTTGAAGGCTTCAGCAGCAACAGCAACCGGGAAGACATAATAACCTGCTTCGGAGAGTGGAAAGGTTGTAGCGGTCAGCATGCCCCAAGTGGCTTTAACGTCAGGCGATTCATTCAAAGGCGGCAAAACCAAAATAGATTTGGGATTGCTTTCTTTAAAAGCCGTATAGTCGTAAGGCTGTGGCTGGTGGTACGTTTGGCAGGCGGACAAAGCTAAGGTCGCGGCTAAAGGCAGTAAACACTTCATCATCTTCATTGTTTTCCTCCTGAGGCCTTACTCTTCAACAGAAAATCCATAAAAACCGCCGATTCGGGGAACAGCTGTTTTTCTGTTTCAAATTGTGCCTTGGCTGCATCCGGTTGTCCGGCATCAATCAGCAAAAGACCCATATGGGCATGGGCTCCCGGGGCGGCAGGTAGCTGCTTACGGTTGGCTTCATTAAAATACTGCTCCATCTTGTCGATTTGCTTACCTGCCGAACTGTCGTCGTTTTTCAGACGTTCGTAAACTGTTGAGCTGTAGTCTTTCCAGTAATACATCGACTTAGGCGCAGAGCCACAGGCTGCCAGTAAAAGTGCGGCAGCCAGAGGCAGTCCATATAATGACATCCCTTTTTTCATACGGCCTCCTTAACGGTTAGGCTGCCAAGCGCCATTGTCGATGGCTTGTACCAGGTTGTTTACGGCTTCGCGTACGGCCAAATCCAATACTTTGCCGTTCAAAGTTGCGTCGTAGCCTGAGGTACCGCCAAAACCGATGACCTCTCGGTTGGAAAGTGAATATTCACCGGCACCTTGAGTAGAATAAACAACCTCCGAAGTTCGGACATTAACGATATTCAAGGCAACTTTGGCATAGGCAATCTGTGATTTACCGCGCCCTAAAATACCGAACAATTGGTGGTCGCCCACATCTTTACGGCCGAACTCGGTTACATCGCCGGTGACAACATAGTTTGCACCTTTCAGATTTTGTGCCTTACCCGAGATGCCGGCTTCTTGTTTCAAGGCGCTCAGGTTGGTGCGGTTCAGCACATTGAAACGGTTGGTTTGCTGCAGATGAGTGGCCAAAATAGTCTTGGCTTGACTGCCTAAGCGGTCTTCGCCGTCGGAGAATACACCTTTTTGGAAGCTTGAACGGTTATCGAAGCTGCCGATGGATATCGGGGTACGTACGCCATTGTATTGTGTATTGTATGAAACAACTTTAGCTACTTCCAGACTGCGTGAAGATTCTGTCGCACAGCCGGCAAGTAAACCGAGTGCAATACCGCAGGCCAGAGTAGTTTTGATGATAGTCATAAATCGTTCTCCATATGAATGATTGGTTAAACGTCGCAAGTCAGTATATTGCATGGCTTTGTTAAGAAATGCAAGGTCTGATTAATGTGTGCCTTGCTTGGGCTTCCGTTGTCAAAACGGATACTTATTTATTATCGAAAGTTATGGAGGCAGCTGGAGCAGTTCGCTGAAATGGACAAACAGAAGCTGCCGACCGGTGCGCCCCTGCAGAAAGCATCTGTACAGCTGGACTCCGGCTCCGGCTAAGTCATGTACGCAATGAATTTATTATTTCGTCCAGTCAGTCGTATTTAATTCACAGATCTTACCGAATGCCTGATCATTCGTTACCAAAGCAGCCTGTTCAAAATGGGCATGAGCCGCAAACATCATATCGAAAGTGGACAGGCTTTTTCCATGCTTTTCTACAGAAGCTTTAAATTTGCCGTATGATTCGGATACCGATTGGTCGAATGGAAGGATATCGACGTATTTTAAAAACTCTTTTACAGCCTTATGCAATTTTACTGCCTCAGGTTTTTTAGCCAAACCGTAATGAATCTCTGCATGAGTGATGCTGGAAATGCACAATGATGAAATAGGGACTTTTTTCAGGTTTTCCATAAAGGCAGGGTGCAATTTGAGCGCATGATTAGTCGCATTGGTATCAAGCATATAACGTTTCATTCCTGCCAGCCTTCAAAAATATCCCGTTCTTGTGGATCTGCTTCTGTATCGCGCTCAATCAAATCATTATTTTGGGCTGCTGCCAAGATAAAGCCGTCCCAATTTTGCGGGCGCGAAGACAAAACGACATCACCGTCTTCGTTTCTACGGATAATATACTTCTGGAAATATCACTATCAAAGTTTGAAGTATGCTTGAGCTTATTATCAAAACTTTCAGTTTTTTTAATAATTTCATCGATTTTACGGACACCCGCAGCTCCAACAATTGCAGCCGATATAGCTTGCGGAATCAGCATCTCTTCCACAGCCGATCGTTCAGCCCGTTCAGGACTCATGCCTGATACGGTTTTTTGATCAATTTTGTCTTTTTCAATCCATGCGTCAGGGAAACGGGCCAAGAAACCGTCTTGATAGCCTGACCAGTTGATTGCCGCCGCCTGTCCGAATCTTCCGCCCAATAACGAGTTTTCACCGGACATCACCGGAGCAAACTCTTTAATCAGCAATTCCCTTTGCTTTCCATCTTTGATTTCATCTGCCAAATAGGTAAAGAAACGTTCTCTTTCTTTTTGGAACGCTTGAACCACAGCATTTTGGCAGGCTTTGTTAGGACACTGGGCATAGGCATGATTAGAATCTTCTACCGTATGAAAATTACCTTTTTGGATAATTCGGTCATATAAAACCTTGCTTTGAGGGTTCAGACGGGTACGGGCGGTACGGGAAAGGATAGAGTTATTCCCCACCGCATTGCCCGCATTCAAACTGCCTTGCACCGCATTCGCAGTACTGTTCCCAACCGCCGCCCCCGTAGCCGTTCCCAACAGGTTTGTAATCGCCGTTACGGTTTCTTTCTGCTCCGCAGTCAGTTTGCTGCCGTCTTTCTCACCGTAGAGATAGTTGCCGATTAGCGGTGCGGCAGCTTCGGCACTGCCGGCACTGATGGCGCCGGCCAGGGCGTTGTTGCCTCCCGCCGCTGCGGTGGCCGCACCCAATACCGTATGGGCTAGGATGTGGGCGGTTTCCTGTTTACCGGTAAGTTTGCCGTCTGAATTCTGTTGCGCCAGTTCTTTGAAGTGTTGTCCGATTTGATAGGATACGGCCGGACTTGCCGCTGCGGCGGCAATGCCTAATGCGCTGTCGGTCGGTGCGCTCAAACCTGTGGCCACGGCAGCTAGGGCTACGCCGCCTTTTTGCCAGTTGTCGGCCTTTTGATGGTGCTCGTTGGCGGTTTTTACGGCTTCGCGGTAAGCATTCAAATCGCCGTTTTGCAGGGCTGTGGCGGCTTTCTGTTCCGTTTCTTTGGCAAGTACTTTGCAGTTTGAACAGTATAAGGGGACTTGGATATTTCCCTTTATAATAAATACCGTCTGAAAAATTTGATAACTTTTCAGACGGCTTTGGCTTATAGGCCATAGAACGTGTGCATACTGGGGCACACATCCTGCCTATGGATTTTAAGTTTCATGCGGCTACGCTTGCTATATATTGTCATTGAAAATATAGTCAATTATATAAAGTAAAGAAGTTATAATAACTCCTCCTGCTATACTAACTAAAAAAGGATAAAATAATCTAAGGAATATTAATTCTGATTCTGGATCTATAATAATATTTGATAATATCAATAAAAATATAAAAAAACCTAATATTATCCCCTTAGCTACGGCATTAATATATTTTTTTTCTGAAAAATTATATTTACTAAAGAAAAAACTCAAAATTGCTTCTAATATTAAATTCATTTTTCTACTCCTTTATGACTTTTCTCTTCAATTTGTTTGAATGTTGTCGAATATAGTTTATTTAAAGTAAATTCATTTACAAAGATAACCGAAGATGTTGGGTTATTTTTTAGGAACGTTTTAATACTACCGCTGTTTTTAACTACATCAAGCATCCCCGTTTGTTTTACTCCCGCCAAACTACCGGCCATATAATTACCTGTGCCAGCAGTTGCAGCAGAAACGCCACCTGCTATTGCTGCTCTTTGGTAATTTATTGAAGAACTACAATTTTCTTTTTGCCCATATAGACAAGTACCATATTGTGTGAGGATATCAACACCCCCTCCAACTAAAGCCCCTTTTCCAGCTGCTTTCAAGATTGCTTTCTTACCAACCTCGTTCAACACAAGGGCTTCTCCCGTACCGGAGAGAGGAATCAGGGCAGAACCGCCCAAGCCTAACACATAAGGTAATCCATTAACGATAATAACGGAATTTTCAAATTTTCTTAATTCTGAAACCAGTTTCATTGCATTTTTATGAGATTCATCTTTTGAATAATATGCAGCAGAGCTAGGAGAAATCACTTGTAATAAATCAAATTCATTATTTCCCACCGCTGTCCGTGCAGCCCGCACACCGGCCACCGCATCTGCCGTTGAGCTGCCGGTTGCACCAACCGCCGCACCGCCCAAATTCAGAATACTCGAAACCGTCTCCTTCTGCTCCGCCGTCAGTTTGCTGCCGTCTTTTTCGCCGTAGAGATAGTTGCCGATTATCGGTGCGGCGGCCTCCGCACTGCCTGCGCTAATCGCTCCTGCTAGCGCATCATTGCCTTCCGCTGCGGATACGGCTGCTCCAAGTATACCGTGTGCAATGATGTACTTCAGGCTGCCTTCTTCTCCGTTGGCTTTGAAGTATTGTCCGATTTCATACGAGGCACCTAAGCCAAGAGGTGTCGAACTCGCTCTAAGACTTTTTTACATATCGATGTCAATATCAACAACTGCCTTAATATCAGATAAAAACTTTAATACTTCTTCCTCAAGGTAAATCGCAGGAACTTCATTGTCTTTAATTAAAATAGTAATGGACACTGCTATTTTTAAGTTCAATACTTCAATTAAATAGTTTAATTGTTGTGTTTTTTTTATAAATAGTGTTTTTATTTTAGATAATTGACTATTGATATCAAAGCTTTCTTCAAAGCCTGTTTGTACGCTCCAAATTGTTTCAATATTTGGTATTTTTTTCCAATTTTTTAACTCTCCTTTTTTTAAAGTCTCACTTGGGTTAACTCCTAAATATTCAGTAACATATTCAGTATCAAAAGTGTCTCCGATGAGAGAAAAATCTACATTTACCAATGTTGAATTATTTTCCATACAAAATCCTTATTTAATAAAATAACCTGTTCTAGTTCCATTTCCTAAACCTCCTTTTCTAAAAATTATGACTTCTCCTGTATTTTTATCAACATACAAATCATATCTGGAATTATTACCCCTACCCATAAATTCTTCTTTAATTCTATGGGCATCTAGCCCTTTTCTTTTTAAATATCCATCATTTATTTTTTGTATATTTTGTTTATCATCGTCATCATCAGGCGGCATAGGTGCACCGGCTGTGCTCTGTGGAATATCATTTGCTTTGTAGCTACCCGAATTGGGTTTATCGGTCTGATTCTCTGACAGACTAAAATCATCTTCAAACTTGCCCGACCAAATATCTTTTAATACCTGTGAAGCATCACAATTGCCCGTTATTGCACAAGCCGCAGCAACAACAAGCCCTGCCTCCGCAACGGGTAATGCATCTTTAGGGGTAAGTCGCCCGCCTCTTTGAATGATGCGGATAACCCTTCTTCCTTTGGATATGGCACTTACTCCATAATTATTCTCCACCGCCCCCTGCGCATTCAGGCTGCCTTGGGCCGCATTAGCTGTGCTGTTTCCGATTGCCGCACCCGTTGCCGTTCCCAATTTCTTTTATTTTGGATCAAGTTTATTCGGTGCATTCCATTCATTCCACTTTTGCCTCTTGCGCTTGCCATTATTCAAACCATACTCCATTTCCATCGCTACCATAATCCGGATTATTCAATAGAAAATTAGAAATTTCATCAATCAGTTCATACTCCTTATCACTTAATTTTCTAATTATCTCTTCTGCATTGCCATGTGAGTAATCCACTATAATTCCTCCTTTCTTAATTATTTGTTCCATAATATTCTTTAAAATCTTAATAACCTCATCAGAATTTAATTCTGGAAAATCTTCCTCAATGCCTATTTTAGTTCTCCACAGCCATACTTCGTCAAAAAGTATTTCATTACTCCGCTTGTCAATATAGTCCTCTATGGTCTTATATCCTTTTAAATTTAATAAATTATTTAAGTAATTAACTTGATCCATATATTTACCTCTCGCAAAGTAATTTATTTTTGATGTATTTTAAAATCTCTTGGCAAGCCTTTAACATTAAAATCTAATGTTTCACCATGTCGAGACGAACCTCTAACACCAAATCTATCTCCATTAGGCAGCTGATACCAAGTACCTCTACCATTACTGTATTTACCGACTTCCTTAGCATTTTTTAACAAATTATTTTTTATTTGATGAAATTCCCGCTGTGAAACAGTTCTAATATTTTCAGTTGCTCCTTTGTTCACGTTTCCCACAAACTCTCCATTTTTATCTTTAACAATGTGATCAATAGAACTCTTATCTTTATCCTCATCATCAGGCGGCATAGGTGCCCCCGCCGATGATCGCGAAACAGCGGCAGATTGTGCATTTGTTTTTTTGTCATTTGCATTATCTGCATTGCCCGAAGCCATATAACTGTCTTCAAACTCTCCGGACCAAACGTCTTCTAATACCTGTGAAGCATCACAATTGCCCGTTATTGCACAAGTCGCAGCAACAACAAGCCCTGCCTCCGCAACGGGTAATGCATCTTTAGGGGTAAGCCGCTTGCCTTTTTGAATGCCGCGGATAACTCGCCTTCCTTTGGATATGGCACTTACACCATAATTATTCTCCACCGCACTATCCGCATTCAGACTGCCTTGTGCTGCGTTTGTCGCGCTGTTTCCGACTGTTGCTCCTGTCGCAGCACCCAGCAAACTTGTAATCGCCGTTACGGTTTCTTTCTGCTCCGCCGTCAGTTTGCTGCCGTCTTTCTCGCCGTAGAGATAGTTGCCGATTAGCGGTGCGGCGGCTTCGGCACTGCCTGCACTGATTGCGCCGGCCAGGGCGTTGTTATCTCCTGCCGCTGCTGTTGCTGCGCCCAATACGGCATGGGCAAGTATAGTCAATCCCCCAAATATAAATTACAATCTCCCCCATGACCTATTCAACAGACTTCCGCCAACTGGCCTTAGCCAAACTCGCCCAAGGCCTCTCCATCCGTCAAGTAGCCAAAGAGCTCGGCATCGGCAGCGATACCGTGTTCAAATGGAAAAAGAATCCCATTCCCAAAGGCTATCCCCAAAGACAGAAAACCCCTCAAAATTACCAAAGAAGCACTGCTTAGAGACGTCGGACAATACCCCGATGCCTATTGCTACGAACGGGCACAACGGCTCAACTGTTCGACCAACGGCATCCACCAGGCATTGAAAAGATACGGAATCAGCCGAAAAAAAGACCAATAAACACCCCAAAGCAGATGTTCGGCTCAGAAAACGCTTTATCAGACTCAGACACCGTTTCCAACTGAAACAGCGTCCGATTGTTTGGCTGGACGAAAGCGGATTCAGAGCTTCCGTCCACCGTCCTTACGGTTATGCCCCAAAAGGCAGACGGTGTATTGATACCCATGACCGGCAGGGACGTAATCAGACTAATGCCATCGGTGCGCTGTATGATAATCAACTGTTTGCGGTCGGTTTGTTTGACTGTTCCATCAACAGCAGGATATTCGACACTTGGGTAGAACGGTTACTGATCCCGCAACTGCCACCCGAGAGTGTAGTGGTGATGGACAATGCGGCGTTTCATAAGGGTAAGGCAGAAGCCTTGCTGAAGGAAAAGGGGCATACCGTCCTATGGATGCCGCCTTACAGCCCTGACTTGAATCCCATCGAAAAGAAATGGGCTTGGTTAAAGGCGAGACGGAGAAAACTTGGGGTGGTGTCTGTGGATGAGTTGTTTAGGAATGTTATTTAAATTTGTGGGATTGACTATATATGGGCGGTTTCTTGTTTAGCGGTAAGTTTGCCGTCTGAATTCTGTTGCGCCAGTTCTTTGAAGTGTTGTCCGATTTGATAGGATACGGCCGGACTTGCCGCTGCGGCGGCAATGCCTGCTGTGCTTTGGGTGGGCGCACTTAAGCCTGCGGCAATGCTGTTGAGCAGCACTTTGCCTTTCTGCCAGTTACCTGCTTTTTGCCGGTACTCGGCTTCGCTGATAAGGCCTTTTTCTTTCTGCTCTTTCAGCGTATCCAGTTTTTGGTTGATTTCGCTGTTGGCCGACTGCACATTTTTGCTGAATTCCTGACTGACCTTCCGCTGCAAATCAATCTCGTTCTGCACCCGCTCTTTGTCAAAGATGTTGTTCAGACGGCCCGAATCCGCTTCGGCGGTTTCGGTGCGGGTGGCGGTGTAGGCCGCTGCTGCCTGTGTACCGTCGGTATCGTTGCCGATGATGATGTTGCGGGTGCCGATGCCGCTTTTGGTAACACTGCTTTGGCTGCCGCCGTCGCTGCCGTAGCCGATGCTGCTGTCGATACCGTTTTTAGCGGCGACGGTTTGGATGCGGCTGTCGGCAGCAGGTGCGGTTTGGCCGAGGCTTTGGCCGCTGATGCTGCCTGATACGCCGATGCCGAAGCCGTCGCCTTCATAGCGGCTGTGGTTTTCAATGTCGCTGTGGCTGATTGAGGCCGTCCGAAAGCGGTTTCTGCCTTCGCTTTCGGCTGTTTCGGTGGCGGTGATGATGCCGCCTTTTAAGTCGGTATGGTTTGCCACGTTGACTTGGAAGCCGTCGTCACCGGCAAAGATGCCGCTTTGTTCGCTGATACTGCGGTGGTCGGCGTTGGTTTTGCTTTGGTTGTAGCCGGCAGTCGCGGATGCGCCGTAACCGACGGTTACCGAACCGCTGAGGTTTTGCTGTTTGCTGCGGTAGACGGCGCTATCCTGTATGCTTTCGATGTTGAGGTTTCGGGTGCTAAGGGCAACGCCTTTGCCTTTTACCTGCGCGCCTTTGAGGGTGGTGTCGCCGCTGCTTTGGATGACGGTGCGGCTGTCTTTGTCGCCGATGTGGGTATGGCGGTGGGTTACGTCGTCACCGTTGCCGTAGCCTTTGCCGTGGTTGCCGCCGGCGGTAAAGCCGAAGGCAAGACCGTTTTGTCCGAATGAAACGGCAACGCCTGCGTTCCAGCCTTCGGATTTGTTTTTACTGCGCTCGCTGCCGGTTTGCTCGGCAGACTGGAGATTGATTGGGCCGTCGGCAATGAGAACGGTTCCGGCTTTGCCCGCAACATCCGAGCCTTTGATGTTGATATGGGATTGTTTGCCTGCTCCTGTGGCAATCAATGTGGTTGTGCCACCGGCAAGGGTTTGTGAGGCTTGGGCTTCTGTTGCCTGTGCTTGTGTTGTTTGCCGGTTTTTTTGTTCGCCGTAGGTAATGGAAACGCTGACTTGTTTGGCTGCTTTTTTAGGATCGGCGGCTACGTTTTGTGCGCTTTTTCCGGCTTGGTAGGCCTGCCAGCCTGTGTTGGCGGCTGCCATGGCATTGACACGGTCGTTTTTGCTTTGTCCGACTTGTTTGCCGCTTTGTGCGACTGAATTGATTTGTTGTGCCAAATCGGTAACGGGCGAGCTGAATGCCACCGTTAAACCTTTTTGTTCGTAGGTCTGGACGGAGGTGCTGTCAAACCGGTTCTGTGCGGCTTCGATGTCTATGCTTTGGGCGGCAATCAGGTTGTTGCCCTCGGGGCTGGAAACGTTACTGCCGATTTGGGTATATTTCTTACCGGCAACGATGGTCGTATCGCCTTTCAGGCTGCCTACGGTGCTGCCTGTGTGTTCTGTTCTTTGGGATTGGTTTTCTGATGCTTCTTTTTTGGTACCGACCGTAAAACCGATGCCTGCGCTCATCAAACCCGATTTTTGGGTTTGGTGATATGTTTCGCTTTGGCTGTGTGTTTGGGTTGTATCGATTTGGACGTTGTTGTCTGCCTGAATATAGGTGCCGTTATCGGAAATAACGTTGCTGCCGCTGATACGGGCATCGTGTCCTGCCTGCATAATCACTTTCTTGCCGTCAAAAGTGCTGCTTTGGGCGGTTTCGTTATGATTTTTGACTTTGTCGGTGATGACTAATTTATTGCCGCCGCCGGTGCTGCCGACTTCGGCTGCTTTGGCATGGAGGGTGTTGCCTGCCAAGAGGGTTATGACAATAAATAAATTCCTTGTGCAAGAATAACATCAATCAATCTATTTTTAATATAAGAATTTGATTTTAAATATATTTTATGAGTAAAATCATAACCGATAGAAACAGTTACTTGGATATTTATAAAAACAAAAGTGCCTATAGGGCGCTCCTTTAATGCATTTAGTATGCTTCTCATGAATTGTTCTTTATTGTTAATTACTTGAACAGGGGCAGAACATTCTGCATAAACATCACCTTGATTTTCATCATATATAAAAGAGAATATTTGAAAAAATTTATCAAATATTTTTTCTATTTCATATATATAGTCAGGATGTTCAAATACTGATGAATAAGAAACGAATTGTTCTTTACTATACTCGTATTCACTTAAAAAATGGTCAAAATAAGATATGGTTAGAACATCAAAATTCTGACTTTCGGCTAAATATTCTTCCTCAACATCTATATATTGACCTGTAATGTTTTTGCTTTCAAAAACTGTTTTCAAACTATCAAATATCATTTCATTTTTCAAATCAAAATATTTCATATTAATCTCTCAAGAATTTTCCATCTTTAGTAATTGTACCAATTCTTCTTCCTTTGGCATCAAGTAATTTCCAGGCACTTCCGCCATGACTTCGTCCTCCAGCTCGATCAGGCGAAATTCGCCAGCCGGTTTTGGGATCTCTAAATTCTGCTTTCGCTCCATTTTGGCTAACTCGATTCGTGAATTTTGACAAATCAATTCTATCCCCTGTTTTTAAATCTCGAGATTTATAATCTTTAACTTGTTCGTCCTCATCATCAGGCGGCATAGGTGCCCCCGCTGATGATTGCGAAACAGCGGCAGATTGTGCATTTGTTTTTTTATCATTTGCATTATCTGTATTGCCCGAAGCCATATAACTGTCTTCAAACTCTCCGGACCAAACGTCTTTTAATACCTGTGAAGCATCACAATTACCCGTTATTGCACAAGCCGCAGCAACAACAAGCCCTGCCTCCGCAACGGGTAATGCATCTTTAGGGGTAAGTCGCCCACCTCTTTGAATGATACGAATAACCCGTCTTCCTTTGGATATGGCACTTACTCCATAATTATTCTCCACCGCCCCCTGCGCATTCAGACTGCCTTGCACCGCATTAGCTGTGCTGTCTCCGACTGCCGCCCCCGTTGCCGTTCCCAACAGGTTTGTAATCGCCGTTACGGTTTCTTTCTGCTCCGCCGTCAGCTTACTGCCGTCTTTCTTGCCGTAAAGGTAATTGCCGATTAGCGGTGCGGCGGCTTCGGCACTGCCGGCACTGATGGCGCCGGCCAGGGCGTTGTTGTCTCTCGCCGCAGCAGTCGCCGCGCCCAATACCGTATGGGCGAGGATGTGAGCGGTTTCCTGTTTACCGGTAAGCTTGCCGTCTGAATTCTGTTGCGCCAGTTCTTTGAAGTGTTGTCCGATTTGATAGGATACTGCCGGACTTGCAGTGGCGGCGGCAATGCCTGCTACGCTGTCGTTCGGTGCGGATAAGCCCGTGGCCACGGCAGCTAGGGCTACGCCGCCTTTTTGCCAGTTGTCGGCCTTTTGATGGTGTTCATTGGCGGTTTGTACGGCCTCGCGGTAGGCGGCCAAATCGCCGTTTTGCAGGGCTTCGGCGACTTTTTGTTCCGCTTCTTTGGTAAGAGCTTTCAGGCTATGGCTTACTAATCATAAATTATCATCCGTAATTTCTTCTTTGAATACGCTAATTGGAAGACTAACGCTATGCTTTGCTAATTTATTTAATAAATCTTTATTGAATATCTCGAAATTACACTGATCTGAATAATAAATATCCATAAATATACTAAACGTATCAGCTCCTTTTGCCTTTAGTAGATGGGAATTTTCTTCAAAAAATTTCACAAATTCTATTTCGTAATTAATGTCAGGAAACTCTGACGAAAATTCATTTTTATGAACTAAATATAGATAGCCTATTCCAAAATCATCAATGACTAAAGAAGTCTTTAGACCTGATAGTACTTCAGTGGGATTAAAATTTTCTCCTGTTACATTTATAGTAAATCTAGCATACATTATAAAAACTCCTGAATATTAATTTTTATACGAGGACTGTTTGGTTTGTTTCCTTGAATGAAAATATCCCCATTTTTGGGATTCCTATAAAAATCAAAATTGTTAGAACCACGTAATTCTTTGCTATACCTTCTAACAATATTTCTTTTAATGTTTGTTTTATGCCAGTTTTTATTTCCTGTCATTTCTTGAATTTGTTTATCAGTCATTTTTTTAGACTGTTTACCATTGCTATCCTCATCATCAGGCGGCATAGGTGCCCCCGCTGATGATTGCGAAACAGCGGCAGATTGTGCATTTGTTTTTTTGTCATTTGCATTATCTGTATTGCCCGAAGCCATATAACTGTCTTCAAACTCTCCGGACCAAACGTCTTTTAATACCTGTGAAGCATCACAATTGCCCGTTATTGCACAAGCCACAGCAACAACAAGCCCTGCCTCCGCAACGGGTAATGCATCTTTAGGGGTAAGCCGCCCGCCTCTTTGAATGATGCGGATAACCCGTCTTCCTTTGGATATGGCACTTACTCCATAATTATTCCCCACCGCACTATCCGCATTTAGACTGCCTTGCACCGCGTTGGCAGTTGTGTCTCCGATTGTCGCACCCGTAGCCGTTCCCAACAGGTTTGTAATCGCCGTTACGGTTTCTTTCTGCTCCGCCGTCAGCTTGCTGCCGTCTTTCTCGCCGTAGAGATAGTTGCCGATTAGCGGTGCGGCGGCTTCGGCACTGCCGGCACTGATGGCACCGGCCAGGGCGTTGTTGTCTCCCGCCGCTGCCGTTGCTGCGCCCAATACCGCATGGGCAAGTATATGGGCGGTTTCTTGTTTACCGGTAAGTTTGCCGTCTGAATTCTGTTGCGCCACTCCTTTGAAGTATTGCCCGATTTGATAGGATACGGCCGGGCTTGCCGCTGCGGCGGCAATGCCTGCTGTGCTTTGGGTGGGCGCACTTAAGCCTGCGGCGATGCTGTTGAGCAGCACTTTGCCTTTCTGCCAATTACCGGCTTTTTGCCGGTACTCGGCTTCGCTGATAAGGCCTTTTTCTTTCTGCTCTTTCAGCGTATCCAGTTTGCGGTTGATTTCGCCGGTGGCCGACTGCACATTTTTGCTGAATTCCTGACTGACCTTCCGCTGTAAATCAATCTCGCTCTGCACCCGTTCTTTGTCAAAGATGTTGTTCAGACGGCCTGAGTTTTGTTCGGCGGTTTCGCTGCGGGTGCCGGTGTAGGCCGCTGCTGCCTGTGTGCCGTCGGTATCGTTGCCGATGATGATGTTGCGCGTGCCGATGCCGCTTTTGGTAACACTGCTTTGACTGTCGCCGTCGCTGCCGTAGCCGATGCTGCTGTCGATACCGTTTTTAGCGGCGACGGTTTGGATGCGGCTGTCGGCAGCAGGTGCGGTTTGGCCGAGGCTTTGGCCGCTGATGCTGCCTGATACGCCAATGCCGAAGCCGTCGCCTTCATAGCGGCTGTGGTTTTCAATGTCGCTGTGGCTGATTGAGGCCGTCTGAAAGCGGTTTCTGCCTTCGCTTTCGGCTGTTTCGGTGGCGGTGATGATGCCGCCTTTTAAGTCGGTATGGTTTGCCACGTTGACTTGGAAGCCGTCGTCACCGGCAAAGATGCCGCTTTGTTCGCTGATACTGCGGTGGTCGGCGTTGGTTTTGCTTTGGTTGTAGCCGGCAGTCGCGGATGCGCCGTAACCGACGGTTACCGAACCGCTGAGGTTTTGCTGTTTGCTGCGGTAGACGGCGCTATCCTGTATGCTTTCGATGTTGAGGTTTCGGGTGCTAAGGGCAACGCCTTTGCCTTTTACCTGCGCGCCTTTGAGGGTGGTGTCGCCGCTGCTTTGGATGACGGTGCGGCTGTCTTTGTCGCCGATGTGGGTATGGCGGTGGGTTACGTCGTCACCGTTGCCGTAGCCTTTGCCGTGGTTGCCGCCGGCGGTAAAGCCGATAACCGGTTTGCCGCTTTGAAATGCAACGGCAACGCCGGCGTTCCCGCCGCTGCTGCGGTTGTCGCTGCGTTCGCTGTGGCTCTGTTCGGCCGATTGCAGTACGATGTCTTTGGCGCGCAATAATGTGCCTTCTTTACCGGCCGCATCTGAGCCGGTGATGTTCAGACGGCCTTCGTCGGCGATCAGGCTGACTTGGCCGCCGCCGATGACTTGGCTGCTTTGGGCGGTACTGCCTTCGCTGTGGCTTTGGGCAGTGTTTTTTTGTTGGCCGTAGGTAAGGGAGACACTGACGTTGGATGCGTTTGCTGCAGATTGCCAATCGCCGGCGGATAGGGCGGCAGCGGTGTTTGCCAGGCCTTTGAGGTTGTCGGGACTGCTTTCTTCGGCCAATAACTTGCGTGTCTGCCATGCGGCATTGGCCGCGGCCATGGCATTGACGCGGCCGTTGTTGCTTTTGCCGACGGTTTTGGCAGCGGCTGCTGTGCTTTGTACGGCCTGAACGACGGGCACGTTGACCGCTACGGTCAGGCCTTTTTGTTCGAGGGTCTGCCGGTAGTCGGTGGCGTAAGTATCCTGCGCCGCTTTAATGTCGATGTTGCGCGCACGAATCAGTACGTCGCCTTCGGGCGAGGAGACGGTCGAGCCGGTTTGGCGGTAGTTTTGTTCGGCAGAAATGACGGTGTCGCCTGTTAAGCTGCCGACGGTCGAGCCGTGATTCACCCGGGTACGGCTGCCGCTGTCGGCGGTGTCTTTTTTGCTGCCGACGGTAAAACCGATGCCGCCCGAACCCATCAGGCCGGATTTTTTGGTTTGGTGGAATTCGCTGTCGTTATAGGTGCTTTGCGCGGCGGTGATGTTGACATCATTGCCCGCCGTCAACACGGTCAGGCCGTCTGAAACCACGTTGCCGCCGCGTACGGTTAAATTGTTATCGGCTGCAATCAACACTTTGCCGCCGCTGATTTCGCTGCCGACCGCTTCGTCGTGCTGACGGCGGTATTGGTCGAGGCCGGTTGTTTTGGAAGCGATGCCGCGCGATTTGGTGTAGATTGATTCGTCCAAATCCAGCGTTTGACGGCCTTCGCTGATGTCGACGTTGCGGCCGGAGAGGGTAACCCTGCCTTTATCGCTGGCGATGCTGCCTTGGCGGACGGTCAAATCGTCTTTGGCGGAAAGCAGGATATCGCCGGCCGCACCGATGACGGTACCCGCTTCGGAAGTTTGGGCAACATGGCGGTGGTTTTTATCGCTCAGTTCGCCCCATTTGCTGTGGGCTTCGAGCTTGGCGGTGCCCAAATCGATGCGGCCGTCTGAAACGATTTGGGTTTTGCCTTTGGACGCTTCGTTACGCAGATTGGCGGCGACGAAGTCGATGCTTTGGTTGGCTTTGAGGCTTAAGAGGCCGTCTGAAGCGTTGTTGACATACAAACCGGCAACGCGGTCGATTTGGGTTTGGCCGTTGCGCTCATCGCCACCGGTAGCCGTGGTGGAGGCAACGCGGAGGCGGTCGGCCTCGACGGCCAACAGGGTGTCGGCGGCGACGGTGCCGCCTTCGATGTTCACATCTTGGCCGCGTAAGCGCACTTTACCGCCTTGAACCACACCGCTGTTGGTGATGTCGGTGGCGGATAGGTCGGCGATTTTACGCCCGGCCAACGTACCGCTGTTGATGATGCTGCCCGTGCCGTTCATCGCCAGTCGGTCGGCACTGATCAAACCGCCGTGGGCATTGATGTCGCCGGGTTTGACGGTGAGATAGACTTTGGGTGCCAACACATCAACCGTGCTGCCGTCGATTAAGGTAAGGGTTTGGGTTTCCAGCCAAACAATGTCGGAAGTGAGGCGTGCTACTTGTTCTGGCGAAAGGGCGATGCCCGGTGTGAGCTGCTGTTCGCGGGCGAAGGTGATGCCGGCTTGCATCAGTGCTTTGAACTGGGCTTCGTCGTTGGTGTAACCGTCGAGGCGGCGGTAGCCGGTTAAGCGGGCAACTTGTTCGTTTACCAGCTTTTGCTCGTAATAGCCGTCGCCTAAGCGTTTGTGCATTCTACTTGGGTCGAGTTTGAGGGCATTGAGCATATAGTCGCTGCTCAGCCATTGTTTGTAGTTGGTAAAGGCGGGATCGGTTTCGACCAGATACGACGGGTGGGCCGGGTTGACGGCATACAGGCTGGATGTCGGCAGCTTGGTATCGGTGTTGAGGGTTTTAATGGGTGCGGGGGTGCTGCCGCCGTGAGTAACGGCGGTTGGAGAGAGATTGGCCTGTTCGGCAGCATTACCGGTTAATGTTAGGGTACTGTATTCCTGTACATCGGAAACTTTGGTTGTAAAGTCGGGGTGGGTGTCCGGCGGATTGGGAATATGGCTGCTTTCTTTGTCAAACTCAATATGACGGCGGCCTCGGGAACCGTGCCTATCATAACTGCCGCCTCGCAGCATACCGGTATTAACAGTGCGGACGGTATCTTTAGCAGCCTGGTTATTGATGTTGGTTTTATCGGTAATTGTGCCGCCGGTCAGAATCATACTGTTATGGTTTAACCATTTTCCTTCAACGTTAAGGTTGCCGCCTACAAGAATTTGGCCGGGACGGTTTTCAACGATTTTCTGTTTGTAAATATCTTGAATATAATCAGCCTGATAGTATTGGCGAACAGCGTATTTGTGCAGCCATTGCTCGGTACCGTCATTGTAGATAAAGCCGAAATCATGTCGTTCTTTGCGGGTCGTACCGTCTTTGCCTTCGGTAAAGAATGGTTCCGCTTCCCCGGCTTTGGTATAGGAAATAATATGTTTACTGCTGTCTAAATATTCGCCGGTCCGGAAATGATTGTTTAGATTTTTTAATGATTTCACCCCAATCCGTGCGTCTCCTCCTGCTTCAATCGTGGCACTGGCATTAATCAAACGATCAGCCATACCCTGCGCCTGATGCTGCTCATCCAAACTGCCGCCAATATTCAAACTGCCTTCGCTGGAAAGCTTCGCTTCTTCCTGATTGGTAATCTCCTTCGCCCCCACGGCCAAATGTTCGCGCGCGGCAATGACGGCGGCTTTGGTTTCGCCATTGGCCGTTTCTTCTTGGTTCACCAGCTTCTCGGCCTCAATCGCCACCCAGTCGCCATACACGCGTCCGCTGCCGATGTTCAGTACGGTATTGCCTGCATCCAAGAGGGTGAGGCCGTTGCTGTTGATTAAGCCGCGGTTGGTAATGTTGTCGGCTTTGAGACGGGTGTCGCTGCCGGATTGGATGGTGCCGGATGCGGTGTTGTCGATGTGGTCGGCTTCCAAGCGTACGAAACGGCTGCCTTCCAGCGTGTAGCTGTTGTGGATGCCGCCTTTGCTGCTGACGGTCAAACCTTGTCCGGCACGGATGTCTTGTGCGGCGGTAAAGCTGTCTTTAAGATTGAGCGACAGGTTTCGGTTGGCCGCCAGCTCTCCTTGCTTGGTCAGTGTTTTGGCTTGGATATCAAGGTGTTGTTCGGCGAGTATTTCGCCTGATGCATTGTTGATGCTTAGACTTTGGCTGCCGCCGTCGTGTATTTTCACGTCTTTGGCCGAACCGATGAGGCCGCGTTGGTTGTCAAGGCCGTCTGAAACTTTGAGCTCGGTCATTTCATCGCTGCGGATTTGGCCTGAGGTATTGTCTAGACGGGCGGCTTCGGCTTTCAGACGGCCTGTGTCGATTTGGCCGCTTTGATTGAGCAGGGCTGCGGCTTTGATACCGGCTTGTCGGTTGACGGTGAGTCGGCCGTTGCTGTTGTCCAAGGTTTGGACGGCCGCAGCCAAACTACCGCCGGATTGCAGGGTACCTTCGCGGTTATCGGTGGTTTGGTTGCGGATGGTGAGCGTTTCGGCAGCGGTCAGTTTACCTTGGCGGTTGTCCAAGGTTTGCGCGGTAATCTCGGCCTGGCGGCTGATGATTTCGGCTTCGCGGTTATCCAGCAGGCTGCCGCCAACGGCCAGTTTGTTCAGATGTAGTTTGCCTGTGTTGCCCAAGCTGTTTGCGGCGTGGATATCCACGCCGCCGTTGGCGGTGATGCTGCCGCTGTTTTCCAGGCCGTCTGAAACCTTCAGACGGCCTTCGGCCAAGGTCAGCGGTACGGCAGCCGCATCATTTTGAGTTTGGATTCGGCCTGACGCGGCGGCGGTGGTCGGTGTGGCAGGCGTGCTTGGGGCAGTATTGCCGCCGTTGCCGGAAACATGGTCTTGGCCGGCATAAGCGATTAAACCGCTATTGTTCAATTTGCCGGCTTCAATATTGAGGCTTTGCAAACCGGTTTGCGCCATGTCGCCGCTGTTGTTCAGACGGCCGGTTTCGATGTCGAAACGGGCAGCCTGTATGGTTTGGCGGTTGTCGAGGTTTTGTGTGCGGATATTCAGTTCGTCGGATGAGGTGATCAGGCCGCTGTTGCCGACTTTCGGGCTTTGAATCGCGGTTTTTCCTTGTGATGACAAGGTGCCGCTATTATCAAACGCCGTGGCTTGAATATTTACACGCGCCGCTGCGCTCGAGCGTTGCGTATTGTCGGCGGCCGCAATACTGCCGCTGTTACCGATTTTACCGTCGGCACTCAGGGTCACACCGCCAGCGGTGGCAAAGGCTTGACCGGCATGATGAACGGCTGCGCCTTTGTCGGTGGAAACCAGCGTAATCTTGTTGGCATACATACCGCCCAGCTGCGCGGTGTCGATGGCCACGGCAGGAGCTGGGCGGCCGTCTGAAACTTGGGTGTGGCTGCCGTCGGTCGCCACATCGTTGCTGCCCGATACCACGCTTAAATCTTTTGCCCATACGCCGGCATTGATTTGCGCGGCGCGGGCAAGCAGGCGGGTGTAATCGGCTCCTGAGGTATCCAAGCCGTCACCGTTGACGGCAATATCGCCGTCGCGTACTTGGAAACTGGTGAGATTGCCGTTGTCAAACAGCGGTTTGCCTGTGGTAAGCGTTACCCCCGCCGCATTGATAAAGCCTGCACCGTTCACCCGGATACCGGCAGGATTGGCCAATACCACCTCGGCACGACGGCCGGCCACTTCGATATAGCCGTTGAGTAGTGAAGGACTGACGCTGTTGACCTGATTCACAATCACCTTGGCTTCGCCGCGTGCCAACCACGGATTACCCTGTATCCAGCCGCCCAATTTGGTCTGCGTGTTGCTGCGGCTGTTGTTCAATATGGCACCGCGTTTGTCAACATCGAATTGGCGGTATTGGTTAACCGATACGCCGCCTGCGGTCGGGGTTTGGATATTGACTTGCGGCAAACCGTTGGCCGTCTGCAAAACGGTGGGTTGTTGGCCCAAAGGCGCGGATTTGTCGGCCTGAAGCCCTGCTGCCCACACGGGGCTGACAGCAGCCGAACCGACCGCCAGCCACACCGAGAACGCCGCCATCTGTATCTGAAACTTGGCCGCACCCGCAAGGCCGTCTGAAATAGCCGCTTTGCCGTCTTGCACGTTTTTACCGTCGCGTGCGGTGTTTTCGGCAACAGCCATCATCATGCCGCGCTTTTTATTGAAGATGACTTTGTAGCAGGTTTTGTTCATGGCGGGTTCCTATAAAGCGGAAATACCCCCGTGCCTGTGTTTTCAGACGGCATGAGGGTAGGAAAGGGATTAGAAACTGTAATTCAGATTGAGACCGAACGTGGTGTTGGCCGTTTGAAAGCGGTCGGGTTTGTGCAGCGGTTTGGCGGCGAAAAAATCGTAAGAAAGTATTCCGCCCACTTTGCTTTGACCGCGCACACCTAAGGCCGCACCACTCAGACTTTGCCCCAACAGGTATTGCGCAGAAGGACCGGAGACACGGCCGGCGTCCAAACCCGCATAAAGCTGATGACTCGGATGATACTGCCAAGATAAATCGTTGCGCCAATACCAGCCGCGTTCGGCAGATAAAGTGGTTTCACCATCAAAACCGCGCACGGTATAACGGCTGCCGATGGCCAGTTTGTCTTGCGGCGTTAATGGTGTTTTGTTCCACTGTGCATGGAAGTTGCTGTCGAAGGCAAAGTTTTGCTGCCCGATTTTAAACGGCACATTCACACCGGTATCGGCAGTAAGGATTTTCATGCGGGACGTGCCTTCGCCGAAGGCTTCTTCGGGCGCAGACAGGCTGTTGTTCCGCCCCGTACCTCGTTTGTAACCCAAGCCCAGATTCAGCGTGGCTTGGCCGATGTATTCCTTGTGGCTTAAATTAGCAGACCAACCGGCCGTGCGGCGGCGTTGCACTTCGATTTCCGCATCATTGATAAAGCTGTGCGTTTCACGCTGCCACAATTTGAACGCGGCATGGGTTTTACGGCGGGCATCACGGTAAAGCAGGCGGCTCACGCCGACATCGCTGTTCCAGCTTTTACCGTTGTAGTCATACACCTCAGAATCGCCTGCTACCGCCTGATGATAACGGTAGTAGCTGTGGTTCCATGACCAAAGCCATTTGCCGAACGGTACGGAATAATGGAAAGCATAGCCGTTGGTACCGCCTTTGACCGTATGGCCGTCTGAATCGGTATCTGCCGAACGTGTGCCTAAATCACGGTTATACGAAGCGTAAAACAAATCACTCAAACCCAAAGGGTTATCGGCGGAGAAAGTCATATTGCCCTGATAGCGGCCGGTGGCCTTGCTGCCCGAATTGTCAAAACCCAAAGTCAGGCGGTAGGGAAGGGTGCGCTGCCGCCATTGCACCACCACATCACTCACATCCGCTTTTTCAGACGGCATGATTTGGATATCTGCCTCGGCAGTCGGAACGCGCTTGAGGTTTTCCAAACCCTGTTCCAAATCGCGCAGGTTCAACAGGCCGTCTGAATCAGCAGGAAATTCGTTTTGAAATGCGGTAATCCGACCGACATGGGTTTCTGCGGCATGGCTTTCATCAAAACGGATTTGACCGATGCGGCCGGGGAAGACAGTCAATTCCAATTTGCCGGAATTCAAATCCTGAGGCGCAGCCAAAATCCGCGTGGTGGTATAGCCGCGGTCAATAACGGCGTTTTGTGCTAACGTCATGATGTGGTTGATGCCTTGCGCACCCAGACACATGCCCGGTTGGAAGCCGGATTGTTTGATGGCTTTATTCAGTGCAAATTGGAATTTGGCGGCAGAATCGCCGATTAAGGTGATTTCTTGAACGGGGAAACAAGGCGTTTCGTTTTGAGGAAGCAGCAATGAAGAAACGGCTTCTGCGGTTCGGTCTAGGCGCACATCCGGTGCCGACTGCATCTGCTGCTCGAGTTGGCGCAAACGCTGCTGTTCCTGCCGGGCTTGTTCTTGCTGAATCAAACCGGCTTGTCTTTCGTCAGCCAGCGCGGGCATGGCAGCAGTTGCCAGCAAAGCGAACGACAACATCAATGAGCGGCAGTCTGAAGAATAGTGAAAGGCGGACATGCTTGGAACCTGTAAGGTGGTTGAGCGAGCCATGTTATTGGAATAAGGTAAAGAAAAGCAAAGTTTACATGATTAAAGGTTGGTTATTTGGATAGCCGGCCATTCCGATTTGCAATAAATTTGTTATTTTATTCAAAATAATCAATATTTTATTTTTGATTTACCTTGGTTTTTAGATGGGGGATGAATTGCGTGACAGTAGGTGGAATCCTAACCATTCCAGTTCAGGTTGCTGCCCATCAGCGCATATCGCGGCAAAACCCTGAATGAAATTGCCAATATCAGATAGAGAAAGGAAAGACGATGGCCATTGCCCATATCATCGAAGTGGAAGAATCGCCGGACTTGAGTGAATGCTCGGTGCGCCTGAGTTTCAGCGGCGGTACCAAGCTTCAGAGCAAGGAAGGGAAGACCGCATTTTACAGGAGCTTGGCTGTGGTTGAGGATGCGTTATCTGAATAACAAAAAGGGCAGCAAGATAGCTGCCCTTTTTGTTATTCTTCGTTATTCACTCAGTTATCATCACTGTCATTGAAGTACGAACAATACCAACGATTGCCAATATAGTCTGCATAGAAAATGGGGCTGACGTAGATTAGCAGTTAGGTTACACTCAAAAAATGAAGATAACCCATTACAACACAGTAAATCTACACAGCAAAAGTTGCTTCAGTTTTTTGTATTAGAAGTTACTGCTCGTTCAGCAGCGGATATACTCGGTATTCAATCTAATTGTGCTATGTTGTTTTACCGCAAAATCCGTCAAGCGATTGCCTACCATTTAGCACTTCAAGCAGACGAAGTTTTTGATGGCTCTATTGAGCTGGACGAAAGCTATTTTGGCGGACAACGCAAGGGTAAACGCGGTCGCGGTGCGGCTGGTAAAGCGGCTGTTTTTGGTATTTTAAAACGCAATGGTAAGGTCTATACCGTTGTGGTTGAAAACACCAAACAAGATACTTTACTACCTGTTATTAAAAGAAAAATCATGCCTGATAGTATTGTTTATACGGACTGTTACAAAAGCTGTGATGTGCTTGATGTGAGCGAATTTATTCATCATCGCATCAATCATTCACAGATTTTTGCAGAGTGTCAAAACCACATTAACGGCATTGGGAATTTCCGGAACCAAGCAAAACGTGTTCTGAGAAAATACAACGGAATTGACCGTAAATCTTTTCCCTTATTCTTGAAAGAATGCGAATTTTGTTTTAATTTTGGCACACTAAAATAGCAGTTAAAAATTCTGCGAATTTGGTGTGGTGTTTAGGGCTAATCTACGTCAGCCCCTTTAATTTTGCAACACTGTGCTGTTGTATTTCGGCCGGGCCATGACTCCAGCTATATGGACGGTAAGCCATTTGGTGTTCCTTTGTATTTTTTATGTTTATATTAAAATCAGATCGTTATATTGGCATTTCATTCCAGGTGCGCCCATTCAATTCTTGGCCATTTGCTTTTTTAGCCCGTTTTTTGCCGTCGGCTCCCCAGCCGCCCCATTGTTTAAAAAAGAAAGCAACTCCTGAGTCTGAGCATTGTAGGCGCACATTTTCAACCCAATCTATACTCATTAGTCTGGCTTTGCTGCCAGATTCGCCGCCAACAATAACCCAGTGGATATGGGTCAAATCAATTTCCCTAGGGCCTACAGTGGGCAATAATTGGGCCTTTATGCCAAGGAAAAGTTGGCGATGCCGGCCCAACCGCTGTCGATAACCGATTATTTATAGAAGCCATACTATGGATTATCCGTACCGGCAGTCCTTGGCGCGATCTGCCCGAAGAGTTCGGCAATTGGAAAAGTATCCACAAACGCTACCGCAGATGGGTTTTGGCCGACCGTTTTCGTCATATTTTTGAAGAACCGAACCGTGATCTCGATATGGAGTATGTCATGATTGACGGCACAATCGTCAAAGTTCACCGCCACGGTCAGGATGCAAAAGGGGGACTCGAAATCAGACCATCGGCCAATCCAAAGGCGGAATGACGACCAAGATTTTGGCTATGGCGGCTGCTTTGGGGAACCTGATTGACTTCAAACTGATGCCTGGTCAGCGCAATGGCATTTGCGGCGTAGAACCGCTGATTAAAGATAAGGAATTTGATGCTTTGTTGGCGGATAAAGCCTTTGCTGCCGACAGGCTGGTCGAAGAGCTGACCGAAAGGGGGAGTAAGGTGGTTATTCCGCCGCGTAACAACCGCAAATCGCAGCGGGAACACGACAAGATGATGTATTGCTGGCGACATTTGATTGAGAACTTTTTTTGCAAACTCAAAGAATTCAAGAAGATTGCGATGCATGCAGAAAAAACCGGCCAGTCTTTTACTGCCAATATTTACCTTGCGGCTGCCGTATTGCGATTAAGGTAAACTTGAATGTCGACAGCCCCTAGGATTTTCTACATCTGAGACCTTGCAAAACCGCCATCTTTGGCACATTCTTTCGTTATGCGCCGCTCGAAAGCCTGTGATATTTCTACGCTTCCTAAGCCGCTATAACTTGGAACTGTGCTCAAATCTGGAGTTTTTTAAAGCTCTCGGTCTGATTTATATCATCACGAAGCCGCTATCTACAAAGTTTGCATATATTTGATTGACACGGTTGCAAGCTGTTTTTATATTATTAGGAATATCTTTCATTTCCCACCCTGCGTCAGAACGCGGCACAACCAACCGAAAAGGAGTGTAAGTATGGCAGCATTTGAATTACGTAAGAGCGGTGATGGTCATTTCAGCTTCAGCCTGCTGGGCGATGATGATAAGACCTTATTGAAAAGTGAGCAATACAACAGCAAAGCTTCTGCGCAAAACGGTATCGAGTCGATTCGTAAAAATTCTGCCGAAGATGCACGCTATGAGTTAAAGGAAAGCAACAACGGCAAATTTTACTTTAATCTCAAAGCCACCAACGGCCAAGTCATCGGTACCAGCCCGCTGTTTCCCGGCGAAGCCGCGCGTGAAGCCGCGATTGCCAAAGTGAAAGCAGAAGCCGCTTTGGCCGGTGTGTTGGAAGGTTAAGCCAATTCTAAATAATCAAGGCCGTCTGAAACGAAAATTTCAGACGGCCTTGATTATTTATTGATGCTTACAACACAACCAAAGCCGCATCGTAATTCGGTTCCTCACCGATTTCAGGCACCAATTCACTGTGCAGCACTTGATCGTTTTCATCTAAAACCACCACCGCGCGAGCGTTTAAGCCTTTTAGCGGGGAAGACTGAATTTCTGTGCCGTAGTCTTGCTTGAAGGTTTTGCAGCGGAAAGTCGAAAGCGAAATCACGTTTTCAATGCCTTCGGCACCGCAGAAACGCGCCAAAGCAAACGGCAAATCGGCTGAGATACACAAGACAACCGTGTTGTCCAAGCCGGCGGCGCGTTCGTTGAATTCGCGTACCGATTTCGAGCACACGCCTGTGTCGATGCTTGGGAAAATATTCAGTACTTTGCGCTTACCGGCAAAATCCGACAGATTTTTTTCGGATAAATCGGTGGCTACCAAGGTAAATGCAGGGGCGGTTTGGCCGACTTGGGGCAGGGTACCGCCTACTTCTACAGGAGTGCCTTTAAAGGTTACTTGAGCCATGTTGATTCCTTTCTGATTAAGTTAAGTCCTACGGCTAATGGATTTCGTCAATACGACGATACCATGCTTCTTTTTCCGCATCACTGATAAACGAGGCTTTGAACGAATTTTTGCACAGCGTGCGGATGTCGTCATTGCTCAAATCCAAAGCCTCGGCCAGCTCGATGAAATTTTGATTTACATAGCCGCCGAAATAGGCCGGGTCGTCTGAGTTCACCGTTACCAATACACCGCGCTGCAGCATGCGGTGCAGATTGTGCGCGCTCAAATGATTGACCACTTTCAACTTCAGATTGCTCAACGGGCAGACCGTCAACGGCATTTGCGCCTCAATCAACCGCTGCATCAGCGCATCGTCTTCTTCCGAGCGCACACCGTGGTCGATGCGTGCGACCTTGAGTAAATCCAAGGCTTCACACACATATTGGGGCGGGCCTTCTTCACCGGCGTGCGCCACGGTCAGCAAACCATGTTCGCGTGCTTTGGCAAATACACGTTCGAATTTAGAAGGTGGATGACCGGCTTCGTTCGAATCCAAGCCCACGCCGATGATTTTGTCGCGAAACGGCAAAGCCTGCGCTAAGGTTTCAAATGCCGATTCTTCCGGCAAATGGCGCAGGAAACACATAATCAGGTGGCTGGAAATGCCCCATTCTTGCGCGGCATCGCGGCAGGCACGGTCAATGCCGTTAATCACCGTTTCAAATGCCACGCCACGATCGGTATGGGTTTGAGGGTCAAAGAAAATCTCGGTATGGGTGACATTGTCTTCACGGCAGCGCAGCAAATAGGCGCGGGTCAAATCATAAAAATCGGGTTCATGCAGCAACACCGCAGCGCCGGCATAATAAATGTCCAAAAAAGACTGCAAATTGTGAAAATCATAAGCGGCGCGGACTTCGTCGACATCTGTATAAGGAAGGCCAACTTGATTGCGGCGGGCGATTTCAAACATCAATTCCGGCTCAAACGTGCCTTCGATATGCACATGGAGTTCTGCTTTGGGTAGGGCGGCGATTAATTCATTACGTGTCATGATGGCTTTCGTGTTCAGACGGCCTTTATTGGCAGCCGTTATTCGTTGATCGATTGTCGTCTTTTCAATTTATGCAGTCAATGTTTGCGAGTGTAAGATTCTGTATGGCGCAGATATGGCATGGCTGAATTTTCTTGCCGGTGATTGGTACTTAAAGCTAATCACGATTGCTGCTTTAGGCGGCAGCCCGACTTTCAGACGGTCTTTCTCTGCCTTCGGACTTGTCTAATCGGACAAATCAGCCTAGACTTTCTCATTAGTCTGTTTCCGGGAAAATAGAATGTCTAAAACCAAACAAGATATTTTTGAACACAACCGTCGATGGGCCGAGGAGCAATTGCGCAAAGACCCGCATTTTTTCGATAAACTTTCCATCAACCAAACCCCTGATTATCTCTATATCGGCTGCTCCGACAGCCGCGTGACCGCTGAAGACATGATGGGCATGCGGCCGGGTGAAGTATTTGTGCACCGCAATATTGCCAATATGGTCAATGCCATTGATATTAACGTGGCTTCGGTCATCAATTATGCGGTTTACCATTTGAACGTGAAACACATCGTCGTGTGTGGCCACTACGAATGCGGCGGCGTAAAATCCGCCATGCAGGCTAAAGATTACGGCATGCTCAATCCTTGGTTGCGCTGTATCCGCGACGTATACCGCCTGCACCGCGAAGAATTGGATGCGATAGAAGACGAGCAAGCGCGTTACGACCGCTTAGTCGAATTAAACGTACAAGAGCAATGCATCAACGTCATCAAAAGCGCCGGCGTGCAAAAACGTTATTTGAAGGAAAAATTTCCGGTGGTACACGGCTGGGTATTTGATATCCGCACAGGCCGTCTGAAAGATTTGAATATCGATTTTGATAATATTCTAAAAGAAATTCAGAAAATCTATGATTTGACCGACAGCGATTGGAGCGTCCCGCAGCCGTGACGGAGTGACGGGTTTAGACACAGAATTAAAGGCCGTCTGAAAATTGGTTTCAGACGGCCTTTTGATCATAGATAAGCGTAACCTTTAAGCAGTTAACCACTCATTAATCGCGGCTTCCAATCGCGTCATGCCTTCTTGTAAATCTTCATCGGTTAGCAGCAGGCAGGGGGCGAAGCGCACGACATTAGAGCCGGCAACCAATACCATCAGGCCGTGTTTTAGGGCGGCGTTGAAGATTTCGCCGGCGCGGTTTTCATATTGATCAGCCATCACGGCGCCGAGCAGCAAGCCCATGCCGCGGACTTGTTTGAACACGCCCGTGCGTTCGCCGATTTGTCGTAAGGCCGTTTGAAGTTTTTTGCCTTGGACTTGCACATGATTCAGGGTTTCAGCGCGGTTGATGATGTCGAATGCGCGGTTGGCAACGGCGCAGGCTAACGGATTACCGCCGAATGTAGAACCATGCGTGCCGGGCCCGAAGGTTGGGGCAATGGCATCGGTGGTGATAATCGCGCCAATCGGGAAGCCGCAGCCCAGGGCTTTGGCCAAGCTCATGATGTCGGGTTCTATACCGTAATGTTCGTAGGCAAACAGTTTGCCGGTGTGGCCAACGCCGGTTTGCACTTCATCAAAAATCAGCAAGGCGTTGTGTTGGCTGCACAAGCGGCGGGCAGCTTCGAGATAGGCTTGCGTGGCAGGCAAAATGCCGCTTTCGCCTTGAATCGGCTCGATAATCACGGCACAAGTTTTATCGCTGACGGCAGCTTCGAGCGCGGCGGTGTCGTTAAAGGCAACATGGGTGATGCCTTGCGGCAGCGGCGCGTAATCTTGGCTGTATTTCGGTTGGCCGCCGACGGATACGGTAAACAGCGTGCGGCCGTGGAAGCTGTTGACGCAGGCGATGATTTCGGTTTTGTGTCCGCCGAAATGGTCGCGGCCGTATTTGCGTGCAAGCTTCAGCGCGGCTTCATTGGCTTCGGCGCCTGAATTACAGAAAAATACTTTGTCGCCGAAGCTGTGTTCTACCAAGCGGCGGGCTAAATCTTGCGCAGGCTGGGTGGTGTAGATATTGGAAATGTGCCACACCTTTTGCGCTTGCTGATTCAGCGCATCTATCAACTCGGGATGGCTGTGTCCC
The DNA here is from genome assembly GCF_014898075.1 of Neisseria yangbaofengii. Lineage (NCBI taxonomy): Bacteria > Pseudomonadati > Pseudomonadota > Betaproteobacteria > Neisseriales > Neisseriaceae > Neisseria > Neisseria yangbaofengii. The sequence continues at coordinate 1,186,783 of NZ_CP062976.1, forward strand.
AAGGCATTCACCGCAATGCCGCCTGATAAGTCAATCAGCTCACGCCCTTCGGTATCCCATACGCGACTGCCCGAAGCACGTTCGGGAATCATTGGGGCGAATGAGAAATTGGGGGTGAGATAGTTGCTCATGGCGGCTTCCTTTATTGAAGTGGATTGAATGTTTTTCGCTGAAACGAGCGTTTGATTATGCGCCGATTGTTAACGATTTTCAAGACAAAAGGCCGTCTGAAAAGGATATTTTCAGACGGCCTTTTGTGATCATAATCAAATCGAGTATTCGATCAATTCGTTTTGCGAAAAGATATAGATCTGTTTCGGCACCAAAGCCAGCTCTTTGCCCACGGACAAGGCCAAGCTGGCGGCATCGCTGCCGGCTAGGTTGATGTGCACGTCGCGGTTGTCGTGCTTGACGGTGATATGGGTCAACGCGCCTACGGCGTGGATTTTTTCAACTGCGGCGGTGATCATCGGCGTTTGGCCTGTTTGGGCAATTTGCCATTCGTGCGGGCGGATATAGCCGGTGGCCAATTGTTCCTGCCATTTGTATTGGCGGTCAAGCGACCACCGGTAGCTGCCGTAATGCCACACGCCTTTTTCTATGCGGCCTTCAAAGGCATCGGTTTCGCCCAGAAATTCGGTGACAAATGCGTTTTCCGGCTGGCGGTAAATGTGATCTGCGCTGCCGGTTTGCTCGATGTGGCCGTGGTTCATCACCACGATTTCATCGGATACTTCCAAGGCTTCTTCTTGGTCGTGGGTGACGAGAATGCTGGTCACGCCGAGATTATGGTGAATGTCGCGCAGCCATGTACGCAACTCTTTGCGAACTTTGGCATCAAGTGCGCCGAATGGTTCGTCCAACAGCAGCAATTTTGGCTCTACCGCTAATGCGCGCGCAAGGGCGATACGCTGGCGCTGGCCTCCTGAAAGCTGGTGCGGATAAGATTTGGCTAAATGAGAAAGCTGCACCAAGCCCAATAATTCTTCCACTTTGGCGCGGATTTTTTCTTTACCCGGGCGCTCGCTTTTCGGCAATACGGTCAAGCCGAAAGCTACGTTATCGAACACGTTCATGTGGCGGAACAAGGCGTAATGTTGGAATACGAAACCAACTTTGCGGTCGCGCACGTGTTTGTCGGTGACGTCTTGGCCGTCGAACAGGATTTTGCCATTGTCGGAAGTTTCCAGGCCGGCAATGATGCGCAACAGCGTGGTTTTGCCGCAGCCGGACGGGCCGAGCAGCGAAACCAGTTTGCCGGTCGGTACGTTTAGATTGATGTTTTTCAGTGCGTGGAAATTGCCGAAATGTTTGTTTAAGTTTTCAATGGTGATGCTCATGCGTTTCTCTCCGCTGCGGCGAGTTTTTTCTCTTGCATTTTGGTAATGAAGTTTTGTAAGGCTAGGGTGGTTAAGGCCAATAAGGCCAATACGCCGGATAGGGCAAAGGCGCCGGTAAAATTGTATTCGTTGTAAAAGATTTCCACCAAAAGCGGAATGGTGTTAGTTTCGCCGCGGATATGGCCGGATACTACGCTGACGGCACCGAATTCGCCCATGGCACGCGCATTGGTCAGAATCACGCCGTAGAGTAATGCCCATTTGATATTGGGCAGGGTCACGCGCCAAAACATCTGCCAGCCGCTCGCACCTAAAATCAAGGCCGCCTGCTCTTCACTATCGCCTTGTGCCTGCATCAGCGGAATCAGTTCGCGCGCCACAAACGGGAAGGTCACAAACAAAGTCGCCAACACGATGCCCGGGATGGCAAAAATAATCTGAATGCCCTGTGCTTCGAGCCGGCCACCCAAAGCGGTGTGTGCGCCGAACAGTAACACAAACATCAAACCGGCCACTACCGGCGACACGGAAAACGGCAAATCGAGCAAAGTAGTCAACAATTGTTTGCCACGGAAATCAAAGCGCGTGAGCAGCCAAGCCATGGCAATGCCCAACACGGCATTCACCGGCACCACAATGGCGGCGGTAATCAAGGTCAATTGAATGGCCGACCATGCTTCGGGATCGGTAATCGATTGCACATACAAATCCCAACCGCCTTTTAGGGCTTCGTAAAACACCGCCACCAGCGGCACAACCAGCATCACCAGCAGGAATAACAAGGCAATCGCGGTTAAGGTCAAACGCAGCCAGCGCGGTTCGGTCAGATTTGGATTGGAAGAATGGGTTTGCATAATGAATGTCTTTTTTCTATTCCAAAAGTTTTCAGACGGCCTATCAGGCTTTGGCGCCGGCACGTTTGCTCAATGCCCATTGGGTCACGTTTAACGCAAACAAAATCGCAAACGAAATCATCAGCATAAACAATGCCACTGCCGATGCGCCCCGCACATCAAACTGTTCTAATTTGCCGGTAATAATCAGCGGCAAAATCTCGGAAACCATCGGAATATTGCCCGCAATAAAAATCACCGAGCCGTATTCGCCGGTGGCGCGGGCAAACATCATGCCGGCGCCGGTAATCAAGGCCGGCATAATTTCCGGCAGCAATACACGGCGGAAAGTGGTGAAGCGGTTGGCGCCCAAAGTAGCCGCTGCTTCTTCATATTCGCCCGATAATTCTTCCAACACCGGCTGCACGGCACGCACGATAAACGGCAGGCTTACTACCACCAGCGCAATCCAAATACCGATGGGCGTAAAGGCGATTTTGATGCCCAAAGGCTCGAACCATTGTCCAATCCAGCCATTCGGCGCATATAAAGTTGCCAAGGCAATACCGGTGACGGCAGTAGGCAGGGCAAAGGGTAAATCCACCAACGCGTTGGCCAGACTTTTGCCCGGAAACTCATAGCGCACCAACACCCACGCGGCTAAAGTACCGAACACGATATTGGTCAACATGGCGTAAAACGACATTTTCAGGCTCAGCCATACCGCTGCCAAAACGTTGGGTTCGGCAATGGTTTGCCAAAAAGCCGTCCAACCGATTTCGCCTGCTTTGGCGGCCATCATCGCAAACGGCAACACGACCAAAAGCGACAAGCACAACACGGTCAGCCCTAAGCTGATTTTAAAGCCCGGTAAGACGCTGGGGGTTTTCAGTAATAACATGGTTCGATAACAGAATAGTGATTACGGGCGTCACTTTATAGAAGCCGTCTGAAAAAGGGAAAGAATGGTTTGTTTATTGCAAAGATGATTTTGTTATATATATGCTTGTGTGGAGGGGCTGAACGTAAAAAGGCCGTCTGAAACCAATGTTTCAGACGGCCTTTAAAGACAAAATGTTATGCAGCAAACTGTCGGCTAAATTCGATAAATTCTGCTTTTTTGGCTTGAGCTTTACCCGAATCAATCGCTTCTTGCGCAGCTGCGGCACCATCGGCCAAAGAATCCACCACGTTGCCCGCATACAAGGCGGCAGCGGCGTTGAGTACCACGATATCGCGCGCGGCACCGTGTTCGCCGTTTAAGACGGCATCCATTTTTTTGAGCGATTCTTCGCTGTTTTCCACGCGGATGTCGTCAAGGTTGCGGCGGATTTCCATGCCGAAATCTTGCGGGTTGATATTGTATTCGCGGATGGTGCCGTCTTTTAATTCGGCCACGCGGGTATTGCCGGTGAGGGTGATTTCGTCCAAACCGCCTTCGCCGCACACAACTAACACGTGTTTTGACCCCAATTGCTGCAACACGCGCGAAAGGATACCGCACAAATCAACGTGGAATACGCCCAAAAGCTGGTTCGGCGCACCTGCCGGATTGGTTAACGGCCCCAGAATATTGAAAATGCTGCGGAAACCGAGTGAGCGGCGCACCGGCGCAACATGGCGCATGGCGCTGTGGTGATTTTGTGCAAACATAAAACCGATACCGGTTCGTTCTATACTTTGGGCGACTTGCTCGGGCGTAACATTCAACACCGCGCCCATTTGCTCCATCACATCGGCCGCACCGCTGGAAGATGATACCGATCGGCCGCCGTGTTTCGCAACTTTGGCACCGGCTGCGGCTGCAACAAACATGGCGGTGGTAGAGATGTTGAAGGTTTTCGCACCATCACCGCCTGTACCGACGATGTCGACCAGGTTATCGGTATGGTTGACCGCTACTTTGGTAGAAAACTCACGCATCACTGCCGCTGCGGCCGTAATTTCGGAAACGGTTTCTACTTTGATGCGCAAGCCTGTCATAATCGCCGCGATTTGCTCCGGCGGCACTTGACCGCTCATGATTTGGCGCATCAAATCGGTCATTTCATCGTAAAAAAGTTCGTTGTTGCTGATTAAACGTTCAATTGCCTGTTGCGGCGTAATCATGTGTTTTCCCTTCAATAATAGATAAATGCTATGCGGTTTCTTCGGAGGCAGGCTCAGGTTTGGGCGGCGTGCCTGCCAGCCAAGCACACAGCATGACGGCACTTATGCAAAACCACAGCCAAATATAAGCCAATGCAGATGCAAAATCGGAAGGCGGCAGCCAAATGGTGTGCGCTTCCATGTAGTGGATAATGATTTTAAACAGCCATGCGCCGATCACAATGGCTAAGAAAACCGCCGTGGCGCAAAAGCCGATAATATACCCGCCGCGTTTGTTGCGGTAAACCCGTTTGGCCACGCAAATGGCGACGGTAAGCAAAACCAAGGGCAGACAGGTCAGGGTGGCATATAGCAGGATTTCAAAAAGATGGGCGGGTATGCCGGTTGGGGGCGGATGATAACCGTCTTGCTGCTCGGCCCATCGGAGAATCTGCCAATTGGCTTCGATAACGAGCAATGATATGCCGAAACCGCCCATGAGTGAATAGAGAAGCACTTGGCGGTTGGGGTAAGATAGGTTGGCCATGACGTAGCAATATCCTTAGTGTTCTTGCCATAAATTATGGATTTGCCGATAGCGCAAAGAGCATATGTTTGCAGGGCTTGTTTGGCCGGAAAATGAGTAAACCGGCCATCGAGGCAAATTTAAAATTTACGGTGGCTTATGGAATAGATATTGAGCAGGCGTATTGCCGAATGTGTTGTACCGCAAGGGCGCGGCATGCAAAGAGAATTATGAGGCCGTCTGAACATACTAAATAAATAGATTCAGACGGCATTTGTTGTATGAAACTTCAGACTGCTGTCATGCCGGTTAGTTCATTGAAATTGAATTTTTTTCTTCAAGCGGCTTGCGGGCGAAAATCTTTGAATTCTTCTAAAAAATTACGCAGCATGTCGTGGCCGCGTTCGGTCAGCAAGGCTTCGGGGTGGAATTGCACGCCTTCGACGGCATATTGTTTGTGGCGAACACCCATGATTTCTTGATCTTCCGTCCATGCGGTGACCTCAAGGCAATCGGGCAGGGTGTGGCGGTCGATGACCAAGCTGTGATAGCGCGTGCAAGTCACCGGATTCGGCAAACCTTTAAACATACCTTGGTTGGTGTGGTAAACCGGCGAAACTTTACCATGCATTAAGGTTTGTGCGCGTACGACATCGCCGCCGAATGCTTCGCCTATGGTTTGATGGCCGAGACACACGCCCATAATCGGCAGCTTGCCGGCAAAATGCTGCATGGCCGTCACGGAAACGCCTGCTTCTTTCGGCGAACAAGGGCCGGGGCCGATAATCAGGTATTGCGGATTAAGTGCGGCGATTTCTTCTAAAGTAATGTCGTCATTACGGCGCACCATGACTTCTTGGCCGAGTTCGGCAAAATATTGTACGATGTTATAGGTAAAACTATCGTAGTTGTCAATAAAGAGCAGCATTTTTAACCTTTTGTATTTATTTGTTTTATATTTCAGACGGCCTAATTTTTCACCAACGTCAGATTATTGGGATCATTGATAAACGCCCACATTTTATCATCGGTGGCAAATACGCCGTTGCGGATGAGGTAGTGCAAATCATGCTTCAATTGGGCATCGGCTTTGCGGATGACCACGCGCATATTGTTGCGGAATGCAGCCATTTCGAGAATTTTGGCGGCAAACTTAGGCTGGTGTAAACGGGTATGGGCAAGCGGATTGCGGTGGATGTATTCATTTAATTTGCGGGCGCTGCTTTTGAAATCGGTGTGCAGCGGATCGATGAATACGATGTGAAACGGCATCCGGCTGAGATAATCGTGTTCGATATCCATCATCGCACCTTTTCTGTTATGTTTATCTTATCAGCAATTCAGGCCGTCTGAAAGAATTTTTGCGCAGGTAAAAATACCTACCAATCTTTCAGACGGCCTGTTTTAATGTCGAATTGAGTTTACGGTAATTTTGGTTTCACTTTGACGCTTAAAGGCAGATGGTCGGAAAGCATTTGCCAGTTGCGGCTGTTGTGGACTTGGGTATCCAAGATGTCCAAATTGCGCGTGTAAACCCTGTCAAGGCTGAGCAGCGGCATGCGGGAAGGGAAGGTTTTCGGGCGTTTGCCGTTGTTGTCGAGAAACACTTCATCTAAGTTGAGCGCCTTGCCTAATGAAATGGCCGATTTATAGCGCCAATCGTTGAAGTCTCCGGCAATAATCAACGGGCTTTGGGTATCAATCTGCCGGCTGACGTATTCAAAAATCGCTTGATACTGCTTGGCACGGTCAGGTTCGCGCAAATTCAAGTGAGCGCACAGACACACCAAAGGAACATCCCAACCTTCCGGCAATACTTCACAATGCAATACGCCGCGCTGCTCGTGTTTGTTGACCGTGATGTTCAGATTATTGCGGGTTTCAAGCGGAAGGCGGCTGAGAATGGCATTGCCGTGGTGGCGTTGCGGATAGATGGCATTTTTACCGTAGCTTCGGTTGAAGGAAAGGTAATCACCCAACACGTCATAATGCGGCTCGCTCGGGTATTCGAGAATTTTACTGCTGCGGTTGGCATGCATGCCTTGCACTTCTTGCAGAAACAACACATCCGGATTGAGCGATTGCAAGGCATCGCTCATGCTGTTGAGCTGGTATTTGCGGTTGAGCGCCGACATGCCTTTGTGCATATTGTAGGACGTAATGGTAATGGGACGTGATGACATGACATGACCTCACTGCGTGTTTTGTTATGTGTCGGCTCATGATTGGATTTTTATTAAAGCCGACCGTTTTTGCTCATTGTAGTATACCACCATCGAAGCAATGGTTTTTTTGTGCTATGTAAAAAAACTTCAGTTTTAGCAAGCTCTAAGTAAGATGAAGGCCGTCTGAAAACCGAGTTTCAGACGGCCTTTGATTTACTTATATCAAGATTTGGCTTTGCGTTTGCGGGAAGATTCGCCGCTGTTTTTTACCTTAACTTTAACCCCTTTGTTTTTAGATTTTTTGCTTTTTGCTGCTTTAGGTTTTGCAGCTTGCTTGTGTTCATCCGTTTTATGGCGAGAAGGTTTTTGCTTGGCAGCGGCCATTTGCTCGTCAATTTCCTTAGCCGATAGTTTTTTACTGCGCGTTTTAGCTTTTTTTGCAATAACCGGCTGTTTGCTTTCGGTTTTGGCAGCAACGTGCGAATTTGAGCGGCGGCTTTTTGTGCCGTTTTTATTGCTGTTTACCAATACCAAGTCGATTTTGCTGGTGTCCAAATCTGCACGGGCAACTTTAACCAGTAGTTCATCACCCATATTGAAGCGTACGCCGCTGCGTTCGCCTTCAATCGCCATGATTTCCGGACGGAAATTGAAATAATCTTCGCCTAAGTCGCTGATATGCACCAAGCCGTCGATGTGGATATCGTCTAAGGTAACAAAAATACCGAAGCTGGTTATACCGGAAATCTTGCCTTTGAATACCTCACCCACTTTATCGCGCATGTAATAAGTTTTCAGCCAGTTTTCAACGTCTTTGCCGGCTTCATCGGCGCGGCGCTCGCAGAATGAAGTATGCACGCCCAGAGCCTGCCATGTTTTCATCGGTGTGTATTTTTCACCTTGCAACACGGCTTTAATGGCACGATGCACGGTTAAATCCGGGTAACGGCGGATCGGTGAAGTGAAGTGGGCGTATGATCTGTAAGCCAAGCCGAAATGGCCATCATTGTTCGGTTCATACACTGCTTGCTGCATAGAACGCAATATCATCACTTGCAGTAATTCTTCATCCGGCCGGCCTTTGAATTGCTGCGCCAAGGCAGCGTAATCTTTCGGGGTCGGTTTGTCGCCGCCGCCCAAGGCCAAGCCCAGTAAGCCTAATTGTTCGCGCAGGGTGGCTAATTTTTCAGGCGTAGGGCCTGAGTGGTTGCGGAATAAAGCAGTATGCTTGTTTTTCAGCAGAAAATCTGCCGCGCATACGTTTGCCGCCAACATACATTCTTCAATCAACTTATGCGCATCGTTGCGATGCACAGGCACAATTTTTTCGATTTTACCGTTGTCGTCGAAAATCATCTGCGTTTCCACGCTTTCAAATTCGACTGCGCCGCGGTCTTGGCGTTTTTTCTGCAGAACTTGGAAAAGTTTGTATAAGGTATCGATTTGTGGCTTCAGCGGATTACCGGAGCCTTCTTGAATCCATTGCCATACTTGGTTATACGTCAAACGGGCGTGGGAGCGCATCACTGCCGGATAGAATTTGTATTCTTTCACGTTGCCGGCATAAGTGATGGACATATCACAAACCATGCACAAACGTTCGACATCAGGGTTCAGCGAGCAAATACCGTTGGAAAGGTTCTCCGGCAGCATTGGAATCACACGGCGCGGAAAATAGACGCTGGTACTGCGTTCGACTGCATCATTATCAATCGCATCGCCCGGGCGCACATAATGGCTGACATCGGCAATCGCCACCACCAAGCGGAAATTGCGGCCGATTCGCTCGGCATAAACCGCATCATCGAAGTCGCGCGCGGTTTCACCATCAATGGTTACCAAAGGCAAATCGCGCAAATCGACGCGGCCTTTCAAATCGCTTTTACGTACATGATTAGGGATTTTTGCCGCGGCTTTTCGGCAGACTTCGCTGAATTGATGCGGCAAATGATGCTTGCGCACGGCAATTTCGATTTCCATGCCGCTGTCTGCATATTCACCCAACACTTCAATGATTTTGGCTACGGCAGGGCGGTGCAATTCAGGATAGCTTTCGATTTCGGCCACAATCACTTGGCCTGATTCAGGCTTAAATTGTGCCACGCTGTCTGGCTCCAGCACGATGCTTTGTGTTAAACGTTTGTCTTCCGCTTCCAAAATGGCAATCCCGCAATCGATATAGAAGCGGCCGACCACTTGAACCTGCGCGCGTTCGACAATATCCAGCACCATACCTTCGCGGCGGCCGCGACGGTCGATTCCGGCAGGGCGTACGGTGACAATATCGCCATGCATCACGCCGCGCATTTGACGTTCGTATAAAACAAAATCGCCTTCGCCGGTTTTTTCCAACGGTACGGCAAAACCGAAGCCGTCTTTATGTGCTTCGACACGGCATTTCACCAAGGCCAGTTTATCCGCTGCACATACCGCGCCGCGACGGTTAATCAACACCTGACCGTCACGTACCATGGCTTTCAGACGGCGTTCGAAAAATTCGTATTCTTCGTCTTTAATAGAGAGCTCGCGTGCCAAGGCATCAATTTTGGTGGGCACGCCTTTTTGTTCTAATAATTCAATCACCCACTCTCGGCTGGGTAACGGCTCGGCGTAACGCTGCTTTTCTCGCTCTAAGTAAGGATCTTTTTCTCGTAGATTTAATAATTTAATTTTTTTATTCATTTTTGCAGTTGACATTCTTCGTTGTAAATATATAATAGCCACTTCGTTTCAGCAGCATCTTCGGTACTGTAACGTAAAACGGTAAATAAAGCAAAGCCCAGGTGGCGGAATTGGTAGACGCGCTAGCTTCAGGTGCTAGTGTCCTTACGGGCGTGGAAGTTCGAGTCTTCTCCTGGGCACCAAGTTGGTCTTTTTGCTTTAATGACGATTGAATGCCCAGGTGGCGGAATTGGTAGACGCGCTAGCTTCAGGTGCTAGTATCCTCACGGGTGTGGAAGTTCGAGTCTTCTCCTGGGCACCAAAACTTCCGGTTCGAAACCGGATTTTTTTATTATTTGCTTGATGCGAATCGGCAAGCAATCCTTTACAGAGGGGTGGATGAGTGGTTTAAGTCGCACGCCTGGAAAGTGTGTATACGTTAATAGCGTATCGAGGGTTCGAATCCCTTCCCCTCTGCCACGAATATGAATCCCAAGTCGTTATTGACTTGGGATTTTTATTATCTGGCGACAATGCATTCGAATAATATTTGAAAATTACTTTTATTCTTAGTTACTTATTTCATTTATTCATCTCTGTACAAAGCAGCCGGATCGGTGTATCCTTGCAATTGTTTAATACATTCATAAAATATGTATCTTTTAAAAAGGCCGTCTGAAAGCCTTTAACCAACAAGGAACCTGACTATGACTGATTTTACCGTTTGGGAAACTGCGCCTTTTAATGCAACCATCGACCATATTTTGCAGCGTTACCATAATGTGCATCGTGCGCAGTTTGATGAATTGGTGCCGTTGGCGCAAAAAGTGGCAACAGTGCATGCGGATACTTTTCCGGCTGAAATCGCTGAATTGCTGGCCCATATGCAAAACGAGCTGTTGAGCCACATGATGAAGGAAGAGCGTATGCTGTTTCCGATGGTGAATCAAGGTATCGGGCGTGGCGCAGCCATGCCGATCAGTGTAATGATGCATGAGCATGAAGAGCACGATAAAGCGATTGGGCGCCTGCGCGAATTAACCAACAATTTCGAGATTCCGGAAAACGCCTGCGGCAGCTGGACACGCTTGTACCGCTTGGCAGAAGAGATGGTTAATGATTTGACCGATCATATTCATTTGGAAAACGAAGTATTTTTCCCGCGTGTGTTGGCTTCTTAAGCTAACTTTATGGAATTGGAAATGCCGTCTGAAAATCTTCAGACGGCATTTTTTTCAGACGGCCTGTTGTTCTGCTTCAAATGCCGACAATACTTGTTTCACATCATACGCTTCTTTCAAGGTCCGCACGCGTTCAAACAAATCTTGTGCTTGCGGGAATTCTTTTTTCATCATGCCGAGCCATTGTTTCAAACGCGCCACGGGGTATTTGTTATTGGCTTCTTTGACCATGCACAAATCAAAAAAGAGATTAATCCAGCCAGCAATTTCAGCAAAATCAGCAGGCTGTACTGTTTCTCCGCGCTCATATTGTTTGATTTGTCGCGCCAAATCCGGCCGAATCACCGCGCCGCGCCCCAGCATCACGCTGTTGCAGCCGCTGACCTTTTTAATCGCCAGATAATCTTCCAGCGTGAACACATCGCCATTGGCGGTAACCGGAATCGACACTGCTTCACGGATTTTACGTACCCAATCCCAATGTGCCGGTGGTTCGTAACCCTCGACTTTGGTTCGGGCATGAACCGTCAAACCGCATGCGCCGCCTTCGGCAATCGCGGCTGCGCATTCCAAGGCTAAATCGGTATTTTCAAAGCCCAAGCGCATTTTGCCGGTTAGCGGGATATGTTCGGGCAGGCGGCTGCGCAGGGTTTTGACGATGTGGTGAATCAATTCCGGCTCTTTGAGCAAAACCGCACCGCCTTTGTGTTTATTTACCGTCGGTGCAGGGCAGCCGAAGTTTAAATCGATTTTATCCGCACCGAAACGCACCGCTTCCAAAGCGTTTATAGCCATATTATCGGCATCGCTACCTAAAAGCTGCACTGTGCAAGGCGTGCCGGCAAAGGTTTGGTTGCTGTTGGCGATTTCGGGCAGATATTTCAGCCAGGTGGCGCGGGAATGTACGGTATGGGTAATGCGCACAAATTCGCTGACACACTCGTCATAACCGCCGATGCGCGTTAATAAATCACGCATCACGTCGTCGCATAATCCTTGCATGGGGGCGAGCAGCAGTCGCATAGTCAATAGGCCGTCTGAAAAATGAAATGCGTATTGTAGCGGTATATCGGGTAAAATACAGCCGTTGAAGATATTTTTCAGACGGCCTGACCATGATGAATACAAGAATTCCGGCAACTGCCGCCATGTTGGTAAAAAATTCCGAGCGCTATTTGGCGGAAGTGCTGACCGCGCTGGGCGATTTTGATGAAGTTTTGCTGCTCGACAACGGTTCGACCGACCGCACATTCGACATTGCTGCGCAATTTAAAAACGTCAGCTATTTCAAACATGATTTTATCGGTTTCGGCCCCATGAAAAACATGGCCGCACGTTTGGCGCAAAACGATTGGATTTTCAGCATCGACAGCGACGAAGTGCCGGATGCGGAATTGATCGACAGCATTCGCACTGCCGTAGCGGAAAATAATCCGCAAAGTATTTATACTTTGTCCCGTCTGAATCATTACAACGGCCGTTTGATTAAAGGCTGCGGCTGGTATCCGGATATTCTGCCGCGCCTCTACCACCGCCGTTTTACCCGTTTTTCCGACCGGCAAGTGCATGAATCTCTGATAATTCCTAAAGACGCGCAAAGCTATTCTTTGTCAGGCCGTCTGAAACATTATTCTTTTGAAAACGCGGAAGGCTTGATTCAGAAAATGCAGCAATATTCTTCGCTCTATGCTGATGAAAACCGCTTTAAAAAGAAAACTTCACCGGCCAAAGCTCTGTTGCACGGCGGTGTGTCGTTTATTAAAAATTATTTTCTGAAACGCGGTTTCGCCTACGGTTCAGACGGCCTCACCATTTCGGTGGCCAATGCGCAAGGTTCTTACTATAAATATGTGAAGTTGCATGAGCGCAATCAGAATCTGAAAGTATCGCTGATTATCACCACGTATAACCGGCCGGACGCACTCGCATTTGTGCTGCAATCGGCTTTATCGCAAACACGCTTGCCCGATGAAATTATTGTGGCCGACGATGGCTCGGCCCGCGAAACGGCAGATGTGGTTCAATACGTTAATCGGCAAAGCTCGGTACCGGTGAAACATTCTTGGCGGCCTGACGATGGTTTTCGTGTCGCCGAATCACGCAATCGCGCGTTGGCAATAGCCAAAGGCGATTATATTGTGCTGATTGACGGTGATATGCTGTTGGACGCGTCATTTATTGCCGACCATTTAAAACTGGCGCTCAAAGGCCGCTTGGTGCAAGGTTCGCGCGTGATTTTGACCGAAACGCGCACTCAGGAAATTTTGGCTTCCGATCAATTGCCGAACCTTTCCGTATTTGATTCAGGCATTGAAAAGCGCCTTTCTGCTTTAAGATGTCGTTTTTTGTCTGCTTTAGTCGGTAAAAACGGCAACCAAAACCACCGCGGCATCAAAACCTGCAACATGAGCTTTTTCCGCGAAGATGCCTTGGCAGTGAACGGCTTTAACAATTGGTTTGTCGGCTGGGGACGTGAAGACAGCGAGTTTGTTGCCCGCTGCTATCACAACGGTATGAAAAGACACAATCTTAAATTTGCCGGCATTGCCTACCATTTATGGCATCACGAAGCCGAACGCGCTGCACTGCCGCAAAACGATGCGCTTTTAAAGCATGCTTTAGAAATGCAGCAAATCCGTTGCGAAAGCGGTGTAAGTGTATTTTTGAAAGAAAATAGCTAAGCCAAACGGCAGGCCGTCTGAACCGGTTTTCAGACGGCTTTTTTAACACAGTAAATTACGCTTAAATCAAAAATCAAACAGCTTGTCATACTAATTCGGTTTACCTTCTTAGTATGGCTAGGATGTCAAAACAATATAAAAAAGAAAACGCCGCATGACACAGACAGCCGAAAATCTTTATCAACAAGCCAATCAATTCTTGCTGCAATCGCCGCCGGCTTATGCGCAAGCAGTGCCTTTATTGCAGCAGGCCGCCAAAGCCGGACACAGCGAAGCCGCTTTCCAACTCGCTGCATGCCTGATTAACGGCCATGGCATTTCGGCAGATTTTGCCGCCGGTATCGAATACCTGAAACAAGCGGCCGTAGCAGGACATGCGTATGCCCGCTACAATCTGCTGCAATTGCAAGAATCGGAAAACGCCGATATTCAAAGTCTTTTGCGGCACTATACCGAATTGGCCGAACAGGGTTTGGTGCATGCACAATTACGCTTGATGCGCGCATTCAACGACATGGGGCAAACCCAACAGGCATTGCTTTGGGCAAATAAGGCAGCTGAGCAAAACCATCCGCAAGCACAGTATTTTTTGGCGCAATATCATCAATATGCCGCCGAACCTGATTTACACAAAGCACATCGGCTTTACTGCTTGGCTGCCGAACAGGGCTTTGTTGCGGCACATTGGCAGCTTGGTCTGCAATACAAATTGGCGCAAGGCGTTGCAAAAAATTTAACGCAAGCAATAGCGCATTTTCAGGTTGCCGCGCAGCACGGCATTGCACCTGCGCAAACCGCATTGGCTGAAATTTTGTTGCTGCAAAACAGCGCCGGAGCACTGACTTGGTTTCAGACGGCCGCACAAAACGGCGACAATAATGCCCATGCTGCGTTGGCAGAAATTTATCTGCTGGGTCAGTATGTTGAGCGCAATCCGCAAAAAGCGCATCATCATGCCGGGCAAGCTGCCGTAAACAATCATCCGAAAGCTTTGCGTTTATTGGGCGATATTTACCGTTATGGTCTGGGTGTAGCTGCACATCTGCCGAAAGCCCGTGAGTATTACCGCCGGGCAGCGGATTTGGGCGATATGGCGGCACACCAAAAATTATTGTCCGACAGCGCGTTGAACGACCATCGGCATTATGAAGAAGCCAAACAGGTCGCGTTGCAACGTCAGCAAGCAGAAATCCTTTATCAAAAAGCCTTTGCCGCGCATTATGGTTTGCAGCGCAGCCAAAGCTATGCCGAAGCCTTGCCGCTTTACCGCCAAGCAGCCGAGTTGGGGCACACCAAAGCCAAAACCAATTTGGGCATGATGTATTACAACGGGCAGGGCGTTGCGACTGATTTCAGCCGGGCCGCGCAATGGTTTGAATCTGCTGCCGAGCAGCAAGATACGATGGCGCAATACAATCTGGCCTGCCTGTATTTCCACGGTATGGGCGTGGAAAAAAATGCTGCTAAAGCCTGCGAGTGGCTGCAAAAAGCGATTGAGCATGGCTACGAACAAGCAGACGTGTTGAAAACATTGTTGGCACACTGGCAACAGGCCGTCTGAAAGCATAAGCACAAAGAAAAGGCCGTTTGAAAAGTCATAATCAGGTATAATTGCGCACCATATCCTAAGCCGTTTGTTTCAGACGGCCTTTTCATTTTGATTGTAAAGATTTAACCGGTATGACAGATTCCACCCAAAATCACAAAGAAAACCAAGTACCTACCGAACATTTGCGTTCCGTCCGCAGCTTTGTGTTACGGCAAGGGCATATGACTGCCGCTCAACAGCGTGCCATTGATACCATGTGGCCGCAATTCGGTATCGACTATCAAGATGCCATTATCGATTTAAACCAATACTTCGGCCGTGGTAATCCGAAAGTTTTGGAAATCGGCTTCGGTATGGGTACGGCTACGGTAGAGATTGCCAAGCGTTTGCCGGAAACCGATTTTCTGGCGATTGACGTACACGGCCCGGGTGTCGGTAATATTTTGAAGCTGATTGAAGAAAAGCAAGCCGGCAATATCCGCGTGATGCGCCACGATGCCGTGGAAGTGGTCGAAAACATGTTGGCTGATGGTGCATTATCGGGCATTCACATCTTTTTTCCCGATCCGTGGCACAAAAAACGCCACCACAAACGCCGCTTGGGGCAACCGCATTTTGTCGAAAAACTATTGCCGAAATTAGCCATCGGCGGCTACATCCACATGGCAACAGACTGGGAAGAATACGCCGTGCAGATGCTGGAAGTGTTAAGCGGCTTCGACAGCCTGCAAAACACGGCTGAAGATTATGCGCCCACGCCGGATTACCGCCCCGAAACCAAATTTGAAGCCCGTGGCAAACGCTTAGGGCATGGCATTTGGGATTTGGTGTTCAAGCGCATTAAATAAAACCCATGCAAAAAGGCCGTCTGAAAGAAATGTGAACTGCACCCCAAAAGTTGGACACCCCTCCAACTTTAAAAGGTGCAGTTTTCTTATGTCCAAATATAACCTACACTTCAAATACCGAGCCGTACTCCATTATCACCAAGTGCACAGCCAACAGCGCACCGCAGAGCACTTCAACGTCTCGCGCACCCACCTGCGCCGTTGGATAGCCGCCTATCGCCAAGGCGGTATCGCCGCACTTCAACACCCGCAGGCTACGTTTATGAAGACCAAACGCAAAAACCCGTTTATCGCCGACAAACCCGACCACGAAAAAACCCAGGCGGAACTGATTGAAGAGTTACGTTACATGAGGGCGGAGAACGACTACCTAAAGCACATGAAAGCCCTCAACGAAAAGAACGCCGCCAAAGCTGCGAAACCGTTCAAACGTTGAGAGCGAAGCACCCGCTGAAATATCTGCTGCACAGTGCCGGCATTCCCAAAAGCAGCTTTCATTACCATATCGGCAAAGCCGATCCCGATGCGGCGGCCAAAACCGCAGTAAGTGAAGTCTATCGCCGACACAAAGGCCGCTACGGTCATCGGCGGATTGCCGCCGTATTGTCGTGGAACAAAAAGAAAGTGCAGCGCATTATGGGTTTGTTGGGACTGAAAGCCAAAGTCCGCAGCAAAAAAGCCTACCGTCCGCAGGTAATAGGAGAGGCTTCGGATAATATTCTTAATCGTGAATTTACTGCTAGCAAACCGGCAGACAAATGGCTGACCGATGTGACGGAGTTCAAATGCACAGACGGGAAGCTGTACTTATCGCCGATATTGGATGTGTTTAATCGGGAGATTGTGGCCTATTCTTTAAGCCGCAGAGCAAACAGTAAACTGGTGGCGCAAATGTTGGATAAAGCATTTGGCCGTCTGAAAGGCCAAACGCCGCTGCTGCATTCCGACCAGGGTGTGCTTTACCGCACCGGGGCTTATCGGGCGAAACTGGCTGGGAAAGGAATGGTGCAAAGCATGTCGCGCAAAGGAAATTGCCGGGACAATGCGCCGATGGAGCGTTTCTTCGGTACATTAAAAGAAGAGAGCTTCTATCAGGAAGGTGCGTTGTCGGTGGCAGAGCTGACAGAGGTAATAGATGATTACATACATTACTACAATCATGAGCGGATTAGTTTAAACTTAAAAAAGCTGAGTCCTGTCGGCTACAGAACCCAGCTTGAAAAGGCTGTTTGAGAAAGATTCTTAACTTGTCCAAGTATTGGGGGGCAGTTCATTGGTTTCAGACGGCCTTTTTATAGCTGCAAAACACACACAATCAACGCAATTCGCGTGAATCTTTCCAGCCGTCGCTGGTTTTGACCAGTGTGGCCGTTTGCACACGCACTTCATCCAATGGCAACTTGGCATTGCCGCCGGCTTTCAATAAATTACCGACCCATTTTTCCGGCACAAATTTAGCCTCATAAGATACACGCGAAACGGTCATGCCGTTGGCCGGGCCGGGCTCGGTGTACCAATTGATTTTATTGACTTCTTGATGGCCGATGCAGAAATGCGGCATTTTCTCTTTGGCGCGGGTTTGTTTTTCACCTTTTTCGGTCAGCTTATAAACCAATACTTTGACAGTCTCATCGCTGTTGGCGGCAACCGGTATGGTTTCTTTGGACTTTTCGTAGAAGTCTTCTTTTTCCAGAATATTCAATTGCTTCAACGCTGTTTTGTTGATGTCGTTGCCTTTACGGTCTTTTTCGGCCAACTTGATTTCAGGTGTGCCAATCGGCACCTGCGTGAAGCTGTCGTTTGCACGCGGGTTTTGCACATTCAAAACCAAAGGCAAACAAATGCCTTGTTTTTTTGCATATTGATTGATGGTTTTTTCAAATAAAGAATTGCTCGGTTTTTTGTCTGAACAGCCAGCCATAAGCACGGCGGCGGCCATTAAAGAAAGCGTGACGTTTTTTTGCATCGATTCGCTCCGTAATGATGTCTGTGTCGGAATACCGGCCAAAGCCGCTGCGTTTATTCTACCGTATTTTGTGGCAAACTGTACAAGCTCTCGGTAGAATGTCAGGGTAAAAATCAATGAAAGGCTGAACATGATTAAATTATATGGTATTCCCAATTGCGACACAGTCAAAAAGGCCCGTGTTTGGCTGGCGGATAACGGCATAGAAGCCGAGTTTGTCGATTTTAAAAAATCACCGCCCACAGCTGAATTGGTCAGCGCATGGCTGTCACAAATTCCCTTAGAAAATTTGTTAAACAAACGTGGCACGACATGGCGTAAATTAGACGGGCAAACTCAGGAACAAGCCTCCGAACAGGAAGGTGCCGTTCGCATTATGATTGAAAATCCGAGCGTGATTAAACGCCCGGTATTGGATAAAGACGGTCAATTTTACGTTGGTTTCTCGACTGATCATTATCAGCAGATTTTTGGCTGACTAAGTTTCAGACAGCATCTCGAAACCTTTGCAAAATCTCTATCTTTGGCACATTTCTTTGTTATGCGCTGCTCGAAAGCCGTCTATCTCTGCGCTTTCTGTGCCGCTATAGCTTCGAACTATACTCAAATCCGGTGTTTTGTAAAGGTCGCATCTTGTATTTCTGAAGACATAATTCATTCGTCAAGGCCGTCTGAAAAGTATGAATTGAAGTGCAGATTCGCGAAAAAAACGTTACAATACGCGTTTGCCATCCACATATCTTTATTGAGCTGTTATGTTTCATTCCGTTGAAAAATATAAATTGCCCGCCCAGATTTTATTGGGTTTGATTGCGTTGACCTTTGTCGGTTTCGGTGTGAGTACCGTCGCCGCACCGGGTTCGGATTATATTGTTAAAGTCGGTGATCAGAAGGTGAGCGATCATGCTTTGAACGTGGCCATGCAGAATGCGCAGGCGGCCGGCGGCAATGAGTCCCGCGATGCAGTATTCCAATCTTTGCTGCAACGCGCTTACCTGACCCAAGGTGCGAAAATGATGGGTATTGCGGTGTCTCAGGAACAAATCAAACAAATTATTGTGGACGACCCGAGCTTCCATGATGCCGGCGGCAAATTCAGCCAAGCGATGCTGACCCAGTATCTTGATCAACGCCGCATGAGCGAAGACCGGTTTGTCGAAGAAATCCGCGAGCAATTTGAATTGCAAAACCTGCTGAACTTGGTACAAAACGGCACTATTGTCAGCGATGCACAAGCGGCGCAATTGGTAAACCTTACTCAAGCCGCGCGCACGGTGCGTTCGGTAACGTTTAATCCGGAAATGTTTGCCGGCCAAATCAAGGTTGACGATAAAGCGGTGCAAAGCTTTTACGATGCCAACAAAAAAGATTATGTGATTCCGCAAGCGGCCAAAATCGAATATGTCGCTTTAGATGCCAATGAATTGTCGGCTAAACAAAGCGTGAGCGAAGAAGAAGTGCGCAAAGCATTTGATGAGCAAGCAGCGGCGGCTCCGACCGATAACAAACCGGATTTTGAGCAGGAAAAAGCCCGCATTGAAAACGAATTGAAGCTGAAAAAAGTTTCCGGCGAATTCAATAAACTCAAAGAGCAATTGGCTGAAGAAGCATTCAATAATCCAAATAGCTTAACCGAAGCAGCCAAAAAGCTGAATTTGAAAGTCGAAGCACCTGACGAATGGCTGACCCGAGCCAACGGCAAAGCGGCCGGTATGCCGGATGAGCTGATTGCAGCGATTTTCAGCGAAGATGTTTTGAAGAAAAAACATAATTCCGAGCCGATTACCGTTGCGCCGGATGTGGTGTGGGTGGTACGTGCCAAAGAGACGCGCGAAGAGAAAACCGCACCTTTTGAAGAAGTGAAAGAAGCAGCACGTTCAGCTTATTTGTTGACCGAAGCGCGTAAATTAGCTGAGAAAAAAGCCGATGAAGCCTTGGCTGATTTGAAATCGGGTCAGAAAACGACTGTGGAATGGTCGCCGGTTTCTGATTTGAATGCCCAACAAGCGCGTCAATCCATGCCGCCTGAAGCCTATGCGGAATTATTAAAAGCGCGTCCGGCTGGGGGTAAACCGGCTTATGTGAAGTTGGAAGGTTTGCCGGCACCGGTGATTTTGGAAATACAGGCCATCAAGCCGCCGGAAAATGTTAACGAGCAATTGCCGGCAGCCAAGCAGGCTGTGGTACAGCAGCAAACAGCCAATGTGTTTGACCAATTGTTGCAATACTTGAACAAGAAAATCAAACAAGAACAAGGTGCTCAAAAAGTGAATCCGACAGAATAACGGATGGATTCAGACGGCCGGTATTCCGGCCGTTTGGTTTATTAAAATTCATGGAAAGCGGCGAGGCCGTCTGAAAAAATATGAGTAAACAACCTGACGCATTCGGCCGATTGATTAATGCCTTGAAAGTGCTGCCCAATGTGGGTCCCAAATCCGCGCAGCGCATGGCACATCAATTGTTGCAGCATAAGCGCGAAGAAGCGCAAGAATTGGTCGACGCGCTGCAACATGCGCTCAAACAAGTACACCATTGCCGTTTGTGCAATACGTTTACCGAAAACGAGATATGTGACATTTGCACCGACAAAAGCCGCGACAAAAGCCGTTTGATGATTGTGCACATGCCGGCGGATGTGTCGAACATGGAAACCGCACATTGTCACGATGGCTTGTATTTTGTGCTGATGGGGCAGATCAGCCCGGCGCAAAACATGGATATTTCGGCGATTGCCTTGGATAAGCTGGTCGAACGTTTGCAGCAGAGCGAAATCGATGAAATCATCATTGCCACCAACTTCACTGCAGAAGGCGATGCCACGGCGTATGTGTTGTCGGAATTATTCAAAAATCTGCCTTACAAAGTCAGCCGCCTGTCGCGCGGCATTCCCTTGGGCGGGGAATTGGAATACGTCGATGCGGGTACTTTGGCGCAAGCAGTGTATGAGCGGCGTATGGTGAAAGAATAAAAGAAGAATTAGCAATATGTAAAAGGCCGTCTGAAAATTTCAGACGGCCTTTGAAATTGGAATCGGATTATTTGCAGTTCACACCCTGAATTTTAGGGGCATCGCCTTCGCCTACTTTAAAGGTACACTTGGTGCTGTCGCTGCCTGATACGACAACATTGCCGCCCGAGCGGGTAAGGCTAACCGGTTCTTTCACGCCCATGCCCAAAGCGGAGGCGGCTAATTGCTGCACTTGTGCGTCGGTGTAAGGCGTATTGTTGGAAGCAATTTTAACTTCTTTAGCCGCATACGCATTCACGCTGAACGCTAAAGCAGCAGCGGCTACGGATAAAGCTAAGAGTTTTGTGGTTTTCATTGGATATTCGTCCTTATTCATGGCACCAGACAGGTCCCGTTGGACTTAGAATAAAGCCGATTTGCTACAAATGCAAATTTTTCGGCGGATTTTACCGAAATTGTGGTTTGCAAGGTCAGTCTTTACAGTTGTTTTTTATGCCTTAGGCGTTTCAGACGGCCTGCGCGTTTTACGGTACAATACCGCTTTTATTTTGAAACGAAGGCAGCTTGAAATAAATGGCTTCTTTAGAATCTTGGATTGGCCTGCGCTATTTGCGGGCGAAAAAGCGCAACGGATTCATGTCATTCATCACCATGATTTCGATAGCGGGCATTGCATTGGGCGTGACTGCGCTGATTGTGGTGCTTTCGGTGATGAACGGTTTTCAGAAAGAAATCCGCGGGCAGTTGTTAAACGTCGCGCCGCATGCCGAAATCGGTTATTTCGACAATGGCAACGGTGCCGAATGGCAGGATTTGCGCCGTTATGTCAAAGGCAAAAAAGAAGTATTGGCCAGTGCGCCTTATGTATCCGACCAAGCGTTGTTGGCCAATTCGGGCGAAGTTCGGGGTGTACAGATTCGCGGTATTTTGCCGTCTGAAGAAAAAAACGTGGTCGATTACGGTAAAGACATGCCTGTCGGCAGCTTTGACGATCTGAAACCGGGCAGTTTCGACATTATTTTGGGCGAAGGTTTGGCGCAGGCTTTGGGGGCGGAGCCGGGTGGAAAAGTGACGGTAATTACACCTGAGGGTAATGTGACGCCTGCTGGTGCGGTGCCGCGTTTGAAGCAGTTTAACGTGGTCGGTATTGTCAAAACCGGTGTGTATGAAGTCGATAACTCATTGGCAATGACACATATTCGAGATGCGCAGGTTTTGTATCGCCTGGGTGATGGTGTCGGCGGTTTGCGCCTGAAGCTGGCCGATCCGCAAAACGCGCCTGCTTTTATCGCCAATCTGATTCCCGCCGCCGATCAGCAAGACGTTTGGGTACGTGATTGGACGTTTAGCAACCGAAGCTATTTTGAAGCAGTTGAATTGGAAAAACGCATGATGTTCATCATCTTAACGCTGATTATTGCCGTGGCGGCGTTTAATTTGGTATCGTCATTGGTGATGGCGGTGACCGAGAAGCAGGCCGATATTGCGATTTTGCGCACCTTAGGTTTGCCACCTGCCGGTGTCATGAAGATTTTTATGGTGCAGGGCGCGTTTGCGGGCTTTTTCGGCACCTTAATCGGCGTGGCGTGCGGCGTGCTGCTGGGTTGGAATGTGGGCAAAATCGTGGCATTTTTTGAAAAACTGTTCGGTGTGCATCTGATTAATTCGCAGATTTATTTCATCGATTATCTGCCAAGCGATGTCAATATGAAAGACGTGGCTGTAATTGCATGTATTTCTTTGGCTTTGGCCTTTATCGCCACGCTGTATCCAAGCTGGCGGGCGGCGAAAACCCAACCTGCGGAGGCTTTGCGTTATGAATAATATCGTGTTGAAATGTGAAAACGTCGGCAAAAACTACAACGACGGAGCATTGAACGTACAGGTATTGAACGGCTTGAATTTAGAAGTAGCGCAAGGCCGGAGCGTCAGTATTATCGGTTCGTCGGGCAGCGGCAAGTCAACGCTGCTGCACATTTTGGGTGGCTTGGATATGCCGTCCGAAGGCCGTGTGACACTGATGGGGCAGGATTTAGGGCAAATGAACCAAAAGCAGTTGGGCTTGTTGCGTAATCAATATTTGGGGTTCGTGTATCAATTCCACCATCTTTTGCCGGAGTTTTCCGCTTTGGAAAACGTGATGATGCCTTTGTTAATCGGTAAAAAACCGAAAGCCGAAGCCGAAGCCGAAGCGGCGGCGATGTTGGAAAAAGTGGGATTGAAACAACGTATGCTGCATCGTCCGAGCGAATTGTCGGGCGGTGAGCGTCAACGTGCTGCCATTGCCCGCGCATTGGTGACACAGCCGAAATGTTTGCTGGCCGATGAGCCGACCGGCAATCTCGACCGCAAAAATGCGCAAAATGTACTCGACATGATGCTGGATTTAAAAAACGAACTCGGCACCAGTTTGATTGTGGTGACGCATGATGATGAATTGGCTGTACGGTTCGAGCGCGTTATGAGCATGCAGGACGGATGTTTGCAAGACAAATAATCCGTATGGCGAACAGATGTAAAACGGTATAATAGGCCGTCTGAAAAGTGTTACGTTAAACTTTCAGACGGCCTATTCCGTGAGAAAACAAAATGAATGCTCCCATCGATTTGAGCCAGGCAGCGGCTTTGGCTGCTACCCGGTTTTTGCAACAGCACGCGCCCAAAGATGCGGCAGTGGTCGCACCTTATGTTGAAGCCTTGTTCAGCGCACTGCAAAACGGGCATTCGTTTATTTGGGTCACTGATAACGAAGCGGCAGCCTTGAAGCGTGCCACGTTAGTGGTTGGCTCCGATAGCGAAACGCCGTTGATATTGGACGGGCGGCGTTTGTTTTTAGGCAGGCTTTGGCAGTTAGAATATGACTTGGCCGTGGAAATCAAGCGGTTGGCAACAGCATCCATCGATGATGTTGATTGGCTGCAGGCTTCGCAGAATCTGCAAAACTGGTTTGCCGAAAAAGGCAGCGAAGGGCAGCGAGATGCTGCGGGTTTGGCTTTGCTGCAAGCCTTTATGCTGATTACCGGCGGCCCGGGCACCGGCAAAACGACCACAGTTGCCAAATTATTGGGGCTGATTTGCGACAATGCCACCGGTTTACCGCGCATCGCCTTGGCCGCCCCCACCGGTAAAGCGGCTGCGCATATGGCACGCTCGCTGCATCGTGCCTTAGACGGCTTTGATTTGCCCGGGCGCATCAAGCAGCATTTATTGCTCTTGGAAGGCCAAACCGTGCACCGCCTGTTGAAACTTCGCCCACCGCAAATGCAGCCGGCCTTTCATGTACAGCGGCCCTTGCCTTTAGACGTGTTGGTGGTGGATGAAGCATCAATGCTGGATTTATCGCTGTTGCTGCAATTGCTCAAAGCCATTCCGAGTGGCTGCCGCGTTATCTTTTTGGGGGATGAATTTCAATTACCGTCGGTTGGCGTGGGCGCGGTATTGGCAGCTTTATCGCGCGAAACCGTTTTAGATGAAGACACCCATCGCCGTTTAAACGAATATCTGCCGCAGCATGCATTTAAAGTTGCCGAAAATCCGCCGGCTTTGTCGCAAAACATTGCCCATTTGCATGTCAGTCACCGCTTTGGTGCAGACAGCGGCATCGGTTGCTTGGCGCGGGCGGTGGTTTCGGGCGAAAGTGAAACGGCATGGGCGCAGTTTGAACGCTTCCCTGATGAATTGAAGGTATTACATGCCGACATGAAACATCAAGCCGAATTGTTGTATCACAAGCATGAGAAATACTGGCGGGCAGTCTCGAGCGGTAATGTAGCGCTGGCATTCGGCCATGCGGCAGATGTGGTGGTGTTAACGGCTTGGCGCCAAGACGCGGAAAATTTTAATCAGGCTTATTTCCGCCATTTGCAGCGTCAACAGCGCATATCCGGCGATATGCCGTGGTTTGACGGCCAGATGATCATGGTCACGCGCAACGATTATGCATTGGATTTGTTTAATGGCGATATCGGCTTGGTTATGCGGGATAGCGGATCGGCCAATGGTTTGGCGGCGTATTTCCCGTTTGCGGACGGCTTCAGGAAAATCCCCATCAGCCGTCTGCCGACTTTTGAAACGGCGTTTGCCATGACTGTACACAAAAGCCAGGGTTCGGAATATCGGGAAGTATGGTTGCTGCCGCCAAGTCTTGATACGGCGAATGAAAGTGATGATGTGCTAAACTGCCTGAATAATGCGCTGTTGTACACAGGTATCACCCGTGCGCGGGAGCGTTTTGTATTTTGGGGGAGCAAAAAAATCTTCGAATGGGCAGTAAAAACCCAGAAAAAACGCCATACAGCATTAGATGAAATGATTAATGCGCTGTTTTAAAATAAATTAAATAAAACTACATAATGTTTCTTTTTAGTGGATTTATAGTAATTTTGCATAAATTTTCATCTAAGATAACGTTCAGACGGCCTATAGCAAAGTTGATTTTCATCAAATTAATCGGTTTGTTTTTTAATTCATGTAAAATTTTCTTGACGAAATACAGTAAACTACATAGCATTGTTGTCACATTGGTTACATAATTTAATATGCTGCTTTATATAATACGGCGGTTTTTGAAAATTGTAACTTAATAACACCGATGTGGTTTGTAATCGGTCCAACCGGCTCATCCATAAAATTGTTGCCAATCGGTTTCAAATCCAGCTTCGACAATAAAAACAAAACGGTTGTTTACTACTTTGATAAATTGGAGATTTGCATGAAAATTCAAAAAACCTTTGCTGTTGTTTGTGCTGCTTTAGCTGCTGCGTCTTTCGCTGCGGCCAATCCTGCCGGTAGCGAGCGTGCTGCTGCGTTGTCGACCGCCGGCGATTACGTTAATTCCGGCAGTATTATTCGTAAAGATGACGATAAAATCAGCATTTTTAATGACTTGCTGACAGTAAACGGCGCTTTGCGTGTCCGCGTGGACAGCGAAGATACGGCGGCCAACAACAGCGGTGTGAATCCGACCCCTGAGAATACACACAGTGAATTTAACGCCGAATTTTGGGTGCGTGCAAATCTCTATAAAGATTGGAAAGCCGTAGCGCAAATCGAGCCGAACATCGATTTGGAAACCGGTAAGTTCCGTGGCGATCATGATGTGCCGGTAAACAAACTGTATGCCGAAGGTACGCTTTACAATTTTGGTGATAACAGTATTAAAGCCCGTATCGGTAAATTTGGTGCATTTTCTTCATACGGCCGCGTTTGGGATACCGAAGTGACCGGCGCAGAATTGTTCTTCGACAACAAAGTATTGCCGACAAAGGTGAGTTCAGGCCGCCGTACAGGCTACTTTAACGACAATATCTGGGGCGCAGGCGGTCGTCGCAAGCATTTTGCTTCGATTCAAAGCACTTACCCGGTAAATGAAAACATTAATGTCGGCGCGACTGTCAGCTACATGAAAGATATTGACATCGGTGATCGCCATAATGCTAAAAATGCCGTATTCGGCGAATTGGGCGCCGACGTCAAATTCAACGATGATTGGCGCTGGATGGCTGCTGTCAGCAAATCCAACATCAAAGCCTATAACGATGTCGGCCAAAAAATCAAAAACGACGGCATATTTACCGAAGTTCGCTACAAATTGGCGGACTGGGATGTGCGCAATTCGTATGACGTGTTCTTGAACTACCGCCGCGTGGGGTCGCTGTCGGGCGTGTCTTCGGTTGAAGACTACAGCAAAAACGTCCAAGGCGTTCAATTGGGTGCGGCTTACATTCCTTGGAAAAACTGGAAAGTGAAAGGCTTCTACCTGCACGGTAAACAAGTTACTGCCACCGTTGGCGGCGACAAACAAGACGTGAACGTGGTTCGCGGCCAAATAGAATACAAATTCTAATCGGCGTTGAAAACCGGCGGGCAGGAGATACTTGCTTGTCAGTTTCAGAATAATTTTAAGGCCGTCTGAAATTTCAGACGGCCTTACTGACATGGATTTACCAAGTATCGCGTTTGACTTTATCCAATTGCCGGCGGTCGCGTTTGGTCGGCCGGCCGTCAGGGTAAGCCGCGGTAATGCGGCTGGCCTGGTCAAGCAGCTTTTGATTTTCGCGATCGGTGGCGGTTTTGGCATCTTCTTGATAGAGCAATCTTGCTTCCGAAGCAGGGCGGCGTTGGTGGTTCAGCGCCAATACTTTGAATTTATAAGGCAGCGAATTCAAGGTCATGTCGATGTTGTCGCCGACAACAATGTATTTGCTGTTTTTCACTTTTGCCCCGTTTACTTGAATGCGGCCAAGCTCGATATGTTTTTGTGCCAGCGCACGGGTTTTGAAAAAGCGCGCGGCCCACAACCATTTGTCTAGGCGCATGGTGTGATTGTCTTGTTCGTTTTTCATAAGCGTGTCAGAAAAAATTTGAATTGCTTCCGAGTTTATCATAAGATATGCCACCCGATGCATTAGTGTATCTATACTAAAAATCTGTCAGGCTGTCTGAAAATCATGGGGAAGCCCTGATTTTTATCAAAAGGCTGCATATTTTTTGTGCAAATTGCTGCTAAAATTGACTGATTAGCGTATGATTGCAACAGAATCTTATTCATGAGAACTTCATCGTATGAAACCTGTTTTTTTAGATTTCGAACAACCTATTGCTGAGCTGACCAATAAAATCGATGAATTGCGTTTCGTTCAAGGTGAGTCGGCAGTCGATATTTCAGACGAAATTTCCCGTCTGCAAAAGAAAAGCAATGATTTAACCAAATCTATTTTCAGCAAACTGACACCTGCCCAGATTTCACAGGTTTCACGTCACCCGCAGCGTCCTTATACCTTAGACTACATCAACGCGATTTTTACCGACTTTGAAGAATTGCACGGCGACCGTCATTTTGCCGACGATTATGCCATTGTGGGCGGTTTGGCGCGTTTCAACGGTCAAAGTGTGGTGGTAATCGGCCATCAAAAAGGTCGCGATACCAAAGAAAAAATCCGCCGCAATTTCGGTATGCCGCGTCCGGAAGGCTACCGTAAAGCCTTGCGCTTGATGCAAACTGCTGAAAAATTTGGTTTGCCGGTGATGACTTTTGTCGATACCCCGGGTGCATATCCGGGCATCGGTGCGGAAGAGCGTGGCCAGTCGGAGGCCATCGGCCGCAATTTATACGAATTGACCCGCTTGCGCGTGCCGGTAATCTGCACGATCATTGGCGAAGGCGGTTCGGGTGGTGCTTTGGCGATTGCTGTGGGCGACTATGTGAATATGTTGCAATACTCGACTTATTCGGTGATTTCGCCGGAAGGTTGTGCATCGATTCTGTGGAAAACTGCCGAAAAAGCTGCCGATGCCGCGCAAGCTTTGGGCATCACTGCCAAGCGTTTGGAAGAATTAAACTTAATCGACCGTATTATTGATGAGCCTCTGGGTGGCGCACACCGTGATATGGAAGCGGTGATGTTGAGCGTGAAACATGTTTTGGAAGAACAATTGCGTGATGCGCAAAGCATTCCAATGGCAGATTTATTGTCACGCCGTTTTGACCGCATCATGGCATACGGTAAATTTATCGAGAAATAATTTAATATTGTAATCATCCAAACAAGCAGGCCGGTGCCTGCTTGTTTTTGCATTTAGGCCGTCTGAAAAGAACGGAAGTCAAAAATGGATTTATTGGCTTTATTGGCAGCAGAATTACCGCAACCAAGCAATGAATTGAGCATTGAAATTGGCTTGAGCGGCGGGTTGGATTCGGTGGTCTTGCTGCATTTATTGGCTCGTTTCCGCGAACAGAAAAATTTTAAGCTCAATGCTGTACACGTCCATCACGGTTTAAGCCCGCTTGCTGATGAGTGGGTAGATTTTTGCCGAACATTATGCGCTCAATCTAATGTTGATTTGCGAGTCGCTAAAGTTGCCATTAAAGGGAAAGGAAAAGGCATTGAAGCGGCTGCAAGAGCAGAACGCTACCGTGTATTTTCAGACGGCCTGTGTGATATTTTGGCTTTGGCACATCATCAAAACGACCAAATCGAAACCTTTATGCTCGGCGTTGCTCGCGGTGGCGGGATACGCTCACTCGCAGCGATGCCGAAATGGCGTGATTTGAACCAAAGCATCAAAATCTGGCGACCACTTTTGGACATACCAAGAGCTGCTTTGGAAAACTATGCTTTTGAGCATCATTTGGCTTATGTTTCAGACGAAAGCAATCAGGACACCGGCTATTTGCGCAATTGGATCCGCCACGAAGCATTGCCGCAATGGCAACGGCAAGTATCAAATATTCACCGGCAAATTCTGTCCAACGTGCGCAGTATGCAAGACGATTTGGCTTTGTTGGACGAAGTCACACAAGACGATTATCGCCGTATTCTTTCAGACGGCCTGTTTCAGGCCAAACAATGGCGCGGCTTGAGTGAATTACGCCGTCGCCGTGTCTTGCATCATTTTTTTCAGGTTCACCAAATCCGGTTGCCATCGCATAAAACTTTATCCGATATGGCCAGAGTTTTGTTGGAAGCCGAATCTGCGCAATGGCAGTTTGACGGTAAAATCATCGATTTTTATCGAGATATTTTGTATGTCAGAGCCATTCATACGGAAAATTATCCATGGCTGCGCCATGAAGGAATTCAAGGCCGTCTGAAAGATATTTTGCTGGAAAATGGATTTATCTTAAAACCGCATCGGTTTGGCTTGAGTGAACAAGTATTAATGGATGCAGGAACAGTTCGCAAAGTCACTAATAGCGATGTTATAAAATTAGAGCTCGGGCACAAATCAACCAAGAAAATATTACAGGAATGTCATATTTTGCCGTCTGTAAGACAAATCTGGCCGGTTATCACAAACGCCGATGGTATATGCCTGGCAGTTGTTAATCTCAAAGCAAATCAGGATTTTCGGGCTTCTGATGGCTTTTTGCCTATTTATGAGCCATTAACGAAATATATTACGGAACTAAATCCCGCCAAAAATGTCATAAGATAACACGGCACGCTTTGCTATTTTATGACATTATATAATGTAGCTATATAAAAGGTTAAATAATGAATGATCGCCGGATCGATCAAATGCTGGTAGAGCGCGCGCAAAAAGGCGAACAAAAGGCGTTTGAGATGTTGATGACCAAATATCAACGCCGATTAATCAGATTGATTTCACGTTTCGTTAAAGATGAGCATGAAGTAAACGATGTAGCGCAGGAAGCCATGATTCGGGCCTATCGCGCCTTACCGAATTTTCGTGGCGAAAGCGCGTTTTATACATGGTTGTACCGCATCGGTATCAACACAGCAAAGAATTTTTTAGTCACTTCCGGAAAGCGGCCGTTTATCAGCGCAGAAGCCGCAAACGAAGAAGGCGACATTCTCTATTTGGCAGATCAGATTGCGGATTACCACACGCCGGAAGCTGAGATGATGAATCGGGAAATTTTACACACCGTCGAGGAAGCTATTTCGAAGCTGCCCGATGATTTACGGAAAGCCATTTCATTACGCGAAATGGAAGGGTTGTCTTACGAGGAAATTGCTCAGATTATGGGGTGTCCGATAGGCACTGTGCGCTCACGTATCTTTAGAGCGCGCGAAGTCATTGCAAAAGACTTAAGGCCATTATTGGATACCGCTGAAAACCAAAGGTGGTAAGGAAAAATGACAACAATAAACGATAAATTCGAATATATTTCCATTGCAATGGATGACGAAGATTTATCTGACGAAATGCTGGATAAATTATTAACTGATGATGAAGCCGGCCAGAAATGGTATGAATATCATCTCATCAGCGATTGTATGAAACAGCAGGCGGTGGGACGTGATGCCGATTTCATGCAAAGTGAAATGTTTACAGCCGCTTTGGCGGAAATCAGCCGTGAGCATGCGGCTAATGCGTCAAAGCTGACGAACAAGCAACCAAAAGCAGCAAATAATCATGCATTCAAAGGTTTTGCCGTGGCGGCCAGCTTGGCCGCTGTGGCGGTATCGGTTTGGCAATTCTGGCCGCAAGCCGATATACGGCAAATGATGCCGGTAGCTGTTGAGAAGCAGCCACGGCAGGTTGATCAAAATATCGTGCCTGTTCGCGCTGCTGCTGAAAATAAAGCCGCTTCGGATGTGGTTGTGCCGAATGCTGCCAAGCAGTTGTCAACGCAGCAAAATACGGCGGTTCATATTGAAAGTCAAACAGGCACCAATACCCCATCGAAAGAAATTGTGCAATAACTCCCAAAAAGCCTTTATATTATGTAAAGGCTTTTTTATTTTCAGACGGCCTCACCATGCCGTCTGAAAGCGGCTATAATGCACGGCATGAAACTGATTACTTCTGCCCGAAACGAGCAGCTCAAGCATTTGGCCAAGCTGCTTTCCCAATCCAAAGCGCGCCGCCAATCTAGGCAAACCGTATTGGAAGGCGTACACCTGCTACAAAGCTATCTTGAAGCAGGCGGCAAACCCGTGCAGGTTTATCTGCCTGAATCCAAAGCCAATCATCACGAAATCCGCCGCCTGATCGAAGAAATTCCAGTCAATTTGATGACGTGGGTAAGCAACGAAGCCTTATCCAAAATCACCAGCCTGACCGATTCCGATGATGTGATGACTTTAATCGACATTCCGCACGAACAGGCATGGCCGAAGCAAGGCGATTGTGTGGTATTGGAATGCGTGCAAGATCCCGGTAATGTCGGTACCATCATTCGC
The DNA here is from genome assembly GCF_014898075.1 of Neisseria yangbaofengii. Lineage (NCBI taxonomy): Bacteria > Pseudomonadati > Pseudomonadota > Betaproteobacteria > Neisseriales > Neisseriaceae > Neisseria > Neisseria yangbaofengii. The sequence continues at coordinate 1,218,244 of NZ_CP062976.1, forward strand.
AACGCCGCGGCTTGTGCCATTCCGCATTTAATTCTCAGCCAAGACTGTGCAGACGTGTGGTCACCGAAAGTATTGCGTGCCGGAATGGGGGCGCATTTTTTGTTGAACATCCATAGCCGTGTACCGATGATGCAATGGCTGGGCGAATTTCAAGATACAGTTTGGGCAACGGCTTTGAGCGAGCACAATAATTTTAATCTTTACGACATGAGTCTGCGACAGCCGGCCGCTTGGGTATTCGGCAATGAAGGCAGCGGCGTAAGTGCGGAAGTATTGGAAAAAGTCAACGCCAGCGTCAAAATTCCCATGCTGGGGCGGACTGAATCGCTGAATGTCGCCATGGCGGCAACCGTCTGCCTGTTTGAGCAGATGCGCCAAAGAATGATTGCTTAACGTAACGGTTTTAAGGCCATCTAAAAATATTGAAAAGGAATGAATCCATGCAAGTAAGAACTTTTGACGAAGCATCACGCAACCGCCTGATTGAGTTGCTTGATGCCAAATCTTTAGAACACAACACCATGCGCTGCGATGAAGTGCAGGGCTTTATGATGGCCTTGTTAAGCGGCCCTGATGCCTTGAATCCGAACGACTGGTTGCCGGAAGTATTGGGCGATGAATCATTGTTTGATGCCAAAGAGCGTACCGAAGTCGAGCGCTTGGTATTGGCTTTGGCGATGGATATGCGCAATCAATTGTCGGATAAAAAACTGCCGGATTTATGGCTTTATGAAGATGAAGCGGGCAATCCTGATTTTTACACATGGTGTAACGCCTATCTGTATGCCTTGGATGTAGTGCCGACTGATTGGTTTGAAGCGGTCAACCAAGAAGAATTCGAAGATTTGTTCTACCCGGTTATGGCCTTGGGCGGTATTTATGATGAAGAAGAAAACGGCGAAGTGATTCTGCATTTGACCGATAAAGAATTAACCGAGCTGGAATCTGACCTGCCGCATGTTTTGCTGGATATTTACAGCTACTGGCAAGCCGTGATTAATAAACCGCAGACCGTGCGCCGCGAAGGCGGCAAAATCGGCCGCAACGATCCTTGCCTTTGCGACAGCGGTAAAAAATACAAAGCTTGTTGCGGTAAAAACTGATTGTTTTTTATATAGTCAATCCCCCAAATATAAATTACAATCGTCCCCATGACCTATTCAACAGACTTCCGCCAACTCGCCTTAGCCAAACTCGCCCAAGGCCTCTCCATCCGTCAAGTAGCCAAAGAGCTCGGCATCGGCAGCGATACCGTGTTCAAATGGAAAAAGAATCCCATTCCCAAAGGCTACCCCAAAGACAGAAAACCCCTCAAAATTACCAAAGAAGCACTGCTTAGAGACGTCGAACAATACCCCGATGCCTATTGCTACGAACGGGCACAACGGCTCAACTGCTCGACCAACGGCATCCACCAGGCATTGAAAAGATACGGAATCAGCCGAAAAAAAGACCAATAAATACCCCAAAGCAGATGTTCAGCTCAGAAAACGCTTTATCAGACTCAGACACCGTTTCCAACTGAAAGAACGTCCGATTGTTTGGCTGGACGAAAGCGGATTCAGAGCTTCCGTCCACCGTCCTTACGGTTATGCCCCAAAAGGCAGACGGTGTATTGATACCCATGACTGGCAGGGACGTAATCAGACTAATGCCATCGGTGCGCTGTATGATCATCAACTGTTTGCGGTCGGTTTGTTTGACTGTTCCATCAATAGCAAGATATTCGACACTTGGGTAGAACGGTTACTGATCCCGCAACTGCCGCCCGAGAGTGTGGTGGTGATGGACAATGCGGCGTTTCATAAGGGTAAGGCAGAAGCCTTGCTGAAGGAGATGGGGCATACCGTCCTATGGATGCCGCCTTACAGCCCCGACCTGAATCCCATCGAAAAGAAATGGGCTTGGTTAAAGGCGAGACGGAGAAAACTTGGGGTGGTGTCTGTGGATGAGTTGTTTAGGAGTGTTATTTAAATTTGTGGGATTGACTATAGTGAATCCACTTTAATAGAAAAGGCCGTCTGAAAATTTTCAGACGGCCTTTGTCGTGTGTGCAAAATAAATCAAAACAGGCTGACAATCCAGATCGTCAGCAAGGTCAAGATAATGGTGAGTGCGCAGCCGACTTTGGCCACCGTGCCGATGATAAAGCCGATAAAGGTGCCAATGCTCACTTTACCGGCCTGCCACATGTCTTTTCGGGTCAGAAATTCGCCGATACCTGCACCCAATAACGGGCCAAATAGCAAACCCGGCAAGCCTAGAAATGCACCGGCTACACCGCCGGCAAAAGCACCCCAAATAGCCGGCTTACTGGCGCCGGTGTATTTCGCGCCCAGCATTCCCGCTACATAATCCATCGCCGTACCGATGACGGTGACGATGCACAGAAACACCAGTGTCGTGGTGCCGAAAATCTGATAATCATTGGCATGCGCCAGCAGCCATGCGCCGCCGAACATCAAGCCTAAGCCCGGAATGGCGGGGTAAACCGTACCGAGCAGGCCGGTGAGAATCAGGATTAAAGACAGGGTGATTAAAGCAGCGGTCATGCATGTTCCTTAAGGATATGTGTGTTGTGTTCAGACGGCCTTATTGTAGGACAAAGTCTTACATTGCGGGTTAACGCTTTGCAAAAATATCAAAATCCGGCCTTTCGGACGGCCTATCAAGCGCCGCAGTTTTTGGGTTTGCTGGCCAAGATATTAATCACTTTGCGGCTTGGTTTTTCCGCTTCGATTTTAACTTCGCTGCCGTCTTCATCATCGAGGCCGTCTGAAACAAAACGCTCGGGCACGGTTTCGCTGTCAAATGCCAAATCGCCGCCGTGTTTCAAATTTTGGCCGCGTTCTAAACCGGCAAAGTCGAATAATTCAGGGTCGGCCAAATGCGACGGCACCACGTTTTGCAGCGCGGAAAACATCGATTCGATGCGGCCGGGGAAGCGTTTGTCCCAATCGCGCAGCATGTCGCCGAGGACCTGGCGTTGCAGGTTCGGCTGCGAGCCGCACAAATTGCACGGAATAATCGGGAATTGCTTCAGTTCGGCGTATTTAACCAGGTCTTTTTCCTTCACATACGCCAGCGGGCGGATCACAATATGCTCGCCGTTGTCGCTCACCAATTTAGGCGGCATGGCTTTGAGTTTGCCGCCGTAAAACATATTCAAAAACATGGTTGCTAAAATATCATCGCGATGGTGGCCGAGTGCGATTTTAGTACAGCCCAATTCTTTTGCGGTGCGATACAGAATACCGCGGCGCAAACGGCTGCAGAGCGAGCAGGTGGTCTTGCCTTCTTCCAGCACTCGTTTCACGGTGGAATAGGTGTCTTCTTCAACGATTTTGTAATCGACACCAATGCTTTGCAAGTATTCCGGCAATACATGCTCGGGAAAGCCGGGTTGTTTTTGGTCAAGATTCACTGCCACCAAATCAAATTCAATCGGCGCACTGGCTTGCAGTTGGCGTAAAATATCCAAGAGGGCATAGCTGTCTTTACCGCCCGACAAGCAGACCATAATCTTGTCGCCCGGCTCAATCATATTAAAATCGTTGATTGCCGCGCCCACTGCATGGCGCAAACGTTTGTTGAGTTTGTTGTTTTCTAATTCTTGTTTGGTTTTTTTGGACATGGTTTTATGGGGAAAATAATGGAAACATTCAAGCGCGTATTTTACCTGAAACTGCGCCGCCATGTTTTATTGATTCAAACGCAATGCCGTCTGAATATTTCAGACGGCATTGCGTTAATTTTTAATTGATAGCATTTTTCTTACCGAAATACACAAAGCCGGCCGCACCCGACACAATCATCGGTATACTCAGCCATTGTCCCATCGATAAGCCCAACGTCAGCAAGCCCAAATAATCGTCGGGTTGGCGGGCAAATTCGGCGATAAAGCGGAAAAAGCCGTAGCCGCCTAGGAATAACGATGCCACTTGTCCGGTAGGGCGTGTTTTTTTAGAAAACACCCACACCAAGATAAACAGGCAAATGCCTTCCAGCGCGAATTGGTAAAGCTGCGAAGGGTGGCGAGGCAGCATGCCGAATTGGTTGAGCCATTCTGTCCATTGCGGATTGTGCGCCGCCGCTTCCATGTCTCCGTAACGTGCTTGCGGGAAGCCCATTGCCCAGAAAGCGTTCGGGTCGGTTACGCGCCCCCACAGTTCGCCGTTGATAAAGTTACCGATACGACCCGAAGCCAAGCCCGGCGGCACTAAAGGTGCGACGAAATCCATGGTTTTCCATACGCTGATGTTGTGTTTGCGGCTGAAAAGCCACATCGCCACGACTACACCTAAAAAGCCGCCGTGGAAAGACATACCGCCTTCCCACACTTTCAGCATGCTGATAGGGTCGGCCAGATAGTCGGATAATTTGTAAAACAAAATATAGCCCAAGCGGCCGCCGAGAATCACGCCCAAAATGCCCCAAGTGAGAAAATCATCAAGCATTTCTTTGGTGAACAAGGTGTTGCCTTGCGCGATGCGGCGGCGGCCCAGCAAGATAAACAGTACAAAACCGACAATATAGCTTAAGGCATACCAGCGGATGGCCAACGGGCCTATGCTGATGAGTACGGGGTCGAACTGGGGGTGAATAATCATAGGGAATCCTTAAATTAAATTGCGGATAAAGGCCGTCTGAAAAAATGCCTCGCTTTCAGACGGCCTTTTGATCAATAAAATACTTAGCGCAAATCGCCTGATACATTCCAAATTGCCGAAACCATCGCTTCGCCTAAACGCAGCGAGCGTTGGCCGTTCCAGCCGAAATCATCGTCGGGTAGGTTGTTGTTGTCTTTAAACGGCATTTCCAGCGTGTAGGCCAAGCATTTGAATTGCTCGCCTATCCATGGCGTAGACATGTTCAAATTGGCTTGGCAGGTTTCGTCTTTCGGGTAGCCGATTTCGTCTTGGAAATCCGGGCTGGCGGCGAGCAAGGCTTGTTTGAACTGAACTTCCAAAGCAGCAATGCGTTCGTTATAGCTCGGCACGCCTTCGGTGCCCGCCATGAAGACAAACGGCAAACCTTCGTCGCCGTGAATATCGAGAAATAAATCCACGCCGGTTTCGCGCATTTTCTTGCGCACCACATACACTTCCGGGCTGCGTTCCATCGTTGGATTTTGCCATTCGCGGTTCAAATCGGCACCGGCGGCATTGGTGCGCAGGTTGCCCAATACCGAACCGTCGGGGTTCATGTTCGGTACGATGTAAAAGGTGGCACGGTCGAGCAGGGCGCGTGCGGTCGGGTCTTGCGGGTCGAGCAGGCGGCCTAGGAAACCTTCGACAAACCATTCCGCCATGGTTTCGCCCGGGTGTTGGCGCGCAATCACCCACACTTTCAAATCGCTCTCGACCTGGTTGCCGATGGTGAGCAAATTGATGTCGCGGCCTTGCACGGTGCTGCCCAAATCATCGATTTGACACAAGCCGCTGCCTTGCGCCTCGCCCAGCAAGTTCAAATGCTGCTCATGCGAATAAGGCTCGAAATAGGCGTAATACACGCTGTTGGACAAAGGCGTGTGGTTGATGGTCAGCACGCCGTTTTCATAATAAGTCGGCACGCGGAACCAGTTCCGGCGGTCGTAAGATGCGCAGGCCTGGTATTCTTCCCAGCCGTCGGGATAAGCCGCTTGAGCCGCATTGTCGAAATGCATCACGCAATTTTGATACGCCGCGCCTTGAAGACGGAAATAAAACCATTGCGCAAAATCGGCGGCATTGTCGGGGCGCAGCGACAGGCGGATATTGCCCGGGTCGCTCAAATCGTTCACAATCACCGAGCCGGCGTCAAATTGGGCGCTGATTTTCATCATGGGGTGGAGATTCCTGTGTGGAATAGAAGTTTAATAGCCCGTTATTCTAAAACATTTCAGCCGAATCATAAATCCTTTTACGTTTCGGCTTGTTTCAGACGGCCTTTAGTATTAATATTCCAAAATTAAAATTGTTAACAATTCAATCAAAGAAAGGGTAGATTCATGCGCGATATGAAACACATTTCCGCCGCCGACAAAGCCGCGATTTTATCCGAAGCCCTGCCGTATATCCGCCGCTTTTCCGGCTCGACCATCGTGATTAAATACGGCGGCAACGCCATGACCGAACCGGCTTTGAAAGAAGGCTTTGCCCGCGACATCGTGTTGCTGAAACTGGTGGGCATTAACCCTGTGATTGTGCACGGCGGCGGCCCGCAGATTAACGACATGCTCGGGCGTATCGGCAAAGAAGGTGTATTCGTGCAAGGCATGCGTGTGACCGACGGTGAAACTATGGACATTGTCGAAATGGTTTTAGGCGGCCATGTCAACAAAGAAATCGTGTCGATGATCAATATCCATGGCGGTAAAGCCGTCGGTGTGACCGGCCGCGACGGCCACTTTATCAAAGCCAGAAAATTGTTGATCAATACTCCTGAAAACCCCGGTGTGGACATCGGCCAAGTCGGCGAAGTGGAAAGCATCGACACCACATTGATCCAAGGTTTAATCGACAACGGCCAAATTCCGGTGGTTGCTCCGATTGGTGTGGGTAAACGCGGCGAAGCGTTCAACATCAATGCCGACTTGGTGGCGGGTAAATTAGCGGAAGAACTCAACGCCGAAAAACTCTTGATGATGACCAACATCGCCGGCGTGCTCGATAAAGAAGGCAGTCTCTTGACCAACCTGACCCCGAGCCGCATTGACGAATTGATTGCCGACGGAACGCTTTACGGCGGCATGTTGCCGAAAATCAGTTCGGCAGTAGAAGCCGCAGTCAACGGCGTGAAGGCTACCCACATCATCGATGGCCGTGTACCGAATGCTTTATTGCTGGAAATCTTTACCGATTCCGGTATCGGATCGATGATTTTGGGCGCGGACCAAGCGTAAGTTAAATCAATAGAATTAAGGCCGTCTGAATATTTCAGACGGCCTCAGAGCTTTGTAAAACTCTGGATTTGAGTGCAGTTCGAAGTCAGAGCAGCGCACAAAGCGCAGGCATATCATTCAGATAGGTAAGCTTTCGAGCAGCGCATAACGAAGAAATGTGCCGAAGACAGGGATTTTGCAAAGGTCTCAGCTTTTTGTATTTCAAAGCATTATTTGTGCAAACCGCACTCTTTGCTGTCTTTGCTTTCCCACCACCAACGCCCGGCACGGATTTTTTCATTTTCTTTTACCGGTCGGGTGCACGGTTCGCAGCCGATACTCGGATAGCCTTGGTGATATAAATCATTCAGCGGCACATCATGCTCTTGCGCATAAGCCCACACGTCCAATTCTTCCCAATCAAAAATCGGATTGAACTTAGCGATATTCCGGCCCGAATCATGCTCTTCAAAATTCAATTCGCTGCGCGTCTCCGACTGGCTGCGGCGTTGGCCGGTGATCCATGCGGGGGCGTTGTCCAAGGCGCGGTTGAGCGGTTCGATTTTGCGGATATGGCAGCATTGGCGGCGTAGTTCCACGCTGTCGTACATAGCGGTGGTGCCGAATTGCGCTTCAAAGGCTTGTGCATCGGCTTCAATCGGGCGGAACACTTCCAGTTTGATTTGATAACGCGCATTGGCCGCGGCAATCAACGCTTCGGTTTCGGGATTGAGTTTGCCGGTGTTGAGCGTGATGATGCGGATGGGCAGCTTCAGACGGCATATCGTATCGGTAATCACCATATCTTCAACTGCCAAGCTGGAGGCTAATACCGATTGCGGAGATTGTCCGGCAATCTCTTGCAAACGTTGTTCTAAAGTGGCGGTGAGTCGGGGCAGGCGTTGGCGCGCTTCGGCAGTCACTTCGGGAATTTTCCAGAAGTTCGGGCGGAAAAGTGAAGTCATGGCAGGAGTTCCTTATTGTGTTTCAGGCGGCCTTTGCATGATTCAAGGCCGTCTGAACATTATTGTCATGCCCTCATTGTCCGCCTATAGCAGACCGAAAGGAAAGAATGCTTTTCTATTTCTTTATAACCAAAGCGGTTGCTGCTGGTTTTTCGGCAATAAATGGCTGACCCCGATACCGATTAAACGAAAAGCATCTTCCGTTTGCGGCGGCACGCGTTCAACCAATGTGCGTGCGGCTTTAAGCAGGGCTTGGCTGCCGGGTAACACCGAAGAATAAGTCACGGAACGGGTGATGATGCGGAAATCATGGGTTTTGAGTTTGAGCGTAACACCTTTGGCATCAACGTTTTTGCGCTGGAGTTGCTGCCATAAATCTTCGGCCAAATGCGGTAAATGTTCTATCGTTTGTGCCAGCGACAAATCTTCCGGCAACGTGATTTCGGTCGAAATCTGCAAACGCTCGCGGCTGGCTTTTACCGGCCGTTCATCCGCCCCGCGTGCCAAATCGTAAAGCCGATAACCGTAGCGGCCGAAATGGTTTAAAAGTTCCCCACGCTCGAAGCGGCGCAGGTCGCCGGCAGTCTGCATGCCCAGCGCCTGCATTTTTTTCAGCGTGACTTTGCCCACGCCGGGGATTTTGCCCAGCGGCAGCGTTTCTAAAAAAGCATCGATTTTTTGCGGATGCAACACAAATTGGCCGTTGGGCTTGCGCCAATCGGATGCGATTTTGGCGAGAAATTTATTAGGCGCAATGCCTGCGGAAGCCGTCAGACCCGTTTCGGCAAAGATTTCGGCGCGGATTTTTTCGGCGATTTCACTGGCGTAGCGAATATTTTGCTTGTTGACCGTGACGTCCAAATACGCTTCGTCCAAAGAAAGCGGCTCGATTAAATCAGTATGCCGTCTGAAAATAGCGTGAATCTGCGCCGATACTTGGCGGTAGAGCTCGAAATGCGGCGGAATATAAACAGCTTGCGGGCAAAGCCGTTTCGCCGTCGCTACCGACATTGCCGAATGCAAACCGAATTGCCGCGCTTCATAAGAAGCCGCACAAATCACCGAGCGTGCGCCATCCCAAGCCACCACCACGGGCTTGCCTTTCAGGTGCGGCTGTTCGCGCAATTCTACCGAAGCGTAGAATGCGTCCATATCGATATGGATGATTTTGCGGCCGGTCATAGGTGTAGAGAGTGTTATTTCAGTTGCGGATAGGAAGTATAATTCATTAGTATATTCAGTTAAAAGGATAAATATGTTTTATGAGTTATGGAATTTCTTAGGCACATGGTTAGAAGCCAATTGGATAATTTTTTGGGTAATGATACCTTTTTCTTTTGTTATCTATTTAATAGCTTTTGCCGGATGGCATTGGCCCGAACTGGATGGAATAAAGGGGAAAGAATACTTAAAATTATTTATAATCCTTATCTGCATTATTGTAGAAGCAATTTTTATGGAGCTTAATAATGCTAACCAATCTTCTGAGGACTTATCAACCACAAGCCTGATTGTGCTAAACGTTCTTCCTATTTTCCCTTCTGCCCTCCTATTATATTTGTTTGGAAAATGGAACGAGCAGATACGGCCGCTTAATGAAATGGTAGTGATATTAGGATCTATGCATATTTCATGTATGATGGTTTTAGCTTCTTTGCCTGTGACTGTACAAATTAAAATTTTAGCCAATTTAACTTATTTAATATTACCGGCCTTCTTTATCTATCAGATTACGACACCAAAAGTTTCTGATGATGAAAGAGATAGTTCTGGTTAAATATGAAGGCCGTCTGAAAATTCAAATCCATTTTCAGACGGCCCGTTTCTTAAACACATCAAACTTTATTTCTTAGGCGAGAGTTGGTCCACCAAACCGCCGTCGGCGAAATATTTCTTCATGATGTCTTCCCACGAGCCGAATTTTTCGTTTGGCGTGAAGGTTTCGATGGCCGGGAAATCGGCTTGGTGCTTGGCCAATATGCCGGCATTACGCGGGCGAAGGTAGAGTTTGGCAGCCAATTCTTGCGCCGGTTCGCTCCACAGATATTCCAAATATTCTTTGGCGGCTTCCTGCGTGCCTTTTTTGCCAACCACAGAATCAACCACGGCAACCGGGCTTTCCGACAAAATGGTGTAGCTCGGGTAAACGATTTCAAATTGGTCTTGGGTCAGTTTTTTGCTGACGTGGTTGGCTTCGTTTTCAAAAGTTACCAATACGTCGCCAATGTTGCGTTGGCTGAAGCTGGTGGTGGCTGCGCGGCCGCCGTTTTCAAATACAGGGGCGTTTTTCAAGAAGGCGGCGACAAATTCGTTGGTTTTGGCTTCATTGCCGTTGTTCACTTTCAAGCCGTAGCCGTATGCGCCCAAGAAGGCGTAGCGGCCGTTGCCAGTAGTTTTCGGGTTGGCCAATACGATTTGCACGCCGTCTTTGGTTAAGTCGTTCCAGTCTTGAATCTGCTTCGGATTGCCTTTGCGCACCAAGAAGACGGTGGTGCTGGTAAACGGCACAGCGTTATCCGGCAGGCGTTGCGCCCAATCGTTTTTCACCAAGCCTTTTTGTTCCAGCAATTCGATGTCGGAAGTTTGGTTCATGGTCACCACATCGGCCGCCAATCCGTTGGCAACAGACAAAGCCTGCTTGCTCGAGCCGCCGTGTGACTGCTGCACATCGATTTCCGTGCCATTGTGTTTGGCTTGGTATTCTTTGATAAACAGCGGGTTGTATTCTTTATAGAAATCGCGTGCCACATCGTAAGACACGTTCAAAAGGGTAATGCCTTTGCCGTTGGCGGCAGGTGCGGCGGCATTGCCGCCGGCGGCTTTTTCTTCTTTCGGTGTGCAGGCGGTTAAGGCTACGGAAGCGGCGATGGCGGCAAGGGTCAGGTTACGGATGGTCATGTGTTGGCTCCTTCAATCGATGGGCGTACTTTATACCGTCTGATTGAGCGTGAGAAATAATGTTTGATTTGGTGATTATCAGTTTTGGTTATAAGTAATCAGGCCGTCTGAAATGTTTTCAGACGGCCTGAAGGTTTACTTCGCTGTAGTGGTCAATTCGTCAAACATACTGCCGTCAGCAAAAAATTTCTGCATGATATGCGGCCATGCCCCCAAGGTTTCGTCGGGGCGGAAGGTTTCCAAATCGGGAAAATCGGCATGATTGGCGGACAAAATGGATTTGTCGCTCGGACGGAAGTAAAGTTCGGCCGCTAATTTCTGCGCAGGCTTGCTCCATAAAAATGCCAGGTATTCTTTGGAAATGGCTTCGGAATCTTTTTTTTCGGCCACGCTGTCGACCACGGCTACGGGGGTTTGCGCTTCGACGGTGTAGCTTGGGTAAACGATGTCGAATTGGTCGGGCGCAAGGTGGCGGCTGACGAAATTGGCTTCGTTTTCCAAGGTAATCAACACGTCGCCGATTTGGCGTTGGGTGAAGCTGGTGGTCGCCGCGCGACTGCCGTTTTCAAACATCGGCACATTATTCAGCAGTTTGCGCATAAAGTTTTTCGCATCGGCTTCGTTGCCGTTATTTGCTTTCAAGCCGTAGCCGTATGCACCCAGGAAGGCATAGCGGCCGTTGCCGCTGGTTTTCGGGTTGGCGAACACGACTTGGACGTTGTCACGTGCCAAATCTGTCCAATCGTAAATCTGCTGCGGATTGCCTTTACGCACGAGAAAGACGGTTACGCTGGAAAAAGGCACGGCGTTATTCGGCAAGCGTTGCGCCCAATCAGACTTGACCAAGCCGCGTTGCTTCAGTAAATCAATGTCGGAGGTTTGGTTCATGGTCACCACGTCGGCGGGCAAACCGTTGGCCACCGACATGGCCTGTTTGCTCGAGCCGCCGTGTGATTGTTGGATATGCAAATCGATGTGCGGATGGTTTTTGCGGAAATGTTCGATAAACAAAGGGTTATACGCTTTGAAAAAATCGCGCGATACGTCATAGGAAACGTTGAGAATTTTCTTATATTGGTCTTTTTCGGTATTGGTTTTGCCGCTGCCGCAAGCAGCCAAAGACAGTGCGGTTAAGGCGATGATAAAGCGGATTTTGTCCATGTGTGTTCCTTTGTCTCGTCGTTTTATCGGACATACTTTAATCGGCAGGAGACAAAAAAGGAAAGAATGGTTGATTGTATCGAAAGGATTTTTGGTTATATATTTTATACAGTTATTGAATAGGCCGTCTGAAAGTATCCGGACGGCCTGACAACTGCTATACATATTTGCGCATTAATTCGCATTTGACTTTGACTTGTTCGTTTAAGGGCAGCGCCGCTTCGCCTAAGGATTCGTAACCGTTTAAGCGGTAAAACGGCACCGAATTGAGCGAAGCATAGAGTTTTAAAAAACTCAAGCCCGCGTTGTGCGCCAATTCTTCGGCCCGCTGCAACAGCGCCGTACCCAAGCCTTTGTTGTGCATTAAGGGATGGACATAAAGCGCGTCAAGCTGCGCTTCTTTGAAATCGACTTGGAAAAAGCCTTGAATCACGCCACGGTATTCTACTACCCACAAAGCCTTGGTTTTATCCGCCATTGTGGCGTGATAGCTTTCCATGCCGAGCAATTCTTCCCATGCCTGCAACACGCGTTCGTTATAGCTGCGGATGCAGGTGTATTGTACGGCATGCAGATGCGCGCTGTGAATGAAGGGGCAGTCTTTTTCGGTAGCGGGACGAAGCACAGTGAGTAGATTCATGGTGGTTTTCACAAAAAGCGTCGGACAAAAGGCCGTCTGAAAATCAATAATCGATGAAGTGATTATAGCAGCAACACAGCTGATTCAGACGGCCTGCAAACGAAATTTTTGCTGTCGTTATTCGCTTTTAAAATGCTTGCGTAACACGAAAAACATAATGCCCATGCAGCTGAACATCACAATCAAATCGCCAAATGCGGTGAATTCGCCCCAGTATCGGCCGCCGGCGAATACAAAGGCAAAAAAAGCATGCAGCGCGGCCAGCAGAAAAAACATGCCGGCCCAAGCCCAATTGAGTTTTTTCCAGCCATCAGGCGAGAGCACCAACACCGAATCAAACATTTTTTGCACGGCAGAACGGCGGTCGCTGAAGAAAAAGTGCGACGCCAGCATGCCCGCGCCGAATGCGGCATTGAGCAACACGGCTTTCAGGCGGATGTAGTAATCGTCGCTCAAGGCCAGCGTCACACCGCCGAATACCACAGTCATCGCCAGCACAAACCATTGCCGGCGCTCCAAACGGAATTTCTGTTCCACCAATTGATAGCCGTACACCAGCACCGTGGCGGTAATCAGACCGGCAGTGGCGGCCAAAACGTGATTATTGCCAACGCCCGCCGCGCCGGTGAGTTGCAGCAGCGGATGGTCGGTATCGGTCGGTTCGACGGTTTTATAAAGGTAGAAAAAAACAATCAGGGGCAGGAAATCGAGTAAAGCTTTCATGAGATGGGGAACTTAGGTTTCAGACGGCCTTCGGTTCAAATAGCTCAAAGGCTGTCTGAACAATCAATAAAAATGCCGGATTACAGATTATAAAATCCGACCCGATAGAAACGTTTTCAGACGGCATATTGTAGCGCAAATGCCGTCTGAAAACAGAAAACGATTGTAAAGCCCTTAAGCGCGTTTCAATGTGGCGTGTAAGGCTTGGGCCTTTGCAAAAGCAGCATCGGCATCCTTAGCTAAAGTAACAAAATGCCCCATTTTACGACCCGCACGTGCGGCTTTTTTGCCGTAAAGATGCAGGAAAGAAGCCGTATCGCTTTGCAGTGGCAGCCAATCCGGTTCACTGCCGTCATCTCCCCAGACATCGCCCAAAATATTTGCCATGCAGCAGGCCGAGAGCAGGCGGGTATCGGCGGGGGGAAGGCCGCACATAATGCGCGCCTGCTGCTGAAATTGGTCAGCGGCGCAGGCATCGATGGTGTGGTGGCCGGAGTTGTGCGGGCGGGGGGCGATTTCGTTTACCACCAATTCATGCGTATCGCCGACCACAAACATTTCCACCGCCAACACGCCGACATAATCCAATTCGTCCGCCAACCGTTGCGCCATCTGCCGCGCCTGTTGCTGAATATCGGCACTCAACCGCGCCGGAACGATGGAATAGGCCAGAATGCCGTTTTCGTGAATATTTTCCGCAGGATCGAAGGTTTGCACATTGTCGCTGTTCAGACGGCATACCACTACCGAAATCTCGCCACGCAAATCGACCATTTTTTCCAACACGCAATCCACGCCGCCGTGTTCGGCAAAAGCGGCTTTCAGTTCGTCTAAGGTTTTGACCCGAATCTGCCCTTTGCCGTCGTAACCCAAGGTAGCGGTTTTCAAAATGCCCGGCAAAAATGCCGCGCTCTCTTCGGTGATGTCTTCCGCTTTACAGACGGCCTGATAAGGCGCAGTCTGCAATCCGGCTTTTTGAATCCGCGCTTTTTCCTGAATGCGGTTTTGTGCGATTGCCACACAGTCGCCGCTTGGGGAAACACGGGTATGTTGCGCCAAAAAACGCATGGCATCAGCATTGACGTTTTCAAATTCGGTCGTTACCGCCGCACATTTAGCCAATTCGTTCAAAGCGGCTTTATTGTCAAACGGCGCACACAAATGGCGGTCGGCAAATTCGGCCGCCGGCGCATTCGGATCAGGATCGAGTACGGTGACTTGATAGCCCATGGTTTTGGCGGCAATAGTAAACATACGTCCGAGCTGGCCGCCGCCGAGGATACCGAGATTGGCCGGGGGTAGGATGGAGGTGTTTTGCATGGTTTATGATTAGATATTTATTAATTAATTCAAAATGAATATGAAGGCCGTCTGAAATGTTTCAGACGGCTTAGGCTGCCATTCCCGCATAAGTGGGAATCCGGACTGATAAATTTCAGCAATTTTTCTTTCTAAGTTTCGGAGTATCAATGTTCTGGATTCCCGCCTACATGGGAATGACGGGAAAAATTGATTTATTGGATAACATTAAACTGTATTCTGTTTTTTATTCAATGATTTCAGGCCGTAAGTCCCGCCGAATTGGATTATTTTCTTCAAGCAAGCGTAATTTCCATTGTCTGTTCCACTTCTTAAGCTGTTTTTCTCGTGTTATTACATTTAGCATCGTTTCATGCAATTCATACCAAACCAAGCGTGTAACGTTGCAGCTATCGATGAAGTCTTGTGTCAACTGCTCTTTGTGCTGATATACGCGCTGAATCAGGTAGATGTCGCGCCGATGTAAGCGTTCCATTGCGTTGATTGGCAACGATGTATACAGCAGGCTGTATGAATAATCCCAATTGAACTTGACGGCCCGTAAGTCAGTGTATTTCGAAATTAAAGAAAGAACTATAGCCTGTCATTCCCGCATAGGTTAAGAAATCCAGAGTTTCAAATTATTGTAATAGCCGAATATCCCCGAACCAATAAGTCTGGATCCTACCTATGCGGAATGACGGGCAAAAAGAGCCAGTCTGCTCCTACTTATCCAACCCTTCCTGCACCATCTGCGCCGCCCGAATCACGGCTCGGGCTTTGTTTTGGGTTTCGTTCCATTCGGATTGCGGGTCGGAGTCAGCCACCACGCCTGCACCGCTTTGTACATAAAGCGTGTCGTTTTTAATCACGGCGGTGCGGATGGCAATCGCCAAATCCATATCGTTGTTGAAGCTCCATACGCCCACGGCACCGCCGTAGATGCCGCGTTTGCTTGGCTCAATTTCTTCGATGATTTCCATAGCGCGTATTTTAGGTGCGCCGGAAAGCGTGCCGGCGGGGAAGGTGGCGGCCAGAATTTCCATGTTGGTGATGTCGTCTTTCAGACGGCCTTCCACATTCGAAACGATATGCATCACATGGGAATATTTTTCCACCACCATTTTATCGGTAACGCTGACTTCGCCGGTTTGGCTGATGCGGCCGACATCGTTGCGTCCTAAATCGATGAGCATTACGTGTTCGGCGATTTCTTTGGCATCGTTCAATAAATCTTGCTCGTTGGCCAAGTCTTCGGCAGGGTTTTTGCCGCGCAGGCGGGTGCCGGCAATCGGGCGTACGACCACGGTTTCTTGTTCGCGGCGCACGAGAATTTCCGGTGAAGAGCCGACAATGTGGAAATCATCGAAATCGTAATAAAACATATACGGTGACGGGTTCAGTGTGCGCAGGGCGCGGTAAAGTGCCAGCGGACTGTCGGTGTAAGGCATGGTCATACGCTGGCTCGGCACGACCTGCATGCAATCACCGGCAAAAATATAGTCTTTGACTTTTTCTACGCAGGCTTTAAACGGTTCTTCGCCGAATTCGCTGACGGCTTCGGTACGGCTGCTGCCCAGCGACAGGGGTATGGCGCAGCTTTGGCGCAGTTGGGTACGCAGATCTTCCAAGCGTTCGCGTGCTGCTTCGTAGCCGTTGGTTTGGCTTGGGTCGGCATAGATAATCAGGTAGATTTTGCCGGAAAGGTTGTCGATCACAGCCAATTCTTGCGACAGCATCAGCAAAATATCCGGTGTGCCGAGTGGGTCGGCTTTAGGCGGGTTTTTCAGGCGGTGGGCGAAATGCTCGAAATTATAGATGGTTTCATAGCCGAAATAGCCGACCAAACCACCGGTAAAGCGTGGAAGGCTTGGGATTTCAGGCGTTTTGAAACGTGCGTGGAAGGCTTCGATAAAGGGAAGCGGATTGCCGTCGTATTGTTCGACGATTTCACCGTTGAGATACACATCGACATGTTTGCCGCTGGCTTTCAAATAATGATGGCAGGGCAGGCCGATGAAGGAATAGCGGCCGAAGCGTTCGCCGCCGACCACGGATTCAAGCAGATAGGTAAAGGGTTTGTTACCCAATTTGAGATAGAGCGACAAGGGCGTATCGAGATCGGCGAGGACTTCCTGCACCAGCGGAATGCGGTTGTATCCTTGTGCGGCTTGGGTTTGATATTCTTGTTTGCTGATCATGTTCAGACGGCCTTACCTGAAAAATGCGATGCGTGTATGCAGCGAAATGGTCGATGTTAAAGAGTGCAAAGAGTATAGCAGTTTATGGGGGTATTGTTAACCGCTTTGCCGAAGCCGCAAAGGCCGTCTGAAACAAAAAATGAACACCGTTTCGGTGGGAAACGGTGCCGGGTGAGATTAGAAGCTGGAAGCCGTATCGATTTTGGTTTGGCGCGCGCGCTTGAATTTAATGAAATAGCCAAGGGCGACCGGAATCAGTGCCAAAACGATTTTAAATGTCCAGCTCGCATACCAAGGCTTGGCAACCACAATCGCTTGGCTTTCCGTGCCGGGTACGATGAAGTCTTTAATCGCAAACCAATCGAGAAACGGCCACCAGCAGGCCACCAATAAGCCCAAGAACCATGGCCAAATCATGCGGCTCAAATCACGCTGCCACAATACGAAACACACCGCCGCCCAAAGCAGGGTAAAGCCGGTGATCACTAAAGAAGTGTAGGTGTCGGCACCGAGATAAGCGGTGAGAAAATAGGTCAGGGCGACCCACAATAATCCTAAAACGAATACGATTAATTCTTCAGGACGTTTGAACATTCGGTTTCTCCAAAACAGCGCATATTTTATCAACTTGATGAATAAGGAATACTATACCTGAAAAGCGTTTTTGTGAAGATGATTCTGACGCACGTTTCAGTACGGCCCGATTTTTCAGATAAAAAGAACTATGGCAAAATATCGTTTACTTTGAATCCATCCAACGGAACCTGCCATGCGCCAAAAAATCATCATTACCGGACATTCAAGCGGTTTGGGTAAAGCCTTGGCTGCGCATTATCTACAAGCCGATATGGAAGTGTTGGGTATTGCCCGCCGCAAATTGCCTACGCAAAACGGTTTGCAGCAGATCGCACTGGATTTGGCCGATTTGGAAAAATTGAGTGCATGGCTGCAAAGCGGTGCAATCGAAACATTTATGCGGAATGTCGGTGAATTGGTGTTGATTAATAATGCCGGCACCGTTGCGCCCTGTTCGGTGTGCGGCAAACAGAGGCCGTCTGAAATTGTGGCGGCGGTAAGTCTGAACATTACCGCGCCTTTATTGCTCAGTAATCATGTTTTGGCAGCCAAGGCTGAAAATCAAACAGTAAAAATGGTGCATATTAGTAGCGGCGCAGGGCGTAATGCTTATCAGGGCTGGAGTGTTTACGGCACCACCAAAGCCGCTTTAGATCATCATGCGCGCTGCGTGGAAGCGGAAAACCACCGCAATGTGAAAGTATGCAGCATTGCGCCCGGCGTGGTCGATACCGATATACAGGCGCAGATTCGGGCGCAAGATGGTGACGATTTCCCGATTTTGCCGCGTTTCCGGCAGCTTCATGCCAATCAGCAATTGAGTTCTCCGGAGTCGGTTGCCGAAATAATTGCCGAAATGATTGCCGATGCTGATTTTGGGGATGAAATTATTCAAGATGTCCGCACATGGCAGTCATTGAAACAGACTTTTCAGACGGCCTTATCGCCAAACATCGTAAAAACAGGCCGTCTGAAATAAAATAAGGAACATCAAATGAATATGGATTTTCAAGCCACATTAAAAGCCTTAGGCAAACAAGCGAAAAAAGAAGCAGGGCAGCGTAAAATTGAAGCAGCGGAAGCCAAAAAGCACGAAGAAGAGCCGGTAGATTTTGCGAAAGCGGTCGGTGCTGTAACGCCTTTGAAAAATTCGAAACGCTACGAAGTGCCACGCCCGAAAACTGCCATCAAACCGCGCCCGAAATCAGAAAGTGAGTTGGCGGAAGAAGATTATTTCTATATCGGCCAAGGCGACTGGGACGAGCCGCCGGCCACCTTCAGCAAAAACGGCCAAGGCAAAAACGATATTCAACGTCTGCGCAACGGCCATTATCCGGTGGTGGCCGACGTAGATTTACACGGCTATACGCAGGAAGAAGCGCAACAAGTGTTAAACGAATTTATCGAATTTACTAAAAAACGCGGCATATGCGGTGAAATCGTACATGGCAGTGGTTTGGGGTCGGCGGGCTATAAGCCGGTTTTGAAAAATATGACCCGCCGCTGGTTGATGCAGCATCCGGATGTGTTGGCTTATGTCGAGCCGCGACAAGGTAATGATGGTGCGGTACGGATTTTGCTGAAACGCACGCGTCGTGAAGGATAATAGAACGGTATAGCCAGTTTTATCTCAATTATACAAAGCCTATACAAAGCCGTCTGGAAACCAAAAAGTTTTCAGACGGCTTTGATTTGTTTAAAATGTAAATGAGAATTTTATTTATTTAAATCTTTACGCTTTTTTGCTTAGAAAACGAAAGCCAAAGCGAAGGTACTCTTTTTCTTAAATGATGGCTGTAGCACTTAATGCGAAAAGAAAATATTCGATTTATTTCGATTATGAATTTTTTGGAAAATTACACAAAAATTCAGGCTGAAAAAATTTGATTTTTATTGAATAATTCACCGGATTGGTTTGCCAGCCGGAATAAATACTGATAGGATTTAAGCCGTCATTTTAAGTAGGATAATTATGACAAAGGCCGTCATCAAGCGGCATTGGTAAATTTTGCCTGTAAATCAGATGTTTTGGCGGTAAAATCGTCATATGCTTCACTTAAATATTCGATTTTGAAAATTTTATTTTCTAAATTGAAAATATTCGAATCGACTCGAAAGAATGCTTTCAAAGTCGGTGTTTGTAACCAAATATAAGGATACTGATATGTCCACTCAATTGCACGATGTAGATCCGATTGAAACACAGGAATGGTTGGATGCATTAAGCTCGGTTTTAGAAACCGAAGGCACCGAACGCGCCCACTTCCTGCTGGAAAATCTGGTGAAATATACCCGCCGTCGCGGCGTTCACATGCCGTTTGACGCCACTACTGCTTACTTAAACACCATTCCGGTAGGTAAAGAGCAGAAATCTCCGGGTAACCACGAATTGGAACACCGCATCCGATCTGCCATCCGTTGGAATGCTGCGGCCATGGTGTTGCGTGCAGGTAAAAAAGATTTGGAATTGGGTGGTCATATCGCATCTTTCCAATCGGCTGCTACGCTGTATGACGTAGGTTTCAACCACTTCTGGCGTGCTAAAGGCGAAGGCGAAGAAGGCGATTTGGTGTTTTTCCAAGGTCACGCCGCGCCGGGTATTTATGCCCGCGCATTCGTTGAAGGCCGCCTGACTCAAGAGCAACTGGACAACTTCCGTCAAGAAGTAGACGGTAAAGGCATTCCTTCTTACCCTCACCCGCACTTGATGCCTGATTTCTGGCAATTTCCGACCGTATCGATGGGCTTGGGGCCGTTGATGGCGATTTACCAAGCGCGTTTCTTGAAATACTTGGATTCGCGCGGCTTGAGTAAAACCAAAGGCCGTAAGGTTTGGGTATTCTGCGGTGACGGTGAGATGGACGAGCCGGAATCTCAAGGCGCCATCGCATTGGCTGCCCGCGAAGGTCTGGACAATTTGATTTTCGTCATCAACTGCAACCTGCAACGCTTGGACGGCCCGGTACGCGGTAACGGCAAAATCATCCAAGAACTGGAAGGCAACTTCCGCGGTGCAGGCTGGAACGTGTTGAAAGTGATTTGGGGCAGTAAATGGGATGCCTTATTGGCGCGCGATACCAATAATGCACTGAAACAACGCATGGAAGAAGTGTTGGACGGTGACTATCAAACCTACAAATCCAAAGACGGTGCGTATGTACGCGAGCATTTCTTCAACACGCCTGAATTGAAAGCTTTGGTTGCCAATATGTCCGACGAAGAAGTTTGGGCATTAAACCGTGGCGGTCACGATCCCCACAAAGTGTATGCGGCTTACCATGAAGCGGTAAACAACGCCGGCGGCCGTCCGACCGTGATTTTGGCAAAAACCATTAAAGGCTACGGTATGGGTGCTTCCGGCGAAGGCCAAAACGTTGCCCACCAAGCCAAAAAAATGGACGTGAAATCGCTGAAACAATTCCGCGACCGTTTTGGTATAGACGTAACTGACGAGCAAATCGATAGCGGCGACTTGCCATATTACCGCTTTGCCGAAGACAGTGAAGAAATGAAATATTTGCGCGAACGCCGTAACGCCTTGGGTGGCTACCTGCCGCAGCGTAATCCGAACAACGAAGCTTTGCCTATTCCTGAATTGAACGCGTTTGACGGCCAATTGCAATCAAGCGGCGATCGTGAGTTCTCTACTACCATGGCGTTTGTCCGCATCTTATCAACTTTGTTGAAAGACAAACAAATCGGTAAACGCATTGTGCCGATCGTGCCTGATGAAAGCCGTACCTTCGGTATGGAAGGCATGTTCCGCCAATACGGTATTTGGAACCCTAAAGGCCAACAATACACCCCGCAAGACAAAGACCAATTGATGTTCTACAAAGAGTCGGTTGACGGTCAGATTTTGCAAGAGGGTATTAACGAGCCGGGTGCGATGGCAGACTGGATTGCGGCGGCCACATCATACGCCAACAACCGCTATGCCATGATTCCGTTCTACATCTACTACTCAATGTTCGGTTTCCAAAGGGTTGGTGACTTGGCATGGGCAGCCGGCGATATGCACGCACGCGGTTTCTTGTTGGGCGGTACTGCCGGTCGTACAACTTTGAACGGCGAAGGCTTGCAACACGAAGACGGCCACAGCCAAATCCAAGCCGATCTGATTCCGAACTGCGTATCTTATGATCCGACGTTCCAATACGAATTGGCCGTGATTGTTCATGACGCATTGCGCCGCATGTATGTAGAAAATGAAGACGTGTTCTACTACCTGACTTTGATGAACGAAAACTATACCCACCCGGCCTTACCTCAACGCAAAGGTATCGAACAAGAAATCTTGAAAGGTATGTACTTGCTGGAAGAAGGCGGCAAATCTGACAAGAAAGTTCAATTGATGGGCTCGGGCACCATTTTGCAAGAAGTGATAGCCGGTGCGAAATTGCTGAAAGAGGATTTCGGTGTGGAAGCCAACGTGTGGTCTTGCCCTTCATTTAATGAATTGCACCGCGATGCTATGGAAGTAGAACGCTACAACCGTCTGCATCCGCTGGAAGAAGCCAAAGTGCCGTTTGTAGCGCAACAATTGAAAGGCCATGAAGGTCCGGTCGTTGCCGCTACCGACTATGTCCGTAGCTTTGCAGAACGCATTCGCGCCTACATTCCAAACGATTTCCATGTGTTGGGTACCGACGGTTTCGGCCGTTCTGACAGCCGTGCAAATCTGCGCCGCTTCTTTGAAGTTGACCGCTACAACGTAGCCGTTACCGCTTTGGCTGCCTTGGCTGATGAAGGTAAAGTAAGCAAAGAAACCGTACAACAGGCCATTGAAAAATACGGTATCGCCACCGATACCTCACCAAGCTGGAAACGCTAAAACGTTTCAGACGGCCTTGTGATCAAAGGCCGTCCGAAAAAAGATTTTGAATATCTGTTCTTATTCAAAATCAAGCGTTAAACATACAAGGCTGATGTTTCAGACGGCCTGAAAAATAAAAGGCCGTCTGAAAACAAACGTATCTGTTTCAAAAAACCTTACTGCGACGATAAACGTTGCAGCACAACTAAGGAATAAAACGATGAGTCAAATCGTAGAAATCAAAGTACCTGATATCGGTGGTCACGAAAATGTGGACATTATTGCCGTAGAAGTCAAAGCAGGCGACACCATCGCCGTTGACGATACCCTGATTACACTGGAAACCGACAAAGCCACCATGGATGTGCCTGCCGATGCTGCGGGCGTGGTGAAAGAAGTGAAAGTCAAAGTTGGCGACAAAATTTCCGAAGGCGGCGTGATTTTGCTGGTGGAAACCGGTGCTGAAGCTGCCGAAGAAAAACCGGCTGCTGCCGAAGTGCCTGAAGCCGGAGAAGCCAAAGCAGAAGCTCCGGCCGCTGCAGCCGGCACGGTAACTGTAGCTGTACCGGATATCGGCGGACACGAAAATGTTGATGTGATTGCCGTCGAAATCAAAGCTGGTGATACCGTTACCGAAGACGACACGCTGATTACCTTGGAAACCGACAAAGCGACTATGGATGTGCCATCTACCGCTACCGGTGTGGTGAAATCTGTGTTGATTAAAGTTGGCGACAAAGTATCTGAAGGTTCGGCAATTATTGAAGTTGAAATTGCCGGTGGCGCAGCTGCCGCACCTGCTGCACCTGTTGCCGAAGCGTCTAAAGCTGCTGAAGCTGCCCCGGCTCCTGCTCAACAAGAAGCATCTAAAGCAGCTGAGCCTGCACCTGCCGCTCCTTCTGCGCCTGTTGCCGCATTCGGTAGCACACCGGTTGATGAAGCCGCATTTGCCAAAGCACATGCAGGCCCATCAGCGCGTAAATTAGCGCGTGAATTAGGTGTCGACTTGGGTCAAGTAAAAGGTACCGGCTTGAAAGGCCGTATCGTTGGTGACGACATCAAGGCATTTGTGAAAGCCGCCATGCAGGGCGGCGCGGGCAAAGGAGCTCCTGCTGCGGCCGGTGCCTCTTTGGGCGGTGGCTTGGACTTGTTGCCATGGCCAAAAGTGGACTTCAGCAAATTCGGCTCGGTTGAAGTGAAAGAATTGTCGCGTATTAAGAAAATCTCAGGTCAAAACCTGTCGCGCAACTGGGTGGTAATTCCACACGTGACCGTGAACGAAGATGCGGACATGACCGAATTGGAAGAATTCCGCAAACAGCTGAATAAAGAATGGGAACGCGAAGGTTTGAAATTGTCACCTTTAGCCTTCATTATTAAAGCTTCCGTTGCGGCCTTGAAACAATTCCCCGAATTCAACGCTTCTTTAGACGGCGACAACTTGGTATTGAAAAACTATTTCAATATCGGTTTTGCCGCCGACACGCCGAATGGTTTGGTGGTTCCGGTGATTAAAGATGTGGATCAAAAAGGCCTGAAACAAATCAGCCAAGAATTGACCGAATTGAGCAAAAAAGCCCGCGAAGGCAAGTTGAAACCGCAAGAGATGCAGGGCGCATGCTTTACCATTTCCAGCTTGGGCGGTATCGGCGGTACCGGCTTTACTCCGATTGTGAACGCGCCTGAAGTGGCTATCTTGGGTGTGTGTAAATCGCAAATGAAACCGGTTTGGAACGGTAAAGAATTTGAAGCGCGTTTGATGTGCCCATTGAGCCTGTCTTTCGACCACCGTGTAATCGACGGAGCCGCCGGTATGCGTTTCACTGTATTCCTGGCTAATCTGTTGAAAGATTTCCGTCGCATCAGTCTGTAATCGGTGAAGGGCTCGGTGAGCTTAAAGGCTTGCCGTAACATGCTAAGTTTGAATGATGTTGAGGCCGTCTGAAACCTTTCGGACGGCTAACCAGAAAGGCTAAAAATGAGCTTAATCGAATTGAAAGTGCCCGACATCGGCGGTCACGAAAATGTAGATATTATTGCCGTGGAAATCAAAGCGGGCGACACCGTCGCGCTGGAAGACACGCTGATTACCTTGGAAACCGATAAGGCTACTATGGATGTACCGGCAGAAGCCGCGGGTGTGGTGAAAGAAGTCAAAGTCAAAGTCGGCGATAAAATTTCCGAAGGCGGCTTAATTGCAGTCATCGAAGCCGAAGGTGCAGCTGCTGAAGCGCCAAAAGCAGAAGCCCCGGCACAAGAAGCACCTAAGCAAACTGCACCGGCGCCTCAAGCTGCGCAATTTGCCGGTACTGCTGATGCCGAATACGACGTAGTGGTATTGGGCGGCGGTCCCGGCGGCTATTCAGCTGCATTTGCCGCTGCCGACGAAGGATTGAAAGTAGCTATCGTTGAGCGTTACAGCACCTTGGGCGGCGTCTGCTTGAACGTGGGTTGTATCCCGTCAAAAGCCTTGCTGCACAATGCCGCGGTGATTGACGAAGTGCGTCATTTGGCGGCCAACGGTATTAAATATCCTGAGCCCGAATTGGATATCGACATGCTGCGCGGCTACAAAGAAGGCGTGGTCAACCGCCTGACTACCGGCCTGAAAGGCATGGCAAAGGGCCGCAAAGTAGACATTATCCAAGGCGAAGGCCAATTTGTCGGTCCTAACCACATGGAAGTGGCATTGACCGCCAGTGAAGAATACGAACAAGCCACGCAAACCGGCGAAAAGAAAACCGTTGCGTTCAAAAACTGCATCATCGCTGCAGGCAGCCGCGTTACCCAATTGCCGTTCATCCCCGAAGATCCGCGTATTTTCGACTCAACCGGCGCATTGGCATTGAAAGAAGTGCCGGACAAAATGTTGATTATCGGCGGCGGTATCATCGGCTTGGAAATGGGTACGGTATACAGCACCTTGGGTACACGCTTAGACGTGGTTGAAATGATGGATGGCCTGATGCAAGGTGCCGACCGCGACTTGGTAAAAGTATGGCAAAAAGCCAACGAATACCGCTTCGACAACATCATGATTAACACCAAAACCGTAGCTGTTGAAGCCAAAGAAGACGGCGTGTATGTGACTTTTGAAGGTGCGAACGCACCGAAAGAGCCGCAACGCTATGATGCCGTGTTGGTGGCCGCAGGCCGTGCACCTAACGGTAAACTGATTGGTGCGGAAAAAGCCGGTGTAGCGGTGACTGACCGCGGCTTTATCGAAGTCGACAAACAAATGCGCACCAATGTACCGCATATCTACGCCATTGGTGACATTGTCGGCCAGCCTATGCTGGCGCACAAAGCCGTACACGAAGGCCACGTTGCCGCGGAAAACTGTGCCGGCCACAAAGCATTCTTCGATGCGCGCGTGATTCCGGGTGTTGCCTACACCTCGCCCGAAGTAGCTTGGGTAGGTGTAACCGAGTTGTCTGCCAAAGCAGAAGGCCGCAAAATCACCAAAGCCAACTTCCCTTGGGCCGCTTCCGGTCGTGCCATTGCCAACGGCTGTGACAACGGCTTTACCAAACTGATTTTTGATGCCGAAACCGGCAAAATTATCGGCGGCGGTATTGTCGGTCCAAACGGCGGCGACATGATCGGCGAAATCTGCTTGGCCATCGAAATGGGCTGCGATGCTGAAGACATCGGCAAAACCATCCACCCGCATCCGACCTTGGGGGAATCCATCGGTATGGCTGCAGAAGTGGCGTTGGGTATTTGTACCGACTTGCCGGCGCAGAAGAAAAAATAAGAGGCATACGACAGCATTGATTGCTGCCTAATCCTATGAAAAAAAGGCCGTCTGAATATTCAGACGGCCTTTTTGATTTGTTAACCATATTCTTTAATGATTAAGCTGCATTGCTCTCTTGAAACCATTTCAACTCATCGCGCAGTGCGGCAACTTCGCCGATGACCATCAAAGCGGGGCGCGGTGCATTTTCTGCCATTTGCGGCAAATCTTTCAGACGGCCTGTTTGCACCGATTGGCTCGGCAGGGTGCCGTTGGAAATCACGGCAACAGGCGTGTCTTCGCTGCGGCCGTATTCAATCAGCTTTTCAGTAATCACCGAAGCACGTAAAGTACCCATATAAATCGCTAAGGTTTGATGGCTCAAAGCCAAAGTGCGCCAATCGGGCTGGTCACCGTCGTGTTTGCTGTGGCCGGTGACAAACAGCGCGCTTTGCGCGCAATCGCGATGCGTCAGCGGAATGCCGGCATAAGCAGTTGCGCCTAAAGCAGCGGTTACGCCCGGCACAATACGGTAAGGCACACCGGCTACACGCAATATCTGCGCTTCTTCGCCGCCGCGCCCGAAGACAAACGGGTCACCGCCTTTCAAACGTACCACGCGCAGACCTTGTAATGCGTATTTCACCAACAACCGATTGGTTTCTTCCTGCTGCACGTGATGGCAGCCCGCACGTTTGCCGACGCTGACTTTTTCCGCATCCTTGCGTACCATGCTCAGAATTTCATCCGAGACCAACGCATCATACAATACAATATCCGCCGCCTGAATCGCCTGCAAAGCATGAATGGTCAACAAACCGGCATCGCCCGGGCCTGCCCCCACTAATACTACTTCGCCTTTGGCAGGTTGACAGCCGTCAAGCTGGGCGGATAATTCAGCTTCGGCCGCTTCAAGATTGCCTTGTGCGGTTAAAGCATTAAAGCGGCTGTCGAACAGATGCTCCCAAAAGCGGCGGCGGTTTTCCATGCCATCGATTTTTTCTTTCACGCGAGTGCGCCATTTTCCTGCAATGGCCGCCATTTTCCCGGTGTGAAGCGGCAGCAGCGTTTCGATGATTTGCCGCCATTTTCGTGCTAATACAGGCGAAGTGCCGCCGCTGGAAATGGCGATTTGAATCGGGCTGCGGTCAATAATGGCCGGTACGATATACGAGCATAAACCGGCGGTATCGACTGTATTGCAGAATTTACCGCGCGCTTCAGCCGCTTTGAAAATCCGTTGGTTGAGATTGTGGTCATCAGTGGCGGTAACGGCCAAAAATACATCATCCAAATAAAAATCGTGAAACACACCGCCCAACCAAGTAATCCTGCCTTCGCTTTGCCATGCCTGAAAAGTCGGATTCAGCTTTTGCGCTACCACGCGTACGACGGCTCCGGCTTTCAGCAGGCTTTCCGCCTTGCGCCCGGCCACTTTGCCCGCACCGGCTAGCAAAACGGCGCGGCCGCGCAAATCAGCAAAAATCGGATAATGGCTCATGGTGTGTTCTTTCTTATTTTATCGATGTCGGCATGTTAAAGGCCGTCTGAAAAAATAGGAAAGAATCGATTTTACTTATCTTATGGTGTTTGGTTATAAGTTGCGCCGATAAAATGACAAGGCTTGTGGGTAGGTAACATTCATAAATACTTTCGTTTGAAAATTGAATAATAGATATTCCTAAAAGTCATTGTGATAAAATTTTTAATCTTATTCCGCTATCAATACTTTCTCTTTCAACGTCTTCAACACTTCCTTCACCGCATTAATCCGCACATCGATATTTTCCATTTCCGTGTGATACCGCAGCTTGTCCGCGCCGGCCAAGCGGTATTTTTTGTCGGTTTGAATCAATATGATGATTTCGGTCGGGTCAATGCGGTTGTTTTTGCCGAACGTGATGGTAACCGCTTCGTTGGTAGCGTCAATGGCGGCAATGCCCATTTCTTTGGCTTGCAAACGCAAATGGTGGCTTTCAATCAAGGTTTTCGCGGCAGTTCCGGTCAGGCCGAAGCGATCGACCAATTCTTCATGAACAGCGTTGATTTGCTTGTGGGTTTCAGCGGTGGCCAAACGTTTGTAGAGCACCAAACGTTCATGGATGTCGGGGCAATAGTCATCAGGCAGCAGTGCAGGGCTGTGCAGCTTGATTTCGGTGGTGACGCCCAGCGGTGCATCCAAATCGGGTTGGCGGCCTTTTTTCAAATCGCGCACGGCTTGCTTGAGCATTTCGGTGTATAGCGTGAAACCGACCTGCATCATCTCGCCGCTTTGGCCTTCACCCAAGATTTCACCTGCACCGCGGATTTCCAAGTCCTGCATCGCGAGGGTGAAGCCCGCGCCCAATTCATCGGCGGCGGCAATCGCATCCAAGCGTTTTTCGGCATCTTTGGTGACGTATTCGGGCGTGAGCAGGTAGGCGTAGGCTTGGTGGTGGCTGCGTCCGACGCGCCCGCGCAGTTGGTGCAGTTGCGCCAAGCCGAATTTGTCGGCGCGGTTGATGATGATGGTGTTGGCATTGGGGATGTCGATGCCGGTTTCGATGATGGTCGAGCAGAGCAATACGTTAAACCGCTGCTGCAAAAAGTCGCGCATGACTTGTTCCAATTCACGTTCGCGCAATTGGCCGTGCGCTACGCCGATGCGGGCTTCGGCCAGCAGGGCTTCCAAGCGTTCGCGCATATTTTCGATGGTATCGACTTCGTTGTGCAGGAAAAACACTTGTCCGCCGCGTTTGAGTTCGCGCAGCACCGCTTCGCGCACGCTGCCTTCGCTAAATGTTTTGACGAAGGTCTTCACCGCCAAGCGGCGGCTCGGTGCGGTGGTAATCAGTGAAAAGTCGCGCAAGCCTTCCAGCGCCATGCTTAAGGTGCGCGGAATCGGCGTGGCGGTCATGGTAAGGATATCGACATTGGCGCGCAGGCGCTTGAGCTGCTCTTTCTGGCGCACGCCGAAGCGGTGTTCTTCGTCGATAATCACCAAACCCAGGTTTTTGAACTTGATGCCGTCCTGCACCAATTTGTGCGTGCCAATGACGATATCGACCGTGCCGTCGGCCATGCCTTCCAATGCGGTTTTGGTAGTTTTGCTGTTGTTGAAGCGCGATAAGGAGGCGACTTTTACCGGAAAATCGGCGAAGCGGTCGGTAAAATTCTGTGCGTGTTGTTCGACCAGAAGCGTGGTCGGTGCCAACACGGCCACTTGCTTCCCGCCCATTACCGCCACAAATGCAGCACGCAAGGCGACTTCGGTTTTGCCGAAGCCGACATCGCCGCAAACCAATCTGTCCATCGGTTTGCCTTGGGTCAAATCTTTAATCACAGCGGCAATGGCGGCGGCTTGGTCTTCGGTTTCTTCATAACCGAAGCCGTCGGCAAAGGCTTGGTAATCCGATTCGTTGATGTCGAATTTGTGGCCTTTCTGCGCAGCGCGTTGGGCGTAGAGGTTGAGCAGTTCGACAGCAGTATCGCGTGCTTTTTCGGCGGCTTTGCGTTTGGCTTTGTTCCATGCTGCGGTGCCGAGTTTGTGTAATTGCACATTATCGTGCGCATGGCCGGAATAGCGGCTGATGAGGTGCAATTGCGACACCGGAACATACAATTGGGCTTCGCCCGCGTATTCAAGCAGCATCATTTCGGCGGTTTCGCCGCCCAAATCCATCGTCACCAAACCCATATAGCGGCCGATGCCGTGTTCTTCGTGCACCACCGGATCACCAAGGTTGATTTCGGCCAAATCGCGCAACAGGCCGTCTGAAACTTCGGCATGTTTTTTGCGGCGGTTGGTTTTGCGGGATTTGGCGACGTATTGGTACAAATCCGATTCGGTAATCACGGCGATGTTTTGCTCGGGCAACTGGAAACCGTAAGCCAGTGGCGCCACAGTAATCATCAGCGGTTCGTGTGCCGACAAAAAGCCCTGCCAATCGCTGACAGCTTTGGCTTTAATGCCGTTTTGCCGCATAAAGCCGGTCATGGTTTCGCGGCGGCCGAGACTTTCGGCACACAACAAAATCCGCCCTTCAAAGGCCGTCTGAAAATCAAGCAGGGCTTGCAAAGGCTGTTCGGCTTGGCGGTTGACCGCGACACCGGGCAGGTTTTGGTCGTGGCTGAACATGTCCGGCCATACTTGCGCATAAGCTTTCAGACGGCCTGCAAATTGGTCGGA
The DNA here is from genome assembly GCF_014898075.1 of Neisseria yangbaofengii. Lineage (NCBI taxonomy): Bacteria > Pseudomonadati > Pseudomonadota > Betaproteobacteria > Neisseriales > Neisseriaceae > Neisseria > Neisseria yangbaofengii. The sequence continues at coordinate 1,248,292 of NZ_CP062976.1, forward strand.
GGTAAGATACAAATGCTGTGGAAGCAAAGGCGGGTAGGTTTCATCGCCTTGCGCCATTCGGTAGCGTGATTTGACATCGCTTTGGAAACGCGCGGCTTCGGCATGCACGTCGCCCAAGCAGACAAACAGGGCATTGCTGCCGACATAATCAAACAGCGTATCCAACTCATTTTCAAAAAACAGCGGCAGATAATATTCCACACCCGCGCCGAAATGGCCGTTGCTCACCGCTTTATACACCGCTGCCGCATGATAGTCGGCATCGATTTCATCACGAAAACGGCTGCGGAAGATTTTTTGCGCTTCGTCGTCGGTGGGGAATTCGTGTGCCGGCAACAGGCGGATTTCGCAGACCGGCGCAACGGTGCGTTGGGTATCGGGATCGAAGGTTTTGATGCTGTCTATTTCGTCATCAAACAAATCCAAGCGGTAGGGCATGTCGCTGCCCATCGGGAACAAATCGACAATCCCGCCGCGCACGGCAAATTCGCCTGTGGCTACCACGTTGGATACATGGCTGTAACCGGCTTCGATCAAATTGCCTTTAAGCGCGTCCAAATCCAAAGATTGGCCGGTTTTCAGCCAAAATGTGCGCCCGGCCAAGAATGATACCGGCGGCAATTTCTGCATAGCCGTCGCCACCGGCACAAACAACGCATCTGCCGCGCCGCTTTTAATTTGCCATAAAGCGGCCAAGCGTTCCGACACCAAATCGTGATGCGGCGAAAAACGCTCGTAGGGCAGCGTTTCCCAATCGGGCAGGAAAACCGCCGTATCGTGCGGCCGGAAAAACTGCCAGGCCGTCTGAAGGCGCAGGGCTTGCTCGGCATCTTGAGTCAATACCACTTTAAGCTGCTTGTGCGGCAAATGGCGTGCCAAAGCCAATGGCAACGAACCTTGCGAAAGATTGAACCAACGGTTTTTTTCTTGGGGTTTGGGAATCGGATAGGTCATGATGGAGATAGAAAACAGGTTGAGGCCGTCTGAAAGGCTTCAGACGGCCTGAATGTTAGGAATGCTTATTTTATCAGAGAAACAAAATAATGTTGGCGACAGAAAGGCCAAGCAAAAGAAAAATCGTCACGGCCATAGCGTGATTTTTTCAGTTTGGCATTATAATGCGATGCCGAAGATGCCTTATTTGGAAATATATGTTTCAGATTCACAACCGCCGCTATCTAGGCAGCAAATTCAAGCTGCTGCCTTTTATTGATTACGTGATTCGCATGCATTGCCGCGATTGCCATACCTTTACCGATTTATTCGGCGGCACGGGTGTGGTGGCGCACCATTTCAACGACCGTTTCCGTATTCAAATCAACGATACTTTATTCGGCAATTTTTTGGCTTATCAAACTTTCTTTGCTGATGAAGCGGTCAATTGGCCGCATATCAAAGAATTGGTTGAGGGATACAATCGGTTGGGCGATATGCCGTCTGAAAACTATTATTCACGCCATTTTGCCGATACCTTTTTGAGCCGCCAAAATATGCTGAAGGTTGGGGTAATTCGTGACGACATCGATGTCTTGTTCGTCCAAGGCAAAATCAATGCGCGTGAACAGGCTGTATTGATTACATCATTATTGTATGCCATCGACCGCATCGCCAATACCGTCGGTCATTACGATGCTTTCCGCCGCAGCGGCGATTTGGCCAAGCCGCTGGTATTGCGTTTGCCGCAAACGCAGGAAGACCACAATCGGGGCAATCAAATTTTTCAGCAGGATGCCAATGAGCTGGCGAAAACCCTTCGCAGCGACATTGTCTATATCGACCCCCCATATAATTCGCGCCAATACGGCGATGCTTATCATTTTTTGGAAAATGTTGCTGTCAATGCTAAACCCAAAGTGCACGGCGTGGCGCGCAAAATGGACAGAAGCCATCTGAAAAGCGATTACTGCACGCAAAAAGCAGCGGCGCAGTTTGGCCGACTGATTGAAAACATTGATGCCAAATACATTTTAGTGTCGTATAACAATACCGGCTCAAAAATCAATTCGCGCTCAAATGCCAAAATTTCTGATGTGCAAATCATGGAAATTTTACAGAAAAAAGGCAAAGTGTCGGTATTCGAGCAGGATTTCCATGCCTTTACCACCGGTAAAACACAGCTTGCCGAGCATAAAGAGCGTTTGTTTTTGTGTGAAGTCGGCATTCGTGACGAATCGGTTGCATTGATGCCATCCAATGAATCCAATCAAGAAATCGTTAAATCGCCGTTGAACTATACCGGTGGTAAGGGCAAATTGTTGCCGCAAATCAAGGCCAAGCTGCCTGAGCCTTTCGGCGTGTTTTACGATGTATTTTCAGGCGGTGCCAATGTGGGTATCAATGTATTGGCTGATGAAATCATTTGCATCGATAAAAACGAGCAACTGGTTGATTTGATGAATTTTATTCAGAGCCAAAGCTATACCGATTTGGTGGCGCAATTGGAACAAAAAATCGCGCATTACGGCTTAAGCGATACCTTCCGCCACGATTACGATTTTTATGAATGCAACAGCAACAATGGCTTGGGCAGATTCAATAAACAACCGTTTGCCCAATTGCGGCAGGATTATAACCAATATAAAGACAATTTATTGTTTTTGTTGCTGATTTTTTACGGCTTTAACAACCAAATCCGTTTCAACCAAAAAGGCGGATTCAATCTGCCGGTGGGCAAGCGTGATTTCAATGTCAGCCTGCGCAACAAGCTGCGGCTGTTTATGCAAAGGCTGCACACGCGCCATATCCGTTTTGCCTGCCAAGATTTCCGTGATTTAGACATTCAGTATTTACAGCAGCAAAACGCGTTTCTTTATCTTGACCCCCCGTATTTGTTGGGTACGGCAGCCTATAATGAAAACGGCGGCTGGACGGTGCAAGACGAACGGGATTTACTGCAATTTCTCAAAAACTGCGATGCGCATCATATCCGCTTTGCCTTATCCAATGTGATGAAACACAAAGGCAAAACGCATCAGCAATTATTGGATTGGTGCATCGTGCATTCGTTTAACATCAACTATCTGAATTTCCATTACCAAAACGCCAATTATCAGGCGAAATACAAAAGCGGAGAAACGCAGGAAGTGTTGATTACCAATTATTGACAAAACAGAAAAGGCCGTCTGAAAAGTATTTTTTCAGACGGCCTTGATTATAGGTCACATTATTTTTCGTTTTGCCGATACCATTCGATAAACGCATCCGGTTTCACAAAACCCAATAAAGCTTCGCTATGCGTACCGTCCGCACGAATCACAAACACACCCGGAGGCCCGAATAAGCCGTATTCTTTCAACAAGGCTTGATGACCGGCAGTGTTGGCGGTGACATCGATTTGGAAAAAGCGCTGCATATCCACCGCTTCGTGAACCTGAGGCTGGTTGAGCGTGTAGGCTGCCATTTCTTTGCAGGAAACGCACCAATCGGCATAGAAATCAAGCAAGACCGGTTTCGACGGATCGGTTTTTAAAGCGGCATCCATCGCGGCCTTGAGTTCGGCCGCATCGGTAAACATAATGCCGTGGCCGCCGCTTTGTCCGGCTTCGGACGGCGGGGTTAGGGTTAAGAAATGATGCAGGGCAGTGGTTTGGCGTTGGTAGCTTTGCCAGCCGAACCATGCGCCGCCAATCAGCAGCAAAAAGCCCGGCACCATTGCCACGCTTTTCAGACGGCCTGTCTGTTTACCGGCACATACCAACAACCACACCGCGGGTACCAAAAGCAATAAAGTATAAAGCAACGCCACCAGTGCGTAAGGCAGGTAAGGCGTAGCCAGATACACCGCCACCGCCAGTAGGATAAAGCCGAACGCGGATTTGATGCCGTTCATCCAATCGCCTGCGCGCGGCATGATGTGGCCGCCGAAAGTACCGATGATAATCAGCGGTACGCCCGTACCCAAAGCCAAGGCATACAATGCCAAACCGCCCAATACCGCATCACCGGTTTGGCCGATATAGCCCAAAGCAAAGGCCAAAGGCGGCGCTACACAAGGGCCGACAATCAACGCAGACAGCATACCCATCACAAACACCGAAGCCATGCGGCCGCCGGAAAGCTTGTTGCTTTGGTTTTGAAAATACGACTGCACCGAGCTTGGCAATTGGATATTGAAGAAACCAAACATCGATAAAGCCAACAACACCATAACCGCCGCAGCAGTTAATACTACCCAAGGCTGTTGCAGCCACACGGTCAACAGCGAACCGGTCAGACCGGCAAACACACCGACCAAAGTATAAGTGAGCGCCAAACCTTGTACATACACCATCGACAAGGCAAACGCCCGCCCCTTAGTGGCATTTTTATCGCCGACGACAATGCTCGACACAATCGGCAGCAGCGGATACATACAAGCGGTAAAGCTCAGGCCCAAACCGGCGAGAAAAAACGCCAAAAGATTGGCGTTCAAAGTATCTCGAGACAATTTGAAACGACCCCCGCCGCTTTGGGCAGGTGCAGATTTCAGACTGTCTGAAGATTTGGCATCGGGTCGGGTGAAGCGTTCTTTCGCCGACACCGGCGTATCATCGCCTTGCGGCTCATACAGGCCGTTGCCGTTGATGTCGAACACCGTATTTACCGGCGGATAGCACACGCCGGCTTCAGCGCAACCTTGATAGCCCAAGGTTAGTTTATATTGGCCGAAAGCTTGTTGATAAGGCCAATTCACTTGCGCCGCGTGGTGGTACACGGTTTGCTTGCCGAAAAATTCGTCTTCTTTTTCTTCACCCGGGCCAAATTGCGGCGTATCGCTCAACACGCCGGCAGGATCGGTATCGGCAATGATTTTGGATTGGTAAAGGTAATAACCTTCGGCAATCTGAAATTGCACATTGATACCTTGCTCGGTGACATTAATCTGCGGGCGGAACGCCTGCTCGGGCGGCAAAAGTTTCGACGCATCAACCGGCTCGGCAAAAGCTGTGTCAAACAAGGCGAGAAAGGCCAAGATAAAATAAAAGAGTTTTTTCATATCGGCAACCTGTCGGTGCGGGGTAGATCCGCGTTGGTTAAACAAAAATTTAATATCATATCAATGTTTCGGCATTAATCGGCATTAATAAGTGATTTGAGGCCGTCTGAAACACAGGAAACAGGTTTGCTTGCGTTAAATCAGTTTCAGACAGCCTATGCAGCATAGTTCCGTCATTAACAATGCCGTCCGGACGATTCGTTTTCAGACGGCCTTTGCTGAATATTGCGTTTAAGGATAAGCAATCACCGCATAAGCCGAATGGTTGTGAATCGATTCAAAGTTTTCACTTTCCACCACAAAGCTTTCCACGCGGGCATCGGCAATCAGAGAAGTGGCCACATCGCGCACCATGTCTTCCACAAATTTCGGATTTTCATACGCTTGCTCGGTCACGAATTTTTCATCAGGGCGTTTGAGCAGGCCGTAGAGTTGGCAGCTTGCTTGCGCTTCCACGCAGTCGATGACCTCTTCAATCCCCACATCGGCATTGGCTACCAGCGATACGGTAACATGCGAACGTTGATTGTGTGCGCCGTATTGCGAAATCTCTTTGGAACACGGACAAAGCGAAGTCACCGGCACCATCACTTTCAGGTTGTGGCTGTATGCACCGCTTTTGATTTCACCGGTCAAGGTAACATCATAATCAAGCAGCGACTGAATGCCGGACACCGGAGCAGTTTTCTTGCGGAAAAAAGGAAAGCCCACACTGATTTTGCCGGAATGCGAATCCAGCAATTCAACCATTTCGCGCGTGAGTTGCTGCAAACGCTCGAAGCCCAAGGCTTCGGTTTGCTTTTCCATCAACGCAACAAAGCGCGACATGTGCGTGCCTTTCTGGTCGGCAGGCAGATACACCGTCATGGTCAGACGGGCAACGGTGGCCTGTTCGCCTTCGGCGGTTCGTAAGGTAATCGGGAAACGTAAATCTTTAATTCCGACTTGGTTAATCGGCAGGTTGCGTAAATCGCGGGTTGATTGCACGTCTGCGATGGCGTTCATGCGTGTTTTTTCCTTAGAATTAAGCCTAGGCTTGATTAAGTGTGGGCGGGAAACGGTAATTCAAGGCCGTCTGAAAGGTCGGTTTGATGGCCGATTTTATAAATGCGAGATTATATCACTTAGCGGGCAGGACGGTATTGATTGTTTCTATTTTCCAGATAGTGATAGAATGAATGCCATTCATATCGAAATAGGTTTGTGCCATGAAATTTGCCACCAAAGCGATTCATTCCAGCTATGATTGCGACGAACACCAGCGCGCGCTGATGCCGCCGGTTTACCAAAACAGTATGTTTGCCACCCGTGAAATCGGCGAACAAACCCCTTACCGTTATTCGCGCTTGAGCAATCCCACGCGCAAAATTTTGGAAGATACGGTCGCCGATTTGGAACACGCCGCAGCCGGTTTTGCTTTTTCCAGCGGCATGGCTGGCATTGATGCCGTGTGGCGCACATTTTTGAAACCGGGCGACACAATCATTGCCGTGGCCGATATCTACGGCGGCGCCTATGATTTGTTGAATGATGTGTATGCGCCATGGGGCGTGAACGTGGTATTAGCCGATTTGAGCGATCCCGATAATCTCGATGCGCTGTTGGCCGAACACGCCAACGTCAAAATGCTTTGGCTCGAAACGCCTTCAAACCCATTATTACGCTTGGTGGATATTCCGGCTTTAGCCGCCAAAGCCAAGGCAGCCGGTGCGCTGGTCGGCATAGACAATACTTTTGCCACGCCGTATCTGCAACGCCCGCTGGATATGGGTTGCGACATTGTGTTCCACTCCGCCACCAAATATTTGTGCGGCCATTCCGATGTGTTGATGGGCGTGGCGGTGGTGAAAACCAAAGAATTGGCCAAGCCTTTGCACACCATGATGGTCAACAGCGGCGCAGTGGCCAGCCCGTTCGACTGCTGGCTGGTGTTACGCGGCATCAAAACCTTGGCCTTGCGTATGAAAGCCCACTGCGAAAACGCCTTGGAAATCGCCAAACGCATGGAAAATCATCCGGCGGTGGAAAAAGTTTTTTATCCGGGCTTACCGTCGCATGAACATTACGAATTGGCCAAAACGCAAATGCCCGAAGGCATCGGCGGCGTGGTCACGGTTTATCTGAAAAACGACACCAAGCAAGCAGCCAACAGCGTGATTCAAAACATGGATTTGATCAAAATGGCATCCAGCTTGGGCGGCGTAGAAAGCTTGGTCAATCATTGCTATTCACAATCACACAGCGGCGTGCCGCACAATGTGAAAATGGAAATGGGCATCAGGGTCGGTTTGCTGCGTTTTTCCATCGGCATTGAAGACGTGGACGACATTTGGCAGGATATTTCCAAAGCTTTGGATACGGCTTTGTGAATATTCATGCCGTCTGAAGGCCTTTCGGACGGCATGAACTGTTTCCATAAAAACTTTACTGTTATTTTTCAGACGGCCTTAGCGTATAATCAAGGCCGTCTGAAATATGTTGACCAAAGGAAACCTTATGGCCGCCGCACCTGAAGCCAAGTTCACCGAAGAAAAAGTGTTATGGGTGAAACACCACACACCCAAACTGATGACATTCGCCATCACGCGCCCCGAAGCCTACCGCTTTTCCGCCGGCCAGTTTTCGCGCTTGGGTTTCCGCGACGGCGAAGGCTTTATCTGGCGTGCCTATTCGGTGGTATCGGCCGAATATGCCGATACTTTGGAATATTTTGCCGTGTTGATTGAAGACGGACCGATGTCGGCCAGATTGGCAAAAATGCAGGCAAACGATGAAATCCTGCTGGATAAAACCGCTACCGGTTTCCTGTTGCCCGAACGTTTTCCAGACGGCAAAGATTTGGTGATGCTCTCTACCGGCTCGGGCATTGCGCCGTTTCTATCCATCATCGAGCAACCGGAAATTTGGCAACGCTTCGAGCGGTTGGTGCTGGTGCATTCCGTGTCATATGCCGATGAATTGATTTTCAGCCGACGCTTGGCCGATTTGAAAGATCATCCGCTGATTGGAGAGTATTTCCACAAATTGGTTTTCGTGCCCGTAACCACGCGCGAAACCACCGAAAACACCTTGTCCAACCAACGCATTCCGGCTTTGCTGCTGGAAGGCGGTTTGGAAAAACACATCGGTTTTACGTTTAACAAAGCCGATACGCGCTTCATGGTGTGCGGCAATCCGGCAATGGTAAAAGACACCTTCCAAGCCTTGATGGACTTGGGCTATGCCATGCACCGTAACCGCGAACCCGGCCAAATTATGATGGAAAACGGGTTTTGATTGGGCTTGGCCCCGTTTCAGACGGCCTGTCAGCTAAAAAAGGCCGTCTGAAAAAATACCACGCAAAGAACGCATTATGTCTGTCAACCACTACGAAAATTTCCCCGTCGGCTCCATTATTTTGCCGCGCCGTCTGCGCAAGCCCATTCACGCCGTGTATGCTTTTGCCCGCACTGCTGACGACATTGCCGATGAAGGCAATTCAAGCGATGAAAGCCGTTTGCACGATTTGACCGAATTGGAACACGAGTTAGACCGCATCCAAAAGGGTGAAACGCCGCAAACCGCGCTGATGCAGCGGCTCAATAATGAAGCGATTACACCTTTTAAAATGCCGCTTGGGCCGTTTTACGATTTGCTTTGCGCGTTTAAGCAAGACGTGGTGAAAAAACGCTATCAAACCTTTGGCGAATTGATTGATTACTGCCGCCGCTCGGCCAATCCCGTCGGGCGCATACTATTGCATCTCTACGGCGAACATGATCCGGTAAGCATTGCCCGTAGCGACGGCATCTGCACCGCTTTGCAACTGATCAACTTTTGGCAGGATGTCGCCGTCGATTGGCAAAAAGGGCGTATCTATATTCCGCAAGATGATTTGGAGCGCTTCAAAGTCACGGAGCAGCAAATTGCCGAAGGTAAAGCCGATTTCGCCTTCCAACGCTTGATGGCACACGAATGCGGACGCGCATTCAGCATGCTCAAAGGCGGCTCGCCCTTGGGCAAAACACTCAAAGGCCGCATCGGTTTTGAGCTACGCATGATTATTATCGGCGGGCAGTTGATTTTGCAAAAGCTCGACGGTATTGAATACGATGTGTTTAACGAGCGTCCGGTGTTGGACAAAAAAGACTGGATGATTATCGTCAAACGGGCGTTGCAGAAAAAGTAAACACTCCCAAAGGCCGTCTGAAATTCCAGGCGGCCTTTTTGTAAAAATTTGCCACATTTCACCGCCAATAATTCAGACCGACAGATAGCTTGAAACAAGGATTTGCGGTAAGATAGGCGGTATCTGAAAATTATATTCAGACGGCCTTTGAAAAGCTTCAACAGGCCGTCTGAAACCGTTTAAACCTGCTACAGAAAATACCATGAAAACTTCTGAATTACGTCAAAAATTCCTGAAATATTTCGAACAACACCAACACCAAATCGTCCGCTCCTCTTCGCTGGTGCCGCATGACGACCCGACCCTGCTGTTTACCAATGCCGGCATGAACCAATTTAAAGACGTGTTCTTAGGCTTTGACAAACGCCCGTACAACCGTGCCACCACCGCCCAAAAATGCGTACGTGCCGGCGGTAAACACAACGACTTGGAAAACGTCGGCTACACCGCCCGCCACCATACCTTTTTTGAAATGATGGGCAATTTCTCGTTCGGCGATTATTTCAAACGTGATGCAATCCACTTCGCATGGGGTTTTCTGACCGGCAAAGAATGGCTCAACCTGCCGAAAGAAAAACTGCTGGCAACGGTTTACGCTGAAGACGATGAAGCCTACAACATCTGGCTCAACGAAATCGGTATGCCCGCCGACCGCATTGTCCGTATCGGCGACAACAAAGGCGGCCATTATGCGTCCGACAACTTCTGGCAAATGGGCGACACCGGCCCTTGCGGCCCGTGTTCCGAAATTTTCTACGACCACGGCGAAGAAATTTGGGGCGGCATTCCCGGCAGTCCGGAAGAAGACGGCGACCGCTGGATCGAAATCTGGAACTGCGTATTTATGCAGTATAACCGGGATGAGCAGGGCAACATGAATCCGTTGCCGAAACCGTCCGTCGATACCGGCATGGGCTTGGAGCGCATGGCGGCAGTGATGCAGGGCGTACACAGCAACTACGAAATCGACCTGTTCCAAGGCCTGCTCAAAGCCGTGGCACGGGAAACCGGCGCTGCATTCAGCATGGACGAGCCGAGCCTGAAAGTGATTGCCGACCATATCCGTTCCTGCTCTTTCCTGATTGCCGACGGCGTATTGCCGGGCAACGAAGGCCGGGGTTATGTATTGCGCCGCATTATCCGCCGTGCCGTGCGCCACGGTTACAAACTTGGTCAAAACCAGCCGTTTTTCCACAAACTGGTGCCGGATTTGGTTAAAGAAATGGGCGATGCCTATCCTGAATTGAAAGAAAAACAGGCGCAAATCGAAGAAGCCCTGAAAAACGAAGAAAGCCGCTTTGCCCAAACTTTGGAAACCGGCATGGCTTTGCTGGAAAACGCTTTGGCAAAAGACAGCAAAAAACTTGACGGCGAAATCATCTTCAAGCTCTACGATACCTACGGTTTTCCATACGACTTAACCGCCGATATCTGCCGTGAACGCAACATTGAGCTGGACGAAGCAGGCTTCGAGCGGGAAATGGAAGCCCAGCGCAACCGTGCCCGTGCCGCCCAAAGTTTCAAAGCCAACACCCAGTTGGGCTACGAAGGCAAAGACACTGAATTTAAAGGCTATACCGAACGCCAAACCGAGGCTTGCGTATTGGCGCTCTATAAAGACGGCGAAGCGGTAAACGAGTTGGCAGAAGGCGAAAGCGGCGCAGTGGTGATTGATTTCACACCGTTTTACGCCGAATCGGGCGGCCAAATCGGTGATGTCGGCTATATTTTTGCCGGAGAAAACCGCTTTGAAGTGCGTGATACGCAGAAAATCAAAGCCGCAGTGTTCGGCCAGTTCGGCGTGCAGGTTGCAGGCCGTCTGAAAGTCGGTGATGCCGTTACCGCCAAAATCGACAACGATATCCGCAACGCCAATATGCGCAACCACAGCGCCACCCACTTGATGCACAAAGCTCTGCGTGATGTATTGGGCAGCCATGTCGAGCAAAAAGGCTCGCTGGTTACCGCTGAATCGACCCGTTTCGATATTTCCCACCCGCAGGCGGTAACTGCCGAAGAAATCGCCGAAGTGGAACGCCGTGTCAATGAAGCGATTTTGGCAAACGTGGCCGTGGAAGCCGCCATTATGAGCATGGAAGATGCCCAAAAAACCGGCGCAATGATGCTGTTCGGCGAAAAATACGGCGACGAAGTGCGTGTCTTGAAAATGGGTGATTTTTCAACCGAATTGTGCGGCGGTACCCACGTTTCCCGTACCGGCGACATCGGTCTGTTCAAAATCATTTCCGAAGGCGGCATTGCCGCAGGCGTGCGCCGTGTCGAAGCGATTACCGGCCTGAATGCTCTGAAATGGGCGCAAAACCAAGAGCGGCTGATTAAAGACGTGATCGGCGAAGTCAAAGCGCAAACCGAAAAAGACGTGTTGGCAAAAATCCAAGCCAATGCCGCTCAAAGCAAAACTTTGGAAAAAGATTTGGCAAAAGCCAAAGCCGAATTGGCGGTTTATGCCGGTGCCAAACTGCTGGAAAACGCCAAAGACTTGGGCGCAGCCAAACTGGTTGCCGCCCAAATCGAAGCCGATGCGGGTGCATTGCGTGAAATCGTCACCGATTTGACCGGAAAATCCGACCAAGCCGTGGTTTTACTGGCAGCGGTCAACGGCGAAAAAGTATCGTTGTGCGCCGGTGTATCCAAACCGCTGATGGCAAAAGTCAAAGCGGGCGATTTGGTGAAATTTGCTGCCGAACAAATCGGCGGCAAAGGCGGCGGCCGTCCGGACTTGGCGCAGGCAGGCGGCAGCGATGCGGCGAAATTACCGCAAGCCTTGGCAAGTATCGAAGCTTGGGTAAACGAAAAATTGGCTTAATGAGCACAAAAGCCGTCTGAAAAGGTTTTCAGACGGCTTTTTATCCCAAAACCACCGTATGATTATGCCTTAAATATATGGACAAATCAGGCTAACAAGATTATCTTATCTCCTGTGCAGCCGCGTACCGGTGATATCAATATTTTCTCAAAGAGGGTTTAGAGTATGGCTTATCGTGTTGAATATGATTTATTGGGCGAACGTGAGATTCCGAGCGATGTGTATTGGGGCATCCACACCTTGCGCGCTTTGGAAAACTTCCAGATTTCTTCGCAAAAAGTAGCGGACATGCCGCATTTTGTGCGCAGTTTGGTGCAGGTGAAAAAAGCGGCGGCACAGGCCAATGGCGAATTGGGCGCGTTGTCGGCGGAAGTGGCGAACGCGATTGATAAGGCTTGTGATGAAATTTTGGTAAACGGTCGCTGCATGGATCAGTTCCCGACCGATGTATTCCAAGGCGGTGCGGGTACTTCCGTCAACATGAATACCTGTGAAGTGATTGCCAACTTGGCTTTGGAGCAATTGGGGCAGGAAAAGGGCAATTATGAAGCCGTGAACCCGATTGACGATGTGAACGCCAGCCAATCAGCCAACGATGTTTATCCGACTGCTTTCCGCTTGGCGGTGTATTACAGCGTGGGTGATTTCTTGAAAAACCTGACTGTGTTGAAAGATTCGTTTGCGCAAAAAGCGGATGAATTTAAAGATGTATTGAAATTGGCGCGTACGCAGTTGCAAGATGCGGTGCCGATGACTTTGGGGCAGGAATTTAAATCGTTCCAAGTATTGTTGGACGAAGAAATCGTCAATTTGGAGCGCACACGCCAATTGTTGTTGGAAGTGAACTTGGGTGCTACCGCCATCGGCACGGGCGTGAATACGCCGGAAGGCTATGCTGATTTAGCGGTGAAAAAATTGGCAGCCATCAGCGGCTTGGATGTGAAGCTGACGGAAAACCTGATCGAAGCAACGTCCGACTGCGGCGCGTATGTGATGGTACACAGCGCGGTAAAACGCACGGCGGTGAAAGTATCGAAAATCTGTAACGACTTGCGTTTGCTGTCATCCGGTCCGCGCGCCGGCTTCGGTGAAATTAATTTGCCGGAAATGCAGGCAGGCTCTTCAATTACGCCGGCTAAAGTAAATCCGGTGATTCCGGAAATGGTCAGCCAAGTCTGCTTCAAAGTAATGGGCAACGATACCACGATTACCTTCGCTTCTGAAGCAGGTCAATTGCAATTGAACGTAATGGAGCCGGTGATTGCGCAATGTATGTTGGAATCGATTTCGTTATTGGACAATGCTTGCACAGGCTTGGCAGAAAAATGCGTGAAAGGCATTACGGCTAATCGCGAAGTATGCGAGAGCTATGTGTTCAATTCAATTGGTTTGATTACCTTCCTGAATCCTTACATCGGCCATGAAAACGGTGGTTACATCGGTAAAATCTGTGCGGCCACCGGCCAAAGCGTGCGTGATGTGATTTTGGATTTAGGCTTGATGGAAGCTGCGGATTTGGATCGCATTCTGTCGCGTGAAAACATGTTGAATGCGCAATTGAATAAATAATGGGTGAAAAGAGAAAAGGCCGTCTGAAAACAGACGGCTTTTTTTATATCCTGTTATTGACGATAATTTTTCAAGAAGCGTTCCAATTTCGCCATCGCTTCTTCGATTTGATGCACATAAGGCAGGGTCACGATGCGGAAGTGGTCGGGCTTGATCCAGTTGAATCCCGAGCCTTGCACAAACAAGACTTTTTCCTGCACCAACAAATCGTAAACGAATTTCATGTCATCATGGATGTTGTACATTTCAGTATCGATTTTCGGGAACATATACATCGCACCCATCGGCTTCACGCAGGTAATACCGGGAATTTGGTTCGCCAGTTCGTAAGCTTTGTTGCGCTGCTCCAGCAAGCGACCGCCAGGCAAAATAAATTCGTTGATGCTCTGATAGCCGCCTAAGGCCGTCTGAATCGCGTGTTGCATAGGCGTGGTAGCACACAAGCGCATAGAGGCAAGCATTTCCAAGCCTTCAATATAGCCTTGAGCGTGTTGTTTCGGCCCATTGAGCACCATCCAACCTTGACGGAAACCGGCTACGCGATAAGCTTTTGACAAACCGTTAAAGGTGACGGTCAGCAAGTCGGGGGCGAGGGCGGCAATGTGGTGATGCACGGCACCATCGTACAAAATTTTGTCGTAAATCTCATCAGCAAAAATAATCAGGCCGTGTTTGCGTGCCAATTCGGCGATTTCCAGCAGGATTTCTTTGCTGTACACCGCGCCGGTCGGGTTATTCGGGTTAATCACTACAATGGCTTTGGTTTTCGGCGAAATTTTGGCTTCCATATCGGCCAAATCCGGAAACCAGTCTTTTTCCTCGTCGCACAAATAATGGCGCACATTACCACCGGCCAGCGTGGCGGCTGCCGTCCATAAAGGATAATCCGGCGCCGGAATCAGGATTTCATCGCCGTCATTGAGCAATGCCTGCATAGACATGGTAATCAGCTCGGATACGCCGTTGCCGATAAACACATCATTCACGGTAATGTCACGCAAGCCCTTGGTTTGGTAGTAATGCACAATGGCCTTACGCGCAGAATAAAGGCCCTTGGAATCGCAATAGCCCTGTGAAGTCGGCAGATTACGGATAACGTCTACCAAAATTTCATCCGGCGCTTCAAAGCCGAAAGGTGCGGGGTTGCCGATGTTCAGCTTCAGAATTTTGTGGCCTTCTTCTTCCAGGCGCAGGGCTTCTTTGTGTACCGGCCCGCGGATATCGTAGCAGACATGATCCAGTTTTGATGATTTGGGGAAGCGATCCATGATGTGTGTTCCGTTGAATTGAAGATTGTTTACAATGTAGTAAATGTACCCTTTTTGTAATCAGAATAAAAGGGGATAACCGACAATATTTGTCATTTTAGCAAATTTATCGGCAAAAACAGGAGAAAATGGCTTATTTAGACCGTCTGAAACTGCGAGACAAAGGCAAAAAAGACCGCATTAAGCGGTCTTTTTAAAATTTGGTGCCCAGGGTCGGACTCGAACCGACACACCTTGCGGCGGGGGATTTTGAGTCCCCTGCGTCTACCAATTTCGCCACCTGGGCGGTGAGGAAGCCGTTATTATAGTGACTGCAAAAAATTTGTAAAGCATTTCGCCTGATTTAATCTATAACTAATTAATATATAATGATAATTTATTCATCGGCTGCTAATTTGTTTTCAGGCGGCCTGAATGGTTTTTTACATTTTATTAAAATTTCCTGATATCAAAGCGATTACAATAGCCAAACTTTCCCTACACCTTGATGAAAGATAAAGGAAAAAACATGACCCGTTATTTATCTGCCTTGATGTTGGCCGCGCCGATGGCGGTTGTGGCTCCTTATGCTGCCGCTACGACGCATCCTGCGCAAACGCAAATGCAGCAAAATATGGATACTGTGTTGAAGATTGCCAAAAGTTCGGCAAGCGAAGCGCAAAAAATGAAGCAAATCGAAAGCTATGCCAACCGCTATCTGGATTACGAGCGCATTTCCGCTTTGGCTGTGGGCGCGCCGTGGCGTAATTTTACTGCCAAACAAAAAAGTGAATTCATCAGCGCATTTAAAGACATGATTATCAACATGTATTCGCATTCGGCCTTAATGGGCGCGGCGGATGCCAAAGTGAAATTGCTGCCGAAAATGACTTCCAACGGCAACCGACATGATGTTTTCTCTGAAATCCAAACCAAAAACGGCACCAAATACGAAGTGGCTTACCAGCTTTACCAAGTCGGTTCGGTATACAAAATCTACAATATCCGCGTAGACGGCGCCAGTTTGGTAACGATTTACCGCAATCAATTTAATGAATTAATCCAACAAAAAGGCATTGACGGCGCGATTGCGACCGTGAAAGCCAAGGGCTTGAAAAAGCAGTAATTGATTGATTAAAAGGCCGTCTGAAAAAGCATTGCTTCAGACGGCCTTTATTTATATGGATAGCCTTAATCGTGTTGAGCTTTGAAGGCCTCCCGTACCGGCTTGATTTTGGCCAAACGCGCTTCATCTATGCGTTGCGCAATTAAATGTTGCTGCTGATCTCGGGCGCATTGTGCGGCAATTTCTCCGGCATCAATTTCATTGGCTGCCTGTAATAAGTTTAACCAATGTTCACGCTGCGGATACCCGGCATCTTCAAAATTCAGACGGCCTTGTTGATCAGCCATACACACATTCAAGGCCGTCTGAAAGCGTTCAGGCCGTCTGAACGCATCGGTTTTCTTTAAGGTCTTCAATATGGTAGCCGGTTTGAGTTGTGCTGCTTGATGAAAAATAATGTGCCAGCGGCAAACCAGCTCGGCCAATTCGGCGCACGCACGCGGCGCACGCAAACGTTCATTCACTTCACGTACCAAACTTACGCCGGCCAAATCATGCCCGTAATGCTTGGGTAGAATTTCAGACGGCGTTTTGGCTTTGCCCAAATCATGCAGCAGCGCCGCATAGCGCTCAGGTAAACTTAAGCCCATTTCGGCCGCTTTTTGCAACACCATCAGCGTGTGGATGCCGCTGTCGATTTCAGGGTGATAATCCGCACGCTGCGGCACACCGAACAAGGCTTCTACTTCGGGCAGCAATACCGCCAATGCGCCGCATTCGCGCAATACTTCAATCATTTTCGCCGGATTTTGCTCCATCAAGCCTTTGGCCAATTCCTGCCAAACCCGTTCCGCCACCAGCGCATCCGCTTCGCCGTCGGCCACCATCTGCCGCATCAGCTGTCTGGTTTCGTCCGCCACCGTAAAGCCGTAACGTGCGGCAAAACGGGCAATGCGCAAAATCCTGACCGGATCTTCGGCAAAAGCAGGAGAAACATGGCGCAAAATGCCGTCTGAAAGATCTTGTTGCCCGCCGAACGGATCGATAATCAGGCCGTCTGAATCTTGCGCCATGGCATTGATGGTTAAATCGCGGCGCATTAAATCTTGTTCCAGCGTCACGTCTTTATCGGCATGAAACGCAAAACCGGCATAGCCTTTGGCCGTTTTACGCTCGGTGCGGGCGAGGGCGTATTCTTCGTGACTGTCGGGATGCAGGAACACGGGAAAATCTTTGCCCACCGGCTGAAAACCCTGCGCCAGCATGGTAGGCGCATCGGCACCTACCACCACCCAGTCGCGGTCTTTGACTGCCAAGCCTAACAAATGATCGCGGACGGCACCGCCGACTAAATAAATCTGCATACCAAACCTTCAGTTGATTAAATTGTTTTCAGACAGCCTGAGATTAGTGTCAAACTTGAAAATATTCAGAAATTTCCAATCCGTTCCCCGCGTAGACAGGAATCTAGTCCTATCATTTTCAGAAATCTATAAATATTACAGTCATTTGAAATTCTGGATTCCTGCCTGCGCGGGGGAAGCGTAGCGGACTTGCGCAGCTAATGAGGAGGATAGACTCATTAATTTTTACCTAAGTTTTGCAACTGTCTCGACCTTTTAATTTATTTAATCACATCATCATGATTACCCAAAGCCTCAAACGCCGCTTTCATGGTCGGATTTTTGCGGGTAAGTTTTTTCACGCTCAATTCTTCCGCCTTATTGTTGGCCAAGCGTAAGTTGTTTTCCGAAGAGAGCAGAGCTTCTTTGGTTTTTTGCAAATGGGTGATGGTTTTGTCGATTTCTTCAATGGCCGTCTGAAACTTGCGGCTGGCCAATTCGTAATTGCGGGCAAATGCGGTTTTGAAGGTATTTAAATCTTCCTCAAAATTCGTGATATCGATATTTTGTGCACGCATCTGGGCAACTTCCTGTTTGTATTGCAAGGTATTCAGCGCGGCATTTCGTAATAAAGAAATCAGCGGAATGAAAAATTGCGGCCGCACGACATACATTTTCGGATAAGCGTAAGACACATCGACAATGCCGCCGTTGTAAAGCTCGTTGTCGGCCTCCAAAAGCGACACCAACACGGCATATTCGCATTTTTTCTCGCGGCGGTCCTTATCCAACTCTTTGAAAAAATGTTCGTTTTTCTTTTTGGTGGCGGTAGTTTCGTTTTCGTTTTTCATCTCAAACATAATCGAGATGATTTCATTGCCGTCTGAATCGCACTCGCGGTAGATATAGTCGCCTTTGCTGCCGCCGGTTGCGTCGTTATCTTTGCCGAACACGGCTTGCGGGAAGGCGGTGGTGCGGATGCGGTTGAACTCAGTTTCGCAGTGCTGCTCAAGACTTTCGCCAACCATTTTGGTGGATTGGCGCGCTTTGAAATCTTTATAAAACGCAATCGCTTCGTCTTTTTGCTTCAATTGGGCTTGATATTGCTCGCGCAAGGCTTGTTTTTCCAATTCGCGCTCTTTAGCCTGTAATAAAAACCGCGCATTGAGTTCGCCCAATTCACGTTCTTTCACTGCCACAGCACGATGGATTTCCAATTCTTTTTCAATGTTTTTCGATTCTTCCAAGGATTTGGCCTGCAAACGCAACGCGGCAATTTGCTGATCACGATCGGCCAATTGCGCTTTCAGACGGCCCTCTGCTTCGGCAACGGCCAGTTGGCTGTCTTTTTCATGGCTTTTTAAGTGTGCCGCCAATTCGGCCAATTCGCGATCTTTAGCAGCGAGCTTCTGCTGATAAGCGGTTTCCAGCGTGTTTTCCGCCAGCTTGATTTCGGTGTCAAACTGGCGGCGGCTTTGCGCCAAACGCTCGTTTAATTCCTGCTGAAATTCCAGCGTACGCACTTGGTTGGCAATGTCGGCATAACCGGCTTGGTCAACGGTAAAAGCGGTGTGGCAATGAGGGCATTTTATTTCGGGCATCATGTTCTCGCGTGATGTGTTTGTGCGTTATTTTAGCAGAAAGGCCGTCTGAAAACCGGATTTCAGACGGCCTTATATATCATCTTTCGTATGGTCTCGGCATATTGCGTCAATCGCATTTCACCGCGCCGACATCATAGTGAATATTATGAAATTCATTCAGGCTGCTGCGGTGGCCGATGCTGATGATGATGCTTTGGGGCATTTTTTCGCGAATGGCGCGGTAAAGCTGCGATTCGGTGGGTTCGTCAAGTGCGGAGGTGGCTTCGTCGAGTAAAACCACTTTGGCGCGTGAGAGCAGGGTACGGCAGAAGGCGACGCGCTGTAGTTCGCCGGGCGAGAGTTTGTGCTGCCAATCATCGGTTTTGTCGAGCTGGCTGCTTAAATGCTCGAGGCGGCACAGACTCATTGAAGCGGCTAAATCAGGATGCTGCGGGTCGATATCGGGGTAGCAGATGGCTTCGCGCAAAGTGCCTTGCGGAGTGTAGGGGCGCTGCGGCACAAATAAAATCTGGCTGCGCTCGGGTTGCGCGATGTGTCCGCTGCTGCCAAACGGCCACAGTCCGGCCAGTAAACGCAGCAGGGAGGTTTTGCCGCAGCCGCTCGGGCCTTTAATTAATAGGGCATCGCCGGGTTGGACATGGATATTGATATTATCCAACAGGATTTCGCCGTTGTTTCGGTAGAGTGCGACGTTGTTGAGTTTGAGGCCGTCTGAAACGTGTTTAATCTCGGGTTTAGGGGCGCTGTGTTGCTCGTGGGTGCTGAGTAAAAAACCGTATAAACGTTCCAAACGGGCGCGGTAGGCGGTGAATTCTTCGTAAAACATGCGAAAAAACGACAGCGCACGTTGCAGACGGGCAAAGGCTTGCACAGTTTGCTGCACATCGCCGATTTTGATTTGGCCGGCAAACAGGCGTGGCGCTTGCAGAATAATCGGGAAAAGCTGAATACCGTTGCTGAACATATCGTTAAAGCCGCTTAAGGCCACGCTTTGACGGGCGATGCGCCAGCGGTTGCGGATAATGGCGGCAAAGCGGCTGCTTAATTGGTTTTGTTCGCGCCATTCGCCGTCGTAAAATGCCACGCTCTCGGCATGATCGCGCACGCGGATGAGCGAATAGCGGTAGTCGCCGTTGAGTTTTTCGTTTTCATAGTTGTAACGAATCAAGGGGTTGCCAATCCACATGGCGATAAAGGTTGCCAAAATCACAAAGATAAACACAAACCACACAATGCCGCGCGGAATATCGTAGCCAAATACGGTCAGAATGCCCGCCAAGCCCCACAATACAAAGGCAAATTCGAGCGACGACACCACCGAATTGAGCATACCGCGCACAAATTCGATGGTAGACGTAATGAAATCCTGTGCGTCTTGTTGGATACGTTGGTCGATGTTGTCGGGCGAATGACGGCGCATTTGCAAGCGGTAGTAATTTTTGTTTTCCAGCCAGCGCGCGGTCAGCACATGATTAAGTTTTTCCGACCATTTGATGGCCAAACTTTGATCGAGAAAATCGTTAACCACACCGTTGAACGCACGCAGCAGCACCACGCCTGCATTCATGGCAGCAAACTGCCAAAATGCCCGTATTTTCATGTCTTGCATGGAGCTGTATAAGCCGTTGGACATAAAAGTACTGAGCACATTCAACCGGATTTCAGTGAGCAGCAATACCACCATCACCACAATGGCGATGATGATTTTGACGCTGCTTTTGCGCGTTAAACAGAGCTTGAGAATATATTTAAATTCTTGGCCGAAGCGGGTTTTGGAAGCGAAAAATAAAATAATGATGAGCGCCACTGCCACGCCTGCGAGCGCTTGCAGCAGCCACAGCGGAGTGCCGTAAAGCTCGGTTTGCCATTTTTGCATAAGGTTCTTTTTAATTGCGTTACCAGGCCGTCTGAAAATATTTTCAGGCGGCATTATTTAATGATTCAAGAGATTATTGCGTTAAGTGTTGTATTTATTGTTTAAAATTAATGATAAGAACAATTTCTATTTCATTTTATAGCGAAGAATAATGTTATCAAATATAATCCGTCCTTAAAATCATTTTTAGATTTTTTACGCTTAAAACATATTTATTTCAGAAACATATTTATTTCAGAGAAAACCTACATGAACAGTAAATTAGCCTTAATGCCGCTCTTGATTGCCGCCGCATTTACCCATGCTGCCGATGAAAGCAGTGATGCCGCAGCTGCCAATCAAACAAAATTGCAACAAGTAGAAGTGAAGGGCGACAACGCACGCGTGCGCGCAGCCAAATCGTATTCCATTGCCAGCGACGGCGATTTGAAAGACCGCGTCAATCTTGGCGTGTTGGGCAAAGCCAATGCCTTTACCGCACCGGTGACGGTAGTGAGTTATGATGAAAAAGCGATTCGCAACACTGAAGCGCGCACTTTAGTGGATGTCGTGGCGAAAAAAGATGCGTCGACTTGGCAATTCGGCGGCGAAACCAATACGCTCACCGGCCTGTATTTCCGCGGCTATCAGCTAGACTCGCGCCAATTCAGCGTCAACGGTTTAGCTGGTATGTACGGCACGCAGGGTACATCCAGCGTGCAAGTGGCTTCTGCGCAGTTAATCAAGGGCGCATCGACCGCAGTTAACGGCATGGATCCGGAAGGCGCGGCTTCCGGCTCGTTAAACATCGAAACCAAAAAAGCCGCCGATGAAGGCAAGCACACCGTCGGTTTGGGTTGGTTTAGCGACAGCCGTGCGCAAGGCACGTTTGATTTGGGCAAGCGTTTCGGCGAAAACAAGCAACTTGGCGTACGCGTCAACGGCAAGTTGCGCCACGGTGATACCCCGCGCGACGGTTACAGCGAAGACAACAAAGAATTTGCCGTAAACACCGATTACCGCGGTGAAAAATTACGCGTGGCGTTTGATTCTGTGTATTCCAAACGCAAAGCACAAGGCGGCCGCGCGCGTATTCAGGATATCCAAAATGCCAATGGCCGATTGTTCGAAGCACCAAGCGGCAAGACCAATTTACTGCCTTCTTGGAACTGGCAAAACACCCGCACCCAAACCAATATGCTGACCTTTGAATACGACACCGACTACGATTCCCAAATCAGCGGCGGTATCGGCTACAACGATGCGCGTTATTACGGCACACTGATTTCGCCAACGGTCAGCACCACCGACAGCAGCCAATACAACACCAACACTGCCCGCCTGACCGACCAGCGTTTCCAAACCACCAGCATGAATCTCACCGCACGCGGCCAATTTGAAACCGGCGTGGTTGCGCACACTTGGAGCGCAGCCTTAGACCGCATCGACCGCCGCCGCCAAACCTATCGCGGCACCAAAGCAGGCAGCAGCAAAGCCACCATTGACGGCACCGGCGATATTGCCGCGCAACTGGCTTCGTTTACCGCCGATTATCCGACCACCATGGAAAGCGCGTCGAATCCGGATACCCGTATTGAAGTCAACAGCTTAGCATTGTCCGATACCATGGGTTTTGCCGACAACCGCTACCGCTTTACTTTGGGCGGCCGCTTCCAGCAAGTCGAGCAAAAAAACAATCGCGACCAAACCAAAGCCGATGCTGGCCGCTTCAGCCCGATGCTGATGGCCGCGTGGGTGCCTCAACCGGATTTGGTGGTTTACGGCAACTACATGGAAGATTTAGAACCGGCCAGCTTGAGCGTTGACAATGCCACCGGCGACACCACCATGGCCAAACCGCGCGTCAGCCGCCAGTTTGAAATCGGCGTGCGTAAAAACTGGGGCGATTTTGTCACCACGTTAAACGCCTTCCAAATCCGCCGTCCGGGCTATTGGCGCGGCAACACCACCGGCGAAACCGACTTTGCCGCCAGTGGCGCGGCTCCGGGCGATGCGCATGGTATTGAGCGTAACCGCGGTATCGAATTTAATATTTATGCCAATCTGCTGAACCAAACCCTGCGCCCGAGCTTTGGTTTGATGTATTTGAAATCGCAAGTCAAAGATTATCCGAATTACAAAGACAATCTGATCAGCGGCGTGCAAGTCGCCAATCCGAGCGTGATTGCCAAAGCAGGCGTGGAATGGGATATTCCTTATGTGAAAGGTTTGACGCTGTCGGGTAATGTGCAGTATTTCGGCAAATCTTATCAAGATACGCAGAAACAATACGCTTTCCCGTCTTATACCTTGGCGGACATCGGCGCGCGCTATAAAACCAAGCTGGGCAAGAACGATTTGACCGTGAGCACGGCGGTAGAAAATCTGTTCGACAAAGCTTATTGGCAAGTACAGCGCGGCCAATATGACCGCAGCTTTGCCGTATTGGGTATGCCGCGGACTTATTGGCTGAAAGCCGAATATTCGTTCTGATTGCGAATATAAACAAAGGCCGTCTGAAACTTTCAGACGGCCCATCAATATCAAATTTATTCAGTTACTTTTAAGCCGAAATGCAGGTAAGTTCGCTCGGTGGCGACACGGCCGCGCGGTGTGCGTTGCAAAAAACCTTGCTGAATCAAATAAGGCTCAATCACATCTTCAATGGTATCGGTTGATTCGCCAATCGCCGCCGCCACGTTTTCCAAACCCACAGGGCCACCGCCGAATTTATACAAAATGGCTTCGAGAAATTTTCTGTCCATCACATCCAAACCTTTGGCATCGACATCAAGCATACTCAAAGCGGCATCGGCAATATCGGCATCAATCACGCCGTCGTTTTTCACTTCGGCATAATCACGCACGCGACGCAACAGACGGTTGGCAATACGCGGCGTACCACGACTGCGCTTGGCCACCTCCATCGCACCTTCATCACCCATGTTCAACGACAATAATTGCGCCGAACGGCTGACAATCGTAGCTAAATCATTGTTTTCATAGAACTCCAAACGGGAAACAATGCCGAAACGGTCGCGCAGCGGATTGGTCAGCATACCCGCACGCGTAGTGGCACCAATCAGCGTAAACGGCGGCAAATCGATTTTTACCGAACGCGCCGCTGGGCCTTCGCCAATCATGATATCAAGCTGATAATCCTCAAGGGCAGGGTAAAGAATTTCTTCTACCACCGGACTCAAACGGTGAATTTCATCAATAAAAAGAACATCATGCGGCTCAAGATTGGTTAATAGGGCAGCCAAATCGCCGGCACGCTCCAACACAGGGCCACTGGTTTGGCGCAGATTGACGCCCAATTCTTTGGCAATAATGTGCGCCAACGTGGTTTTACCCAAACCCGGCGGGCCAAACAATAAGGTATGGTCAAGCGCTTCACCGCGTTTTTTCGCCGCTTCAATGAAAATGGCCAACTGTTCCTTAGCCTTGGTTTGGCCGATGTAATCCGCCAATGTTTTCGGGCGCAAGGCGCGTTCTAAAAGCTCTTCTTGGGCAGAAATCGATTGTGCCGCAATAATGCGCTGCGGCGGCTGGGCGGTAAGATTATCAGTTTGCAACATAATTTATCATTTCAATCATCGGCAAATGCCGGAAATATTTTCAGACGGCCTCAAGGTTAACATAGTCCTAGCCGCGCAATTCACGCCAAGCCAAGTAATCACGCAGCGGCGGCATGGGCGGATTAATGCAATGCGGACACATGCCGGTGATGTCTTCATCATCACTGTCGATATGGTATTCATTCGGATCAAAACGCTGCTGCTGCAAAACCGCCTGAGCCAATGCCTGTGCCTGAACCACGTCAAAATCAAAGCGCTGTAAAATTTCTTGCAGCAAACCGGTTTCATTGGCGCTGAAATCGCTGCTGTTAGTGATAATCATATGCTGATAATCTTTGTTGGTAATTTTCTCGAGCAGTAAATCGGTATTAAACATAAAGCTATTGGAAACAGAGATAATAGGCCGGATTATACAGCATAACTTTGCCGCTCATTAGTTTGCGTTTCAAGATAATCATGTTAATTCGCATAATGTCGGGTTTATGACAAGTTGCCGAAGCGACCCATTCCGGCGCAGTATTTTTAAATATCAGTCTTGCTTCGCTGGACGTGGTTTTGCGATTTAAAAACGGGCAAATCCCAAAGGATAGGGTATTCATAAAGATTCGGAAAAAAAACACTCCGAATCTTTACAAACCTTCCCCCTATCCTTTGGGATTTGCCCGTTTTTGGACAATCGCACCCCGACCAAGCGAAGCAAGACTGACATTTAAAAAAACGCCTACATTAGCAGTTTAGCCCCTCCCAGCTCCACAATCCTGAGCAGGGCGGAACGATTAAAAAAACATGAAAGGAGCTTAAAATGACTTAGATTTGACAATTGACAAGCCAAGCGATGGGGACAAAGCAAAAATCCCCAAGCGCGAACTAGGGGATTTTTGCTGTTCCTGCCAGTTTTAAACAAACCTAAAGGAACTTAAAAATGCAGATAACCTTTCGATTCGGGAAACTGCTTTTGACTGCATCGGTTGATACACGCATTATCTTAGCGTTAATTATGCTGCTTAGTCAATAACCCACGATAATAAGGCCGTCTGAAGTTTCAGACGGCCTTTAGCATTTTATGCTAGCCGGTGAAGGCCGGTTTTGCCCGATTTTGGAATAAAAAGCACTTTTAAGAGCAATTTAATTACCGATGGGTTCGAATCAGTTCTGATTTCAATAAATCATCCTGTCCGAAGTAGGTCTGAATAGCTACCGACGAAAAAAACAGGATTGCAGTAACCAACAAAATGATGAAAGCCCATTTGAACGGTTTGGTCAAAAAGCCAATGCTGGTTGACTTGGTCAGAAATTCGGGAGATTGGTTAGCCATAATATTGTCCTTCTACAAAAGCATTGTTTTCTGAGTCATCGGTGCGGTTCAAGCGGACAATTTCACGCATTTTTTCAGCAACGGCAGTCAAATCGGATGGAACATCAATGTCCGGGTCGGGCAAGGGGAGTGGGAGTCGGATTTTATAGAGTTGCCCGCCCTCTAGTAGCGCAAAAGCCTGTCCTTTGGGCAGGTTGATCAAGTCTGATGTTTGCAGCATCGGGACGGTTTCTGTTGCTAACCGGTCTTCGTTCGAACTGGTAAAATCCTCCATGTCTTTCGGAAGGGCGACATCTCCGGCGGAAGATACTTGAGTGCCTGAAACGACTTTGACATCCGGTAGCTGGCTGGTCAGCAATTCGGCGGTTGATTCGTGCTTGACACGGAGCATAATCATATTGTTCAAGTTACCGGCAATTTGGCCGGCTTTGGCGGCCGAACCGATTTTGGCTTCGACATCGGACCATGTTTGCGTGTAAACGGTGACTTGATAACCGGCACCGCCGGCTTTATTCAGCAGCGGAATGAACTCATCCCCGATTAATTCGTTAAATTCATCTGCATGAATAGCCACTTTCCGTTTTTTAGTTGCTCCTGACTGGCCAAAACCATGACCGTGCTTGTAGATATGACCGGAAAGCGAAGTCAGGTCTGCAAACATTGCATTACCGACTGCTGCGGCTACTTCAGCATCGGTTAGTGCATCCAGTCCCACATATACCACCGCTTCGGAGGCCATGACTTTACGCCAGTCCATAACCGGCCGCTCATCAGTTAAATCATTGAAATCCGGACTGATTAATTCGGCTACTTTGCCGCTGGTCAGTTTTTCAAGCAATGGGTACAGTGAT
Source organism: Neisseria yangbaofengii (assembly GCF_014898075.1). NCBI lineage: Bacteria > Pseudomonadati > Pseudomonadota > Betaproteobacteria > Neisseriales > Neisseriaceae > Neisseria > Neisseria yangbaofengii. The sequence continues at coordinate 1,274,693 of NZ_CP062976.1, forward strand.
GAAACCAGTTTATCGAAATAGGTGCGTTCATTACCTAAAATGCCGATGACAGCATCCGTCAATGGATTGTTCGATCCTTTTGATTTCAGAAAATACGCGGTTTTAACCGTTTCCATATCCCGACCGGTTTTGCCGGCCGTTTTCTTTTGTTCTGATTCCAAATCGTAAGATTCATATTCTTTTTCCCACTCGGGATATTCCAAGTTGAGTGTTTTTTCAAAATAGGCTTTGGCCAAGTCATCCATATTCACGGCACACTGGTAAATGCTCAGATAGGTTGGTTTAATGGAAATAGCTTCCATAATTTTGGCCAACACGTTTACAAAGCGCCATACGAATGCTTTAAATGCTGCCGAATTACCTTCTCCAGGCAAACCGTTGGACATACGGGTGGCTACTTCGGTAATTCTTGAGAAATCGCCGACCGGATTGTAGCGGCAAGATACTTCAGGGAAGCCTAAGTGAAAAAGGTAAAACGGCCGGTTCATTTTTTTCGCACGTGCATACATCATCAGCATCACATCGGCATCACCTTTGGGGTCGAACATAATGGTCACATCACCACGGCAGATGTCTTGGTTGATCATTACTTCTGCAAGGCGGGTTTTACCGACACGGGTAGTTCCCCAAACCCCGGTATGGCCGACGCGCTCGCCCAACGACATGAAGATTTCTTCTTCCTCCGGTTCGACACCGTGAATTTCAGGAGAACCGCCGACAGGAGGTAAGGGGCAACCGGATTCCACCAGGCATTTGATGAAGCCAGCTTGGTCAGCCATGTTTCTCCCGGTGTTTTGATTTCATGCAGGCGTGCTGCTTTATATAGCTTCCCCGGGAGGCGCAGGTGGTCGTTTTCAGGCTGGCGAATCATCATCAAGCGCTGGGTATGCTTCTGCGTCCATCTAAATCCTTTTCCCAAAAACAATGCTTTGTCGGATACCGGAATTTGGTCGGGAGTGGCCGCATAATAGGGGAGGTTTTTCACGTTCTTCCGATACCGGCGGATGCGCTTGCCTTCAAAATAACGTTTGACTGCCAGACCGCCTAAAACCGGAATAACCGCATAGCGGCTGATTCCGGGTAATGGCATGAGTGTGGCTGCCAGCATCGCGGCAGAATAGGATGCGGCGCTGCAAAATTCATAGGGGTAGCGGTATACGTTTTCAGGAAGACGGATGGTCAGGCTCATGAATCTTCTCCGGTCGGTTTGGGTTGGAGTAGGTTTTGGCTGTCAGCCAGTGCAATATCAATGTTGTTCGGTGGTCTGCTGTCGGCTTTCACAATCAGGTGCAGCTTGTCTTCTGGTATCAGATAGCAGTGAAACAGTAATTTCTGCTGTGCTTTAACGGCCAAGGCGGTATAGATGGCAGAACGTTTGGTCAATCGGATTAAAGACAAGGGGGCGGTATTGTCGATTCCCGGGTTGTTGGATTTGTCGCAACTGGACATGGACGGCCAGCCGGAAATTGCCAAGATTTACCTGAACGGTCTGTCGGATATGTTGTTGAAAGTCGCTTTGCTGATTGCGCGTCAGGATTACGAGACCCGTAGGGAACGGCAACATCAAGGTATCGGGCAAGCGCGGCAACAGGGTAAATACCGTGGCCGCCGCCCTGATGCCAACCTACACCGCAACGTATTCCGGTTGCGCAATGCGGGTACCAGCATCAACGAAACCGCAAAATTAGCGGAATGCAGCCCGACCACGGTTAAAAAGATTATGAAGATGTATAGCAGTATTGATGAAATTCCTCTTTAAGGTTTGTACAACGTTTTAATATCATGAATTTACATTAAGAATACATTACCATCTATTGCTTCGACATCGAAAATCCGTATAATGATATACATGTATATCAAAGACTGATATTAAAAAGGAAAACCATGATTGCCGTCAGATTGCCTGAGGATATCGAAGCCCGTTTAGCAGAGCTGGCAGCCAAAACCGGCCGCACTAAAACCTTTTATGTGCGCGAAGCGGTATTAAGCCACTTGGAAGATTTGGAAGATTTATATTTGGCTGAACAGCGATCCATTGAAATCCAAGCCGGCCGCAGCCAACCTGTTTCATTGGAAGAAGTGATGAAGCGCTATGGCTTGGAAGGTTGAGTTGCACCGAACGGCAGAAAAAGAATTGGCTAAATTGGACAAACAAGTTGCCGTCAGAATTTTGAAATTCCTTCACGAACGTGTTGCCGCTTCTGAGAACCCTCGACAAATAGGGGAGGCACTCAAAGGGTCGGCACTTGGCGAATATTGGAAATACAGGGTAGGGGACTACCGCATTATTACCGAAATCAAAGATAATGTCCTGACGGTTTTGGTATTAAAGGTCGGCAACCGCCGGGAAATATACCGGTCACGCAACTAGATTCTCGCCCCTATATTTTTATCAACTGCCGGTGGATTGGAAATAGCCGCCGGTATCGGCCGCATGGGATACGGTCTTGCCGGTGGACTGGAAGTTTCCGCTACTGCTTGGGTGCACGGCAGTACGTTCAGTCGTATGGAAATAGCCTTCCTGTTTCTTAACAGATTTTTTAGCGGCTTGGGCTGTGTTTTTCAGACGACCTGACCCGCGCATCGGCGTTGGCTTGGAAGGCAGGCTGACACGGAGTGTTTCAGCCGTTGCGGAATCGGAAATTTTTTGCAGATTTCCCTGTCTATAATTCTCTGTTTTGGATGATTTTTCTTGAAACAGACGGTATAGGGAAGTAATATTGCGGACATAGGCGCGGGTTTCCCTAAACGGCGGAATGCTTCGGCCGTATTTGCGGACGTTTCCCGGTCCCGCATTATAGGCGGCCAACGCCAGATCGACGGATTTAAATTCGTCCAGCATCTTACGCAGATAGCGGCTGCCGGTACGGATGGAAACTTCGGCATCGAATAACTGCAAATGGTGTACACCCAAATCGGCTGCGGTACCCGGCATGACTTGGGTCAGACCTGTCGCTTTAACCCGTGAAACCGCCTTGCGGTTGTATCGGCTCTCGTAAGCCACCAGTGCCTTGAACAAACCCGGATCAACACCTTCCTCGCGTGCGATTTTTTCAATGGCGGGACTGTGTTTCCAGTAGTTTGCAATCATCGTCAGACAAGATTTGTTGGCGATTTTGCCTTGCAGACACCCCTCTACCTGCTCTTTGGCACTTTTGGCGAAAGCGGGTTGTGCGGCCAAAAGCACGGCCGTCAAAACAGTAACGACGTTTTTTTTCATTTTGCAATACCTCGGACAAACAAACGGGATATTTTTGGAATCTTTGACAGGAGTAAGGCTATGAAACAGAATAATCAGAACATCGACCTGACCAAAGTGGATTTGACCCAGTTGGATAGTGAGTCTATGAACCAGTTGATTGATGCCTTTAAAGGAACTAAACATTACAAGAAAAATCAGAAGATAGTTAAGATCTTTGGAAGTATTCTTCTTTTAATTCTCTTAATTGTATTTGCACCTATAATTCGTGAAATTTTCACCTTAATTTCAAAAGCATTTTAAAAAAGAGCTGGCTGGTTAGCCAGCTCTTTTTTATGCTCAACCGAACGTACTCTTGGCATGTATCAGTGCAGCCCGGACATCACTCAGACTCAAATGCGCCTTGTTGTTGCCCACCCCGTGATAATAGCTTTGACCGGCGGCCACATGCCGCACATGGCCTTTCATGGCATGAGGCACTGGGAATGATGCCCACTCCTTCGCCATGGCCACCATCGCCTTATTAAGGTCGTTGTGCTTGCCTTTGATAAAGTCCAAAGCCGCACCGCCGCCTGCTTTGCCAATCAGGTATTCGCTGAAGAAACGCTCCTGCAATTCCGGCGTAAATTTTTCGTTACCGGACAGCTCCAATGCTTTGACACCGGAAGCGAAGGTGGACGGAATCATCTGATAACGTCCGACGGCATTAAATTCCTTGCTCCGTTGGGCGGCCATGATTTCGTTTACCGTCATACCGGACAAATTGCGTGTAGCGGCTCTTTGTCCGTGGCGTTCGCCTAAATTGACCGAATTGTAACCGCCTTCGCCTTTACTGATGAGGGAGCGCAATGCGGACATCGGAGCAGCATTGCCCGGTGATGCGGATGCGGTAGCCGAACTGCTTGAAGTAACTTCTCCCAGACCACGTACCTGACCGGATTCAGCCAGCCGTTCGAAGCGCTCGGCAGCCGCCTGATTCTTAAAGTTGAAGTGGATGTGATCCCCGGTGGCACCGCCTTCTCCTTTCTTCTCATAATTCACATAATAGTCTTTGTCACTGAACCCGTTTTGCTGCATAAAGTCACGGATTTTATGTTCGGCCGCCATCCAACTGGTATGGCCGGTACCCAAGGCCTGCGTGCTTTTGCCTTCTTGGTCTAAAACCATATCTAGTGCCAAACCGCGTACATGTTTACTGTTCGGACGGTTATCGACATGGTAGGAGTCGTTGAAGGCGCTGAAACGGACATCCTGCTTGTCGGTATCGAACAGTTTTTCCATTGCGTGCGCCATCGCCAATACGCCTTCTTGGGTTTTCACCCCGTTTTTGGCTTCACCGCCAAAGGCTTTGTTGCGTGCCAACGTCGTCAGTCCTTCACGGTCGGTGGATAGGTAGCTGCCGTTGTCCGGCGTATTCATTGAGGTTTTGTGCAGGCTGCCTGAAGACGGGGTAGGGTTCTGGTCGCTGTAATCCAGCATTTGTTCCGCTGTCGGTGCAGTCAGCTTGCGGCCGATAATGCTTTCTAGCGACGAACCGTCAAACGTTTTGCTGGAATCGTTGGGATTGTAGTTGTCCAACATCTTGTTCAGTTCGGCATAGCGTTTGTTTAGGGTATCAGTTGAATCTGAAATAGCAGTTTTAGTCAGCCCAACACCTCTTGCCAATGCTTCCCCAGCTTTTTCCCATGAAGCTCGCTGACGCAACTCCTTCTCAATCGCCTGTTTTTCTTCAATCGCAGCCACTTTCATGGCGTTGTTGGCCTCAATCACCTTACGCTGCTCGGCAATGGTCATGCCCATGCTGTTGACCTTTTCACCGACCTGCGGACCGAGGTTGCGGGTACCGCCCAGCCGTTCGCCGACATTCAAATCCTGACGGAAACTGCCGACGGAAGCCGCGTGCTGAGGGTCGATGTCTTGGTTGATACGCGCCGCTGCCTGTCCCTGCATCATCTTCTGATGCTCCAGCATATCCATACGGCCTTCCAGCATGGCTTTGTGGGTTTCGATGCCCTGCATATCGCTGTGGTTGAAGATTTCGCGCATGGCGGCATTGGCCGCTAACCGTTCCGCATCGCTGCCACCGGCATTGAATGCCATCAATCTGTCAAACAGCGCACCGTTGGCATTGCCGCCGAATCGACCCGCATCCATAATGGTCTGCGCCACTTTGTCGCTGTACTGCTCGGCAGCGGTAATGGCCGCATTACGCTGGATGTCGGCGGCCTGACTGTCGCGGTCGACGTTAATCATGACCTCGTTGAACATTTTTTGGTCGATGCTGGTGGCGCTGCTGCCGGATTGTTGCAGGGAAGCAGCGTTCTCCAGGCTGCTCATATCAGAGCGCAAATCGGAAAGGGTCTGGCTGTGGACCTGTTGCAGTGTCTGCGAGTCCAGGCTGGCCGCCGTCATGGTCAGGCCGTTGCGGTTGGTTACGCTGCTGCTGGTCGTCGTGCCTTCCGATTTCTCGCTACCGGTACTGGTGCTGCTTGTATCACTAGTTTGGCCGCTAGTAGAAATTTCCACTAAGCCGCCACCTTTCAAAGCAATTCCACCTCCGTTTCCAAAGGCTTCAAGCCCAGTTTTTGCGGTTATCTCCCCTCCTGCATAGACCTTACCACCGGCAGCCTGAGTAGTTGAGTCCGCCATCACATGCGTACCCGCTTCCACATAACGCGCCGAAGCCTGCTGGCCGGTCGCCTGGTCGATGACCCAGCCGGAAGAGGTGGCTACGCCGTTCGAATCGACATGGGCAAACGTCATCTGCTCCGCCGTCGTACCCAACGCACTGGCCTGTGCGGACAGTACGCGCTTGGCCGTTTCGGTCTGACTGTCGGTCATGGCGAGGTTGAAAGTGGTCGGGCTGTTTGCATAGGCGTTGGACTGCAAATCCTCCATGCTTTCCGCAGGGCCGTATTGGGTCGCATTCTGAATCATCCTCTCTGCACCGATAACGCTGGTTTTGTGGAGATCCGGTGCCTCCAGTTCTTCCTTGATGGCATTTTGGCCGACCAAGTTGGCACGGTTGGCAATCGCCGCAAATCCGTAGGCCGAACCGCTCAAAATAAAGAACAGAATGGTCGGGATATAGGCCATCAGCGATGAACCGGTCAGGATGGATTTTTGGATGCTGTCGAACAGTCCGGCGGTAAATCCCGGGGACAGCACCACGTTCGGCGTACCGCTGTACATAATGGCCAAGGTTGCTTTGTAGAGGTTGTCCATCAGGTTTTGCTGCATGAAATGGGCAATCAGGGTGTCAATCGGCAGCCAGGAGTTAATCCACGCCGCCAACATGATGTACATGCCCAACAGTTTGAAACCCGCCCAGCCGCGAATCACAATCATGAATACCATCAGCGGGGTCACGCCGATATACAGGCACAGCATCAGGTTCAAGAAGCCTTCGGCCAGCGTCTGAAAAATCGACGCTTCACCGGCGGCATCCACGGCGGAAGTACCGATGGCATCCGTCATCATGGCGGCGGCCTGAGTACAGGCGGCATCTTGTGCGCCGATACACTGGTTAGCGATTTGGTTAAAAATCATCGAAGCCTGAATCGAAGCCGCATCAATCTGCACGCCGGCACTGTAATACTGTGCCAAGGCATTCGGTGTCAGGGTACCGCTCTGCTGCGCCATGGCGTAGGCCGTCGTCAATACGTCCGCCGGTTACGGATTGCTGCCGGAAGAGCCGCCAACCTGGGTCGCCAATGCGCCGGGCAATTCATCCAACTCGGTCTAAATTTTGACCGCACGCGCAGACGGGTCGAGCGTTACACCGGAGCTGCCGCTCATGTTGCGGGTGGACACAATCTGATTAGCGGCTGCCGAAGCGCTTTGCGCGGTTGCCGGAGTAGTGTGGCTCAATACTTGGGCAGCAATGATTTTGCCGGCATCGGCACAGTTCATCGAAGTTTGGATGGCCTTGCCGCCGCCAGCCGGATCGGGAACCATAATCTGTGTCATACCGCTTTGATGGCCGCTGGTCAATACACGCAAAAAGCCTTCTTTGCTCACATCGCTCCAGCGCACATTCCAGCCACAGGAACGGGTGGCAATAGCCATATTGGTCATGATTAAGGCGTTTTCAGGAGTATTAAACTGACGGCGCAACTGCATCAGCGTACGCAGCGGACTGAAGAAGCCCTGCGTGCCGTGTACCGACAGATTGCCGGCTACCGGCCCTTCGACGGCTGCCGTACCCGTCCAGTTGGCATCGGGCAGTACGGTACTGGCCGTGTCGATGCCCTCGGTAAAACTCTTGCCCAACTTGCTGAACAAGCCCAACGTCCATGCCACACCGACCGGGATGTTGTCCACCTTACGGAAACGCACCGCACCGGCATTGCTATTCAATGCTTGGTCGTAATAGGAGGCAACATATACCGGCGTGGTCGGAATAATCGCGAACGCCAAAAAGATAATCATCAGGATGGTTTTGAACGGCTCGAATTTCATCGAGGTGGCCGCGCTCAGGCACATCAGCGTGATGGCAATCAGGATGGCCAGCTGGATGGCGGAGATGACCATAGAGCCGGAATCGCTGTTGAACAGCATGGCAATCATGCTGAAGGTACGGGTAACCATGTCGATGTCGCCGACCACCCAAATGGTCGAAATATCGGCATTGCCGGGAATTTCGCTGTCGGGAATGGCGGCATAGGCGGCCGGTACGAAAGCCGCCAATAAAGCCAAGACAGCACTGAGGCGGGTCAGGTGGCGTTTCAGGGAAGGCATGATACGGTTTCCTTATTTTGCTGCGGTGGTCAATCCGTTTTTAATCGCCAATGCGGTATCCAGCATCTGCGACAGGTTCTGCATGGTTTGGGAACGGGCGTTGAAGGTCAGGCGGTTGTTGGCTTCCTGCTCCAGTTTTGCCATTTGTGTTTTTTGGCTGTCACTCAGCGGCACGATATGCTTGCCGTTCTGGGTCACGTTGGCAGAGTAGGCCGAGGCGATGTTTTTGTTCATGGCCATCACCAGCTCTGCGCCCATCTGCTCCGCCCATGCGTCGGCAAAGGCGGAGACGGCTTGGGTTTGCAGGCGCGTACCGGATTTGGCTGCGGCGGCCAGCTTGCTGCGGATTTCTTCCGGAAGCGAATTGACGAAGGCAATCTGCTTGGTACTTTGGGCGATGGTATTGTCGGCCAGGTGCGCCATAATCGAATCGGGAGCGATGGCGGTTACGACGGAGTCCCCCATACTGCTGCTGTCGCCGTAGGCGGTCTGTTTGCCGGTCATCATATTGATGATGTAGCGTTTCACGCCGGGAAACTCGGTTTCGGCCATGGTCACAGTTTGGCAGCTGTCGGCCTTATTGATGTTGAAATCGGAACATTTGTAGCCGTCCAATGCCGCACCGGTCTCTCTGCCGTACACCAAATCACGGAACGACCAAATCGGTTCGTACACCTTGTCGCCTTTTTCTTTGGATTCCTTGGCAAACATGCCTCCGGAAGTGCTGGAAGCGGCATTGCTGCCGGTCAGCGCAATGGTGGTACCGTACAGGTTCATCGCCAGTTGCAGATAGCTCTGGTCGCCGCCGTAAGGCTCGGTATTGATACCGCCGCCGCCCTGACCGTTTTTGCCGAATACGCCGGCGGATGCCAGGGTATTCATCATGTTGTTGCCGTAAATGGTGGACTGGTCAGCCGCATCATCGGGACGGTTGGCATTTTTACCGGAATAGCTGCGCTTTTGCAGGGCTTCCGAAAAATCGGAAACCGCACCTTTGGCCGCACCCCATGCCGCCTCGAAACTGCCTTTGGTTTCGCCGAGCATGCTGCTCATCTGCGAAGTATCGCCGCGTGCCGCCTCAACCATCGCGCTGCTGATTTGACAGGTGTTTTTGGCGGCTCCGTTAATTTTGCTGGTCATGTCGTGCAGGCCACTCATGATGTTTTGGCAGGACGGACACATATTGTCCAAGGCGATTTTGAGGGCATAGCCGGTACCGTTGGCCATGATTGCGCGGATGATGTTGCGCATATTGTCCACGGAGATCATGGAAAACGAACCGAAGTAGGCATCAATGCCGCCGCAGCCGGCAGAAAAGCGCGGCGGGTCGTAGGCCAGAATATTGAACGAACGCACCGGAGAACGCATACTCAGACCGCCGAGCGAACCGCCGTAGTTACCGTTGACCGCGCCCAATTCGGGAGTGGTCGTCGTCCACATCGCGTCCATGCCGGAGGCGATGTCGGCCTGAACGGTCGAAGGCAGGGTGGCAAACAGCAGTGAGGCGGCCACTACGCCGATTTTGACGGTTGCGTAAGTGCGTTTAGCTTTGTTTTTCAGAATCGACATAACTCGGGTCTCCTACATTTTGTTTTTGATGATGCGGTTCAGCATTTTGACCACTTCGTCCATATTATCCGGATCTTCCAACTTGGTTTTGGCGGCATTCAGATCCTTGCTACTGATCATACCGCGCTCGTTTAGTTTGGCGATGTTGGTCAGGTTTGGGTCGGCCAGATTCATGTCGATGGCCGCCGTTACGATTTTTTGTTCCAACTCGCTCATGCTCATTGCGCCGTGGGCGACGACGGCCACGCGGTCGGGCGGAGCAACCAAAATGGTTGCAGGTGTCAGTTGGATGCCCATGCTGCGTGCGCGTTGTCCGCCACGGTCATAACGGATTTGCGCGGGTTTCATGCCGTTGATGACACCGCCGTCGGTACTGATGTAGCGCACCTGCATGTTGTATTTCTTTTCCAACATCTTGGTAACTTGGTACTGGCTTTGGCAAAAGGCGCAGCTGCTGTCGAAAAACATCCAAATACCGGCTTTGCGGCTCAAATCCTTGATGATGCCTTCTTTGGCCTGGTCGATCTGCCACAGTACCTGTTGGCGTGCCAAGGCGGAAATCGGTACGCGCACCGATTCGGACAGCATCGGGTCGGCATCGGTCACTTTTTTGCTCATACGGGCAAATTCGTCGGCCTTATCGAGCATCAGCCGGTTGACGTATAGATAGGCGCGGACGTTCTCTTCGGTCGGATTGGAAATCGCCAGCTCGAGCAGCTCTTTCTGTTTGTCGCGTATCCAGGTGGCGGAGCCGAACTCGGCCTTTTTTTCTGCCTTGGGTGCTTCTTGTTTTTCAGATGGCTTCGGAGCCGGCACAGCTTCCGGTTTGGGTTCTTCTTTGGACTTAGGCTTGGGTTTGGCGGCAGGCCTGTCCTTGTACCAGAAGTAGCCGTCGTCGGTAGCCTTACCGAAGGCGGAACCCTCTGCCAGTGCCTGCATGCTCCAACCCGCACCGACCAAAGCGGCCAGCATCAGACCGGCGGCGGTTTTTGTTTTCCAGTTTTTCATCGTATTCGGCCTCTATCGGATGGTGGCAGGGTCTTCAAACAGCGGCGCGGCGTAGTCGGACGGAGTAGGGCGGATGCCCCGGCGTTGCAGCCACATGGTGACGGAACTGCCGACCCGCTTCTGTTCGTCCGGCTTCAGACTGTTCATGGCGCGCTTGGCATAAGATGCGTACCGTTTGTCGGTTGCCGCCGCGATTTGCAACCAGCGTGCGGCTTCAAGACGGTTTGCTTTGTGCAGGCTGTCGCTTTTGCCGTAATAGCGTGCCAAAGCCACCATTGCGCCGCTGTGCCAGCGGTCGGCAGCACGGTTGTAATAGGGAAGCGCCGCAGGCTGGTTTTCAGCGGCAATCAGCAGGCCGTAACGGTAAAGCGCGTTCGGGTCGCGCATCCGGGCGGCATTGGCATAATGGCTGCGAGCCTCGGCCAGCTGCGCCGGTGCGGTTTTGGCGGCCGCTTCCTTAATCAGGCCGGCATGGTATTCGGCCGGCCAAAACACAGCGTTGCGGCCTTTACTTTCGCGGTATGCCTGTATTGCGGTCAGAAACCATTTCAATGCGCTGCGGCTGTCCGCCGCCACACCCTTGCCGTAGTAGTAGGCCAGGCCGAGGTTGTAGGCGGCCAAATGGTTGCCGGTCAGACTGCCGTCGGCATTTTTCACTGCTTTTTGATAGGAACGCAGCGCCAGTTGCATATCCTGACGGCCGGACAGTTTGCCGGTTTCGGCTAGGTAGCCGTAATACAGCGAAGCCCAGCGGTTGCCGCCGTTGGCAGCATCCCTCAGTTTGGCTGCATACAGGCTGTCGCCGTGGGTAAAGCGCTCGTACAGTTGGCGTGCCGCTTCCTGTTCGCTCGGTTTGCGCTTGTAGCCGGTTTTCGGCGCAGGGCTGTCTGCTTTTTTCTCTGCCGGTGCTTTGGCGGCGGCCGGCGTGCCGATGTTGCGGCGCTCTTCACCGAATACTTTTCTGTCCATTTCCTGTTTGCCGTCCTGTGCCGACGCATTCAGGGCGGCAAACAGGGTCATGCAGACGGCGGCGGTTTTAACGGTATTCATCTCTCACTCCTCAATCAAATTCACAGCAGTCCACCCAACGCCACAACAGATAAACCGCATCTTCGTCGCCGGTTTTCGTACCTTTCTCGCTGCGGCCCATGCCCCAACGCAGGCTGCTGGCTCCGAGACGGTGGGCGCAGCGGCTGGTAATGTTCAAAAAGCTCGCCACCTCTCCCGCGCCTTGCTTGACGGCCGCACCCAAATCCAAACCCTCGGCACTGCCGGAAGTCGAACCGGAAGAAGATTCGCTGTACGGATACAGCATGGTGGACTTAAATTCGGATTTGCGCGGAAAAGGAGCGGGTATCGGCGAACACAATGCGTTGTCGCCGACGGTACTCATGCTGGCAAAACCGCCGGTGCGGTTGGACACCATGATGGACCGGTTCAGAATCGTCGAAGTGGCAATGGTGCTGTCGCGCTCGGCCGACAGCGTACCGACGGCCGGCAGGTTGTTGCCCATGCAGCCGCCCAACCAAAAAGCGGTATCGTCGGCATAACCCCAACCGGCTCCGGTGGTATTGGCCACACAGGAGGCGGTATGCGCCGCCATATCGAACAGGGGATTGTTGGCGACGTTGCCGATGGCCATCCACTCCGGATAGAGCAGGTTGCTCCATACCTCGTCGCGTTTCGACCAGGTAGGCTGCAAGACCGAACTTTCGAAAGAGCCGCGATAGAAACAGCGCGGGATCCAGCCGTAAATGTTGTACAGCGGGAATACCCAGCTGTGGTAGTGATAGAAACCGGTATCGTATTTTCCTTGGCCGACGCTGCCGCCGTTGGCGGAAGCCTCGCCGGTCAGTCCGCCGACACGGGACATCTGTTTCAGAACCTGTCCGACTTTGTCGCCGTAGACGGGCGAGCAGGAAGGATTGCGCATGACTTCGACCAAGCGGGTAGGCAGCCACATACCGCGCGTATAGCCGTAGCGGACATACGGTTCTTTGCCGCATTTGCAGATACTCTTATTGGTCGCGTGCGGCGGATTGGGTACGTCGTTACCGGAAATAACGGTGTTGCCCATGATGCGTAAAGGGAAGGCCGAATCAAAGCAGAAGTCGGTGATTGCGCCCATACCGGCATTGGAACAGCTGTTAGCCGAAGCAAAACCGGCTGCTGTACAAAAAAGCAGCGCGGCAAGGATTTTTTTCAACATGACGGACTCCTACGGATTTTTCACTTCGACGACATCAAAATGCTTGCCGTTCTGACGGTAATAGGTCGGTACGGCTTTGACCTGCAACAGCTTGCGGGTTCTGTCATCCAACGGAGCGGCATTCAGCCCCGCACCGTCCAAACGGCCTAAGCGTGTGTACAGCACCACCAGAGCGGGATGGTATTTCTTCATGGCTTGGGCGAAACGTACCTGCCAGGCATTGCGGCCGTCGATGACCACCAAACCGCGCACGCCGGCCGGATCCAAGGCCAAAACATTGAAGCGTGTTCCGCGCGGATACAGAACCTTGCCGGTTTTCGGATCACGAATATCGAAAGCGGCCGTCTGATAAGGAATCAGGCGGGTAATTTTGCGCTCTGCGGCTGCCGGCAGGTTCAGACGGCCTGCCAAGGCTGCCTGTGCATCCTGACGGGCTTGTGCCGCTTCCTTGTTCCAGTCGCGCTTTTGTGCCTGTCGGCGCATAACGTCTGCCTGATCGGGTTCGCTCACGCGCCACTGCTGGCTCAGGCGTTGGTTGAAACGGCGCTCTTTGACCGCATTGACTGAGGCGTTGATGTTTTGTACACCCTGCACCAGATACCATTTGTTGTTGCTGTCTTGATGCGCCAGTGCCGGAACGTAGGTTATCCGGTATTCGGCAAATGCAGCCGGCTGCACGATGATGTTCGGCGGGTTTTTCTTGGCACGCTGCGACAGCTTTTTATAGAGGGTGTCGGTATAATCGAACATTTCCTCCACACTGCCGTTCCCCCAGCCACGATAGGCAAACACCACGTCTTTACGTCCGGCTCCCTGTTCCAACAGACCCAACACAATTTGTTCCGGCATGGAACGGCTTAAAAAGACCACTGTGCGCGTGTGCTGCAATTCCTCCATAGTCGGATTCTGTCCGGCCGGCAGACGGCGGCTCCCCGCCGTCTGCTGCTCGGCCTCTTTGGTAAACTGCACGCTGCGTGCTTTCTGCTGCCGGATCAGGTCGCTTAAAAACGCCGCATCATCGGCTTTTGCCTCAAAACAGAACGCGAAGGCGGCCAACCAAAGCGCTGACAGGATACGGACCCCGGTAGCGGGAGTCATACGAGTGTTTTTCCGTCCCATACACGAAAACTTCATCCTTTCCCAGACGGTATTCGGTATCCCATGCCGTCAGAGGTTTGTTCCACTTGCCGGCGACGTAGCGCACATCGCCCAAAAATTTGCCGTTGATGTACAGATTGCCGTTTTTGATCGTCACCGTGTCTCCGGGCAGTCCCGCAACCAGCTTGCCGACCATCTCGCCGTCTGCCAGTACCGGCTGCATGTTTTTGGCCGGGAACAGCACCAAATCGTAACGCTCCAACTGTCCGACAGCCTCTGTTTTATCCCAAAGATAGACCGACCACGGCAGACAGCCGGAAATCGTGCGCTCCAGCATGATGCCGTAACGCTCGGTAATGCCGACCGAGGCGAACTTGACCGCAAAAACCAGCGGTACCGCCCACAGGCCGCGCAGCCAGTCGTTTCGGGTCAGCTCTTTCCCCAACACCTTCATCAGTCCAACTCCGCTCCGCCACCGGCCGTACTGGTTGCCGGCAAGCCGCCGTCTTGAGGCAGGGAAGCCGGCGGTAGCACGGCAGTGGGCGAAACACCCGTTTGCGGTACAATCAGTGTAATGCCGAGTTCCTGTGCCACCTGCTCGGTAATGTCCGCCCCTTTAGGGTAGGTTACGACGGCCGAGCGTTGGACGATAATCATGCCGTCATCGAACATCCGGCTGAATTTCTCCTGCACCTGCTCGAGATTCTGCGTCAGCATCCGGCGCACCTCGTCAGGGTCTTGGTTGTGCGACCGGCTCATTGCCTGTGTCAGGTAAGACGCCGCCAGGCAGTCGCTGTCCACCACATAAAATCCTGCGGCAGGTTTAACAGTAAGGCCGAAAGACGACTGGTAAAAGTTGTAGCCGGCCAGCATCAGCGCCGCCGCCGCCAGCCCCAAGGCCAGCAGGCTGCCGGAGCCGTTGTCGGCCGTATCGGGACGGCCGCCTGTTTCCTGCTGATTGTCTGTTTGGGTTTCGCTGCTCATGCCTGCTCCTTTTCAGATTCCGTTTGTGCCGTTTTACCTTCATAACGGGCGGCCTCGGCCATCAGACCGTCAATGGTTTGGCGTGTCGTTCCATCCCCGTAATAGTGGGCTACCCGTTCCCAATCGAAGTGTTCGGCTAGCGGTCCTTCCGCCGTATCGAAAACAACATCAATCCAACCATCGTTCTCGGCACCGACCACCACGCCGGTAATTTCCGGTGTTTCGCGGTAATACACCAAATCGCCGAATGAGAATGTCGCGCTCATTGCATAATCCTTGTCTTAGTCAAACGTACCGTCGCCGTAACGGTTCCAGGCTTCGCGGCGGATAAGGTCCGCCACTTTCTCACCGGCACGGATGCGGTTTTTCAAATCGGTAAAAAATGCCCCTTCGGTACTGAACAGCACGCGGTTGAATGGGGTTTCGATCAGCCACACGATACCGGCCGTCTCTTCGCCGGAAATCAAGACGAACTCGCCGTACTCGCCTTTGACCGTATGGATTTTCTGCAACAGGCTCGAAATATAGGGAGAGGGCTTGAACCAGCCTTCCCGCGTCGCCTGTTCCAACGAATCGCCGGTCTGACGGAACATGAATTTGGTGTAGGTCGAACCCATGATGTCGTAACCGAATTTGGTGGCGAATACCTGGTTGAAGGTTTGTCCGACCACCCATACGCCGCCGTCTTCTTTACGGACTTTGGAACACAACTGCCCCGTCCATTGCGCGAACGGCGCATCCTTCAGCAAGTCGCCGCACTCTTCCAGCCACAACAGCCGTTTGCGGCCGTCGTGTTTCATAAACATTTCCTGACTGATGCCGGTGGCCGTCATCATCAGCACCACATCGTGCAGATGGCGGTTGGTCGCCAATCCCGACATTTCCAGCACCGTCCAGTCCGCCTCGGTACGCAGGTTGTTTTTACCCCGGAACCAACGCCCCATGCTGCCGGTCGAGCCGAAAGGCATCAGCAGCATGGCCAACTCATGTTGTTTGCCGCTCATATGGCCGCTTTGTGCCTGCAAATACTGAATCACATCGGTTACTTCGGCATCATTGGCTTTGGCCGTAAATACCGACTGGATTGCTTCCATCAGCAGGGCGCTTTCCAAATCGTCCAAACCTTCGGTCGGTTTGGCCATCTTCCCGAAAATCGGAATCAGGATTTCCATCTCGCGCTCGATGTCGCTGATACGGGTAAACGGATTCAGGCAGATGTCGGAGTTCGGATGGAAGTCGATAACCTGTGCGCCGGCGATTTGCGCCGCCGCCACATAACTCATGCCCCGGTCGATGGTCCAAACCTTGGTGCCCAGCGACAGTTCGTCCTGAATCATGCGCTGAGACAGTACCGATTTACCCTGACCGGACTGGCCCAAGATCAGACCGTTGTAGTTAGAGTTCTGCGGGTCGAAAATACCGAATCGGAACGGTTTGCCGCGACGGGTGGTAAACAGGCTGCGGTTGCCGAAACCGCGCCATTCGTCCATCACCGGCAGCAGGTGTGCCGCCAGAGCGGTCGGCATGGTTTTAAAACGGAACGTCCGTTTGATGCTCTCCGGCGATGCGTTCATCGGCAGCGTATTGAAGAAGCTGACTGCCGGTAACAACCGTTCCTGACGCATCAGAAAGCCGTTACTGCGTAAATAGGCCGCCATGCGTGCCAAACTTTCACGGATCTGCCGGCGGGAATGATGGAACAGCGAATACGTCGTGCAGACCTCGACCACCTGTCCGCCTTTGGTGGTTTCTTCCTGTATCATTTTGAAACCCGCGAGACGGCGGCGCAGACGCGGGGAAATATTCAACGCTCCCGGTACTTTGGCTGCCCGTTCCGTCATCAGGTGGTCGGAACTGACCTTGCTGCGCTTTTTATCCTGATTCGGAAAATGAATCGTGGTCTGGAACATATACGGCATACCCGGCTGCGGGCCGCTGCCGCTTGGATGACCGATCAAATCGATCATGCGCGACATATGCCACGGCTTCTCTTGGGTCGGATAACGGTCGATGGTCAGAATGCCGACGTTTTGATTTTTACCGTCATGCGAAAAGCCTTTACACAGCAGCATTCCCTGTCGGAACATTCCCCAATCCACCGATGTTCCCGGTGGGAACAGCTGCACGTTCAAC
The DNA here is from genome assembly GCF_014898075.1 of Neisseria yangbaofengii. Classification (NCBI taxonomy): domain Bacteria; kingdom Pseudomonadati; phylum Pseudomonadota; class Betaproteobacteria; order Neisseriales; family Neisseriaceae; genus Neisseria; species Neisseria yangbaofengii. The sequence continues at coordinate 1,291,633 of NZ_CP062976.1, forward strand.
GGCATTTCCTCATCAATTCCGCCGTCCCATTTGCCGTCCATATCAAAGGGGCGCCGCATAATCGCCATCGCTTCGGAACGGTCAGCCAACCGGATATTGAGGCCGGCCGAGCGCAACTGGCTCAGACACTGGCTGTACAGCCGTTTGAACTCCTCACATTCCTTCATAAACTTGCGGTAGTCTTCTTCCGATCCGTCCAAAGGGCGTTTGGTTTTAAGCGGAATCTTGAGCGTCCAAGTACACACCGGTTGCAGGATTTTGGCATCGCTGGCATGCAGCAGTTTGCGTTTCGTTCCCTCCCGAAGATATTCGGCACGTCCAGCTACCGCTTCTTTAGCCAAAGCGACCGACTCGTCGCCGTAAGCACCCAGGCGTTCCGCCTCGTAACGGCCGGTTACTTCGTCAATGTCGGGGATGCCGAAATTGTGAAAAGACATCAGCGTGCCTGCCGGATATTGGATTTCCAGCAATTCGTCAAAGGAATTACCCATTTCCGCATTCCAGCCCGGAAGCGGATCGAACAGACCCATGGTCGCAATCGCATTTTCGTTTTCGTAATAGAAAATTCCGTCAGCATCATCGCCGGCAATCAGGCTGACAAATTGACGGCCGCCGTCGCGGTTGCGGTTGATTTCAAAAATATCGGGTTTAGACATGTTTGCCCCAAAGGTGAGAGTAGCCAGGGGCGGCAGAAGGCCGCCCTTATTCCGTATAACAGGGAATCAGAACGGCGAATCGTCCGCTTCGGAATCGTTCGGGCGTGGCGGACGTAAGGTGACGGATTCGATGCGGGTCGAATCCAGATTGAGGTAGATGTCTTCTACGCGGATTTTACGGGTACGGTGAACCACACCGTCTTTCTCGTAAGAACCGATGCTTTCGCGGCCGGTAATCGTTACCGGCAGACCCTTGACCAGAATACCGGCCAAATGCTCGGCACGGCGCTCCCAGTATTCGCATTCGACCCATTCTGTATGGCCTGCGACATAACGGCGCTCGCCCGACGAATTATCAGGACGGTATTCGGTAGAGGCGATGGAAAAATTTAGTACGGTGGCTTCTTCGCCGCCGGAACGTTGGGTTTTTTTGAGGGTAATGTTTTGACCGAGATTACCTCGGATTTTCAAATCAATAGACATAGCAGGCATTCCTTGCGGATTGCCTGTGTTTTGAATATGGTAGAACAGAAATTCTACCGATAGAGATGGGGGTAGAGTGGAATTTACTCCCGAATTTTTTAGTTGTCAATAGGTTTTGTGAAAATTTTGCAGGCGGTCATTTTCAATACCCAAACGGTTGAAATTAAATGGAATAAGCATAATGCTGCCACAGGAAGCGTATCTCGCGCACAAACCTCCGACTCATCTCTGCCACAGATATTTCTCCTTGCACAAACATCAGGGGTGTTCACCCCCTGAACACCTCCGGTTTCCGCCTCAGTATCCGGGCAGATCTTCTTCAATCGGGTTGTAGCGCACCTTATCAGGCAGCATCTTTTTTTCAAAACCGCTCACAGCCAACGCTGCCTCAATTTCTACTTTCATGTCGTATAGCTGCCTCAGCCGGAATACCAACAACCCCGCACGGTGGAAATAGTCCTTCATGGCAAAATGCACTTGGAAGTGGATCAGAATTTCATCGAACGATGCGTTCTTTTTTTGCAGCAACTCGAAAACCTGTTCCCATTCGTTGAGGTTTTGTCCCCGATACAGAAAACACACATAGGGAATGTGGTACTCGTCCCGGGGATAATACGGCAGGTTTTTACCCATACCGTAGTTCCTACGGGAACGAACCCCTAAAAACAAAATGCCCTGTTCCCGCATTTCCTTGACTTCTGCGGCAAACACCTTCGCATCCATAGTCAGCTCGCGCCATTCCGTTTCAAAACGGCGGATTTGCCCATCTACGGCATCAATGCCCTTAATACGTTTCAAACTGCCGAAACGCCCGTATAGCGTATCCGCAGTCATATCTTGTCGTTCCATACTATCCACTTGCCGGTTAATGATTTCTAATCAGCCCACGGTATTGCCATGACGGAAATGTCCGCAACGCATACGCTGTATCCGCAGACAGGGTGTATAGGGGGTATACACCCTGATATTCGTTTCTGTGGGTGTATAGGGGGTATACACCCATCTTCGCCCCCCTTACCCTTAAAAGCCTTTTAGTGTGCGGACTTTAATGACACGGATTTTCCACCGAAGAAAATTCACTCTTATGCTTCTTCCCCGACAGCCAAAAGCCCGTATTGCGCCGCATAAGCCGTCATTTTTTCCAAATCGGCAGCCGAGAACGGAGAGCACAGGAAAATGTATTGCGGTACGGTCTCATAGATCAACACATTACGCGGAATAGGATCAACCGCCTTTTCATCGATCGCCGTTTTCAGACGTTTGCCCAGCGAACCGTCTTCATCATTCAGGAAGTCGTGACGGGAAAGGTTTTTAATCTTGCGCATTTTCATTGTGACCAAATACAGATTTTGGTTCAATCGTCTGATTTTCGAACCTCCTGCACGGATGATTTCGTTACATACCGAGTTTTCCAACAGACCTTTCAGCATCAGTGTTTTGGCCAGACGGATATACAGGTCGTATGCTGTCAACAGTTGGATCAGACTGAAACCGTAACCACGGATATGGCCGACAGGAATGCTGACCGGCTTTTCGTTTTCAACCACACCGATATGGATGCCGGAAGTGTTGACCCGTTCCACCAACAAACGCATTTTGTCGGTTTCGGTCTTCAAAAAAGCCGCCGTCTGAGACAACTCGTGTTCGAACCGAATCAGTGCGGCATGGGCAAACGGATTACCGTCTTGGGTCATTTTAATCAGTTCAGCCGTCAATGCCATTACATAACGGATACCCGGCCAGCGTTCACGGATACGGTTCTTATCATTCATCCCCTCCCATGCACGTACAGCCTGTTTGGTATGCAGCAACACATAGTCCTGTTGGATATCACGCAGTTTGCCGATACTGTCAAACTTGGAATCCGCGCTCATAAAAATTTCGATATCTTCCAAAGAAGTAGCACCGGCATTTTTAAAAAACGGATTGAGGCTGGCAGCCCCCATACGAGGGGCGAGACGTTTGTCTCGGATATATTTTTGAAGCAACTGCCTGTGGCTGGAGAATTGGCGCACCGCCTCATATTCGGGATTATCCTTCGGAACGCTGAAAATATTGATCTGATGGACACCGCCAAACAAATCGCCTAAACGCTTTTCTTCGCCGTCATAGTCATACCCGTTGGAGAAGAACGACTGCTTGACCGTCGGTATTTTCTGAGACCATTCGGGCGGTGTTTGAATGGCGAAAGGCGGAATAACGATATGGTGTTTTGCACTCATGGAAAAGCTCCTCGGGTTAAGTGGATAAACTGGTCGGATTTTTGAGCCAGCTGCGGAAATATTCGTTTCTGTATAGGGGGTATACACCCTGATATTCGTTTCTGTGGGTGTATAGGGGGTATACACCCTGATATTCGTTTCTATGAGTGTTCAGGGGGTGAACACCCTGCAAATTTCAGCTTCGCCCCTTACCCTTAAAAGCCTTTTAGTGTGCGGACTTTAATTACACAGATAACCGACATCTCGGAATCTTGCTTAATCAACTTCCGAAACGTGGATTTTCACTATCGGAGATTCATGGTTTTAACGGGTGAGTTTCTGTTTCAGCATCTTCTGTATATCGGCAAAGACTTTTCTGCCAAAATCTTTTTCTTTCGGGGTTTCAGACGGCGCTACTGTTTCCGGCAATACTCGGTTGGCTGTCATGCGTGCTGTTTCAATTCGCATGTTTCTCACAATGGATGCAAATGAGTAGGTTAAGCCTTCGGGACTGGCAGCCTGTTTGCACAAGTGTGTCAGTAAACCCAGCGGACTGTTGACGGGTTTAACCTGACCGGCAATCTCATCAAGAATTTCCTGATATTGGTCGTGGCTGCCATTGGGAAAGTACTTAACGAAGATGTGTTGGCAGTCTGTTTTCAATTTGGACAGCTTGGAGGGGTATGCCAAACCGTCAAAACGGATGTCTGCATCCCCATTGGAAGGAGCAGGTGTATCAACCACTACCACATCACATCCCTGTGAAGTTCCAGTACCGGTGTTTGTTGTAGTTGTAATATCCTCCGTAGGAGGATTATTGTAATTATTACTATATATATTTTGCCGATTAGTCACTTCTGGCTTTCCCAAATCGTCACTTCTAAACTTCTGACTTTCCCCTTTTGTTACTTCCGAGTTTGCCAATTTGTCACTTCCCAAATCCTGCCCCGTTTGTGCCTTGCGTGCTGCCAATACACCCAAACGCATTTCCGGCTTCAGGGTGAGGCTGATTTTTTCTTCCAGCATGGCCATTAGACGTGCGCCATTGATGTGGCTGAAGATACGGGCGTTCTGCTCGTAATGCTTTTCTACCAGCAGACCGGCATTCTTCAACATGGTTCGGGTACGCTGCTGAGGTTTGTAGCCCAGCATGGTAGCTTCTTCCCATTCTTTGATGGTGGCCGAGTAATACAGACGGCGCATCATAAAGGGGTTGTTCAGATTGGCGTGACGTGCGCTTTGGTGAAGGGCATTCGACAGGATAACGGCGGCATGGATGTCACCGGTCAACCATACTAAATCGAGGTGGTACACGATGGAGTCGCTGAAATAGTCACGGATAAATCCTAATTCCTGTTTGCGCCATTCCTCAATGGTCAACTGGGTAATATGCGTTAAACCGAAAGATTCGCAAATGGCTTCAGACAATGCCTCCAAATTAACACGCACAGCCAAACGCGCACCCTGGCCGATACGGGCAACCTGAATCAGGTTGAGTTCGACCAGTTTGTCTTTGCACAATCCCTGTTCACGTTTGGTCAATCCTGTTTCTTCTTCCGTTTCGGCAATAGATTTGAAAATCCAGCCGTCACGGATTTCGACATTGATACCGACCCGCAGCCAGTAAAGCAGTTGTGACAGATAGGAGGCAGTTTTAAGGCTGCCGGTAATCTGTATCAGGCTGCGGTGTACTACGATACGGCGGCCTGACTGCAAGCGCCGCCAACAGGCAATAAGATTGCCGTTGAACTCTTTCGGAGGGAGCAGTTCGTTCATGATGCCTCCCTATGCCTGCGGGTTATGCAGATACTGCCATGACAGATCCGCTATGGCTTTATGGTTCAGGCGGAATACGGTCAGTTCGTATAAAGGATGCCGACCCGCTTCCAATAATCCGGCTTTAGCCAAAGCTTTCATGGCGTGCTGTTGCTCTGCCTCATTCAACATTGACATGGTCTTTACCTGGTTCTCGGTATAGAGAATCCATTCACTAAAATCACCGCGTTTGTCGGGTGTTTGATAGCGTTGTTGTGCCTGAACCATAAAATAGAACAACACATCGTTGATTTTGAGGCCGGATTGCAGCATGGCTGCCGCACACAGCCGGTCAACCGGAACGGACGGCTTCATGCTGTATGTGCTGTCGCCGCGCAAAGCGTTATCCTGTTCGCGCAGCGCATCAGAGAAGTGTTTTTCGTTCAGGCTATATACGGTATTCATCCCGGAGCGTTCAGACAACAAAAAGCCCTGTTTCTTCAATAGACGGCGCACGTTATGCCATCGGCTCTGCCCAAATCCTAAGCCATCACGCATATCGGCATCGCTGATGGTTACTGACTGACCATAAGGGCAGCTACGAACCATCCATGATAAGAAGTAACCGGCATAGGTATCGCCCGCCAACTGGCCGTAAGCGGGAACATACAGCACCGGTTCTTCCATCAAAGAGCCTAATACGCTGGTAATGACTTGGTTCTGTTCGATTTCCACAAGTTCGGGATACTCGTACAGGTTTAATACATTGTTCATTTCAGATACTCCGAGATGGCAGTATTCAACTGGGAAAGGTCATAGTCGGGAAAGGCTTTGTGCAGCAGTTGATAGCGCGTATAACTGTCTTTCTCCTGTTCGCACAATTCCTCCCAGTAAGCTGCAACCGTCAGTTGCTCTTCCAGCTCCAGTGTTTTACGTCGGCCGACTGCTACCGGCAGGTTCATTTCTGCACGCAGTTTCTTAATGTCGGCCGATGCCAGCATCGCGCACATATTCAGGATCATGATGTTACTCGCACCATGAGCAACCAGCCATTCGCATTGCTGCATCTGGCGTTGGCGCTTCTCGTTCTGTTCGCGCTCGATACGCATGATTTCCTGTAAAGTGTTTAGGTCGATACGGACTTCTAATACTCCTGCCAGGCGTTCGGCAATCGTGCCGACTTGTTCCGCTGTCAGTTTGCTCAGATATTCGAATACCTCAGCGTATTTACCAATCATCACGGAATTGGTTATGCGTTCCTGCTTGCATGGCGAACCGGCAGCAAGGATATTCAGAATCTGTGCATAGAGCGGGGCGTTCTTGCCTGTCAGCCGCATCTTGTAGGTATCTGCAGCCGACATCACGACAGGTTGGCGGCGTGCCGTATTTCTCAACATTCTTCGTTCGGGAAACATACTCCGTCCTCCTCGTCAAACGGGTTTGAACACATCCATTTTCGGCCAGCCGCAACGGTGTGCATTGATAACCGCCTGCAGATATTCGAACAACAGCGGTGACAGTTCTTCATCACCCGTCATCAGGTAATAGACGTTCAGGTTCAGATTGTCGAAACCGCCCGCTCCCAAAGTGTATTCAACCACGTCTTTAAATAATTCCGGATCGCGGTAAGCGGCCGCCAGTACGGGATGTCTGCGTTCGTTTGCCAAAAACGGATTGTATTTTTGCAGCATATCAGGCGAACCGAACAGTTCGGATTCGTTGCTGGTCTGCCACAAATAACCAAAGACGACTGAGGCACGCGGATGACGGATGTTCAGACTGCCGTTTATCAGCAGGTTACCGCGCCATTCGTCACTGGAAAAATCCGGCAAATCCAGCATGTAGCCGTAAGGCATTTTGTCGTCAAATATTAGGAAATCACGGATGTTGGCTGCATTTGTTAGGTTAATCACAGCAGTATGCAGGGCTTTGATTGCCTGATTTTCATCTAAGGCTACCGCTGCGGCAGCCGAAGGCAGGGTTACGGGATTATGGGCAGAATCGGAAGTAGGGGATTCGGCCGCAGATTGAGGAAGAGGGCGGTTACTGGTTTCAGTTTCGCGTATGAATGCCTCGTAATGCGGTTCGACCGCCTTCCGAGCCACGCTGTCGCTCTGCACATCAGGCGTTGCTGTTGTTTCCGCTTTTTCCTGCGTCTCCGAATCGGACGCTGTTCCAGTTTCGGCGGCGGAAGCCGCGCCATGGCCGCTTGGAGAAGCTGTCCCAGTTTCCTGTTTGATGCCGTAAACGGCCTCAAACTGCTGTTGCAGATATGCTTGAAGCGCCGGAACATCGAGTTCCGTCTCTTCAATATGGTCGCTGTGCCATGTATCTAACGTAGCCTCCCAAAAGTCGGCAAACGCTGTCCCAGTTTCATGCTCGGAAGCAAGCTGTCCCAGTAATTCGTTGTATTGTTTGCGGATGGCCGAACTTTTAGATAAGGAAAGGTCATTACAGAACTTGCCGAGTGCGCTCAGGTTGTCAGTAGCAAAGAAGTAGAGAGATACTGCGCCTAATGAAATAGACAGGCCTTTTTTACCAAACTCATCCACCAACTTGCGCAAACCCAAGGTTTGAGAGGATTTTTCTTGCAACATATCGCGGATTTCCGCATACGCGCAGGCTTTGTCCCAAAAAACCATATCCGCACGCTGTTCGTTTTCAATCAGGTGGGCGATTTGGATGTCTTCGTCGTTGGTGTATTCAATATAGATGCACGGAATGCTTGCAAAACGGGCATCGTCGGTTTCCTCATACAGTTCTTTGACGATTTTAAGGCGAGTATTACCGCCTTGTGCCAGTATGTATTTACCGGAATCGGGGCGACGGGTCACATGCACGGGGTGCTGTACGCCCGATGCGCGGATAGAAGCTTTGATTTGTCCGTACAATTCCTCGTCGTGTTGGCGGCGGGGATTTTTGTCGAAAAAATCAATGTCGTTGACTGATAAATTGAGGAACATGCCCGGCATATTTTGCGGGGCAGTATTCAGATTCATACCGGTTTGTGTCGGATTGGCAACGAGCAGGCTGGAATTGACCAAGCCGCCCGTCAGTTTCCGAGTCGGTCTGATGGGTTGGTTGCCGTTGGACATGATTATTCTCCCGCTGTATCGGTTTCAGGTTCTTCTGTACCGTATTCGCTGTACAAATCGGCCATATTATTGAAGAAAGTGCCTTCCAACTGCTGATCTTTAATCGGCGGGAAAAGCTCATACACGAGAGAAGTCATTACTGAGAGTGCAGATTCGGACTTGCCTGCGTGTTCGCGTTCGTGGCAATGTACCGGAATCCGATAAGTAGAGGCTTCCAAATAGGCTTTGGCATACGGAATAACCGTGTTCAGAATCTGATTTTTACCGTCAATGGAAGTATTGAATTCGGCTTTGATTTCATCAGCAATCAGACGGGCATTACGCGAACGGTCTTGCGCGTAAATCAAGGCACGCAGAGGCGGAACCTCTAAGTTGATGGCCGAACCGAGGCTGAGGCGTTCCAGCAGACCCAACGTACCTTTCAAAAACTCACGCGTGCTGAGTGCGCTCGGATTGATTGGGCTGAGGAGCATGGTTGAAGCATAGACAACAGCATCCTGAACCGGACCGACAGCTCCTTGGGTGTCGATAATAACAATATCGTAATTGGTCTGAATGAACGGATGAACCAGCTTCGAACGCAGCAAAACGGCGCGGTCGATGCGGTTTTGGACATTGATACGGACATCATCCGACAGGTTGTTTGACAGGATAATGTCCAAATTCGGATAAACCGTATTGGAAACGGTAGATGAAATGGTATTTTCGGAATTATCTCCCAAAAGCAACTCGACAATACCGTTCGGTGCAACGTAATGCAGCGGATAGTATTTGCTCAAAGATGCTTGAGGGTCGGCATCAATCATTAATACACGGAAGCCCATATCGGCAAGCATGCCGCCGATGTTTGCAGTAACAGTTGTTTTTCCTGTTCCACCTTTGGTTCCCACGGTTCCAAGAGTCATAATAGGCATAGGATGACCTTTGTAAAATTGCGTTAAAAATAAGCCTATACCGTATATCTTGACTGTTTTAAACCACTTCGAACGCCGGTTTGGAGATTTTACCAAAGGCAGCGTTCTTTGATTTCGCATAATGTATATTATGTTAAATTTTAGACTGAGGCTCCGAAGTGTCTGAATTTGGCAACGGCATCCCACCGTCAAAAGGCATTATTTATCCCCCTTTTTTGGGTAAAAGATGGAAATTTATTTTTATTAACTTCCATTTTTCAATAGTAAGGATAAATTATGTCTGCACCCGTAATTTTAGCCGCCACCTCAACCAAAGGCGGGGTCGGCAAAACCACTTTGCTGGCAAATGCCTCGGCTGTACTGGCCGATATCGGCCTGCGTGTCCTCATGGTTGATGCCGATGTTCAACCGTCACTTTCCAAGTATTATCCGCTCAACTACCGTGCACCTAACGGTATCGTAGAATTGCTGCTTGGCGATAATTCTGATACCAATGTACGCTCAACAGTGTCCAATACGATTTTCCCAAATCTGGATATCATCATTTCCAACAATATCTCGGCCGATATCCAAACCAAAATCGCCAATCGTGCCGACCGTGCTTTCTTGTTGAAAGCCAAATTCCAAAATCCTTTCTTTCAAAATAATTACGATGTCATTTTAATCGATACGCAAGGCGCAGTCGGTGCCTTGCAGGATGCAGCTTCCTTCGCCGCCAGCTGTCTGATTACTCCTATCATGCCTGAAATCCTCAGTGCCCGTGAGTTCGTCACCGGTACTCAGGAAGCTTTGTCACGACTGGCTCAAGGTGAAGTAATGGGACTTGGCACCCCACAGCTGCGTGCCATTATCTACGCTCAAGACCGCAGCAAAGATGCAAAACTGATTGCCCAAGAAATCCGCGAATTTTTCAGTGTGTCACTCGATGACCGTAAAAAGCTGCTCCAAACCACCGTTCCGGAAGCAAAGTCGTATAAAGAAGCGGCAACATTGCGTATCCCTGTGCATTGCCATGAGCAGCAGCACCCGGGCAAGCTGATGCCTGCCTATGAGGTGATGCACAATATTGTTTACGAAATTTTCCCAGGGATCCAAGAACGTCAACTGCGCGGAAGCTGTTTCAACAACATGACCACCCTGCTGCCTGAAGAAAAATCTGCGGAGGTATTGTCATGAATGGAAATCAATTGACCCAAGGTGTGGCCGGTTTAAGCCTCCATATCGGTACCCCGGTTCAGACAAACATGCTCTTAAATGACAAACCGGCCATGGCTAACGGCATGTTCATGCAGCTGCCGGTGGCAGAAATCGAGTTTTTCGACAAAAACCCGCGCCGCCAACATGATGAGGCCAGCTACGCTGCCATCAAAGAATCCATCCGTGCCACCGGTATCCAACAGCCTGTGCATGTGACCCAGCGTCCGGGAGAAAACCATTATGTTCTGGCTCAAGGGGGCAATACACGTTTGAAAATCATGCGGGAACTGTATCAGGAAACAGAAGAAAGCCGTTTCCGAAACATTCCCTGTTTCTACGTGGCCTATACAAACGAAACCGATCTTCAGATCGCCCATTTAATCGAAAATGAGCAGCGTGCAGAGATGTGCTTTTGGGATAAGGCCTGTGCTTATGCGGAAGTCCGCGATATTTTTCAGGATGAGAGCGACAAACGCCTTTCCCTGCGCGAATTGGAGGTGATGTTTGGTGCGGCCGGTTTGATTGTCTCATACCAAGCGTTAAGCCTGTTCTTCTTTGCCTCAGATTCTTTACAGGAACTGGGTCGTTATGCCTATGAACTGTCAAATCCGAAGGTATCAGAAATCAAAAAATTGCATACAGCCATGGCAGCTGCAGCCAAAAAAGCCGGTGAGGCCGACGGCTTCCTCGCAACATGGTCGGATATTCTGGAACAGTGGCACGAACAATTCACAGCGGACACTTTGGATGTGACCGCCCTGCTCGATTTTGTCAGCGGCCGCTTTGAAGCAGTATATGGCACAGCCGCCTTTATTGATGAAGATAAAACTGACTCAATTGACATCCAATATTCGGAATCTGATTCAAACTCCTTAGAAAATTATCCATCTTCTGCAAAATTAAACGCTGAAGAAACCGGTGCAGTGCAGCACCAAGCTGCACCTGCCGCCACAGGCGGCACACCTGTGTCCAACAAAACTGTGCCAGTGTCTTTCACGCCGACAGGCGCGGCGCGGCCGGAGGTCGACCCTCCGGCTGGGACGGCTCATACGGCGGAAGCTGGAACAGCCGGACAAATCACCAAAAACCTGCATACCGCAGTCAAAAAATGGCTGAACCGTGTCGGCCTGGGCGAATGTTTTAAAAGCAATCCCGCTTTCCCGCTTGGCTTCTACATCGAATATCCGGACTTTTCAGCGATTGCCAACAACCCTGATGTAATTTCCCCTTTCATTGTCGATAACCTGCATGCCGAGGCCGGTAATGTGTTTACCTATTTGTGGAAGCTGTGCGGGTTGGATGAGCTGATGCTCAATATTGATGATGCGGACAATCCTATTCTGGCACTCCCTGAAGATTCTAAGGTCCGTATCGCCTATCACGATCCGGACAAATGGGATGAGTTTCTGAATTTCGGGATTGGCGAACGCCCTGCTTTGATTAACTGTGTCTTGGGCTGGCAAACCCGTGCGGATCATCCCTTCTGCGCTGTTTTGGACGAAATCCACCTGCTTGTGCGGCAAATCAACGGGGGGCGGCATGATGGCTAAGAACAAATCTTTGGTCTACCGCATGGCCAGCACCGACAGCCTCCATACTTTCTTGGCTTTGAGTAAGCTGGCCGCAGCGCCGCATTCTAAAAATGAAGCCTCATACAATGCGATTGCATTGCGGGAGCATAAACAGACCTTGGCCAAGCTGCGTCAGATGGACACCAAACAACTGGAAAAATTAGCCAAACACTCCATCGGTGTCGTGAGCTACCTGATTGATCTGGACTGTCTGCAGGACAATCTGAACGTATTTGAAAAGAATGTTCAGCAGTATGAAGAAGAGCTTCAACGTGTCCGTTGGCTTGTAACCCGTAAAGCCAGCAACCAGATGATTATTGATTTGTGCCCTTTGGTCAGTTTCGATGAAATCAAAAAGGTTCGTCTTGAATTGGGGATGCCCGTATCCCGAGGCCGTCTAAAAATGCCCGATACGAATACTAGACTTCAGATTTTGAAGGCATGGCAAAAAAATCAGTCAGAAAAAAACCTGTATCTGCGCTACCAAAACTTGTCTGCCGAATTTCTGAATTTGGATTTGGGTCAGCTGTATACAGTTATTACAGACGATAAGTATTTTGGAGGTGAAGCATGAATACCGACATCAAAGCATCTTTGTTTGTACCCGGCTTCCCTGTTCCCGGCCATTGTGAGCATACACTGAAGGGGCTGGCCGCCCTGTGGGAAGAGCCGGCGACCTATGTCAAACAGTTTGCAGAAGCCATGCAGTCTGTGACGCAGGGCTACTTTTTGAGCTATTTCACCGAAAAATGCATGCCCGGCGAATGGATTTCCCTCAATAACGACATCGTATTCGATGAGGCAGGATTGACCCCTAAGCAGTGGCGCAATATCCGCCAGCAGCTGATGGCCAAAGGCCTGCTGCTGAACAGGCGAACCGTCTTTCCGACGGATTCCCTGTTCACGCTGGACGACCTGCTGCTGGAGCGTACCATCCGTGAACACAGCACACGGGACATGACGGCGATCGGGGGGCCGCCGGTATCCATCAACAAACTGCACCTCAAAACGCTGGCCGGTTTGGGCTTGTCGTTCAAGTCGGTTCTGTATTTGTCATTTTTGCAGAATGAAACCGGATATGTCGCCTTCCAAGACCGTGGCGAATGGTCGCCGTGGACTTGCATGGCTGAAGGCCATGTGACGGAAATGACAGTTTTATCCCGGCGCGAACAGGAAACCGCCATTGCTGAGCTGGGCAAAGTCGGTTTGCTCGAAATCAAGCTGGAAGGCATGCCTGCAACCAGAAGCGGCCGGTACAGTCTGAAGATGCTCGGTACTTTAACCGCACAATATTTGAACAGGACGTAATGATGGCCACACTGACCTTGCCCCCGCCGTCCCTGTTTAATGCGGAGCTCTCCCAGTGCTGGGAAGCCCTTCAGGGCGGCCGCACAATCGCGGTATACCGGTGTCTGATTGAGATTACAGGCTCTCTTAAGGCTGCCGCCATGCTGTCTCAGTTGCTGTATTGGACACGCGTCAGCAAGGAGGTTGCGCAACGTGACGGCTGGATTTACAAATCCATCTCACAAATGCAGGAGGAAACCGGCCTGACACCGCGAGAACAGGATACCTGTAAAGATAAACTGAAAAAGCTCAATCTGATTCAAACACGCCGAAAAGGTGTGGGTGCGCCTTTGGCGCTCAAGGTCAATTTGGATGAGCTGTCCGCTGCCGTCTGTATGAATGGAGGCAATAGTGGCAATGTCGGACTGACCTTGGATGAACTGCAAAACAGAAGCTCTTTGTTTTACCGCCGCTATTTCAGTAAGCGTATTGCTTATCACCGTGACTTGGTCACACTGACCGGTTGCATCCATGCGGCAGTGATGTTGACCTGTGCTTTGCAGGATGCTGTCAACCAGTTGAACACCCACAAGCATCATGCCTTTTCGTCGCTGACGGCTGCTGAATGGCAGGAGCGGATTGTGTTGTCCGATAAATCACAGCGCACCGCACGTAACCGGCTTAAGGATTTGAAATTCATTTTTGAAAAACATTTTCTGGCCAGCCGCCGGATTTTTACCTTGGTAAATGGCCGTGCCATTTTGGAAACCATACGAAATCTGTTGAATGCACCTGTACAGGAAAGTCGTAGCAAATTGTCCGAAAAGGCCGAATTTCGCAGATTGGCGGAAAGGGCCAAAAAAGATTGGCGGAAAGGGCCAAATATGGATGAGCAAGGCTTTCAAGCCGATTTGCCCGAGAATATTCCCCACTCTGAAAATATGACATTCAGAATCGACAAAAGGGAGGATTCAGAATCGACAAATGGTGAAATTAAGAAACCACAAAACAGGAAATTCATTTCCGACAAATGGGCAGTTTCAGAATCGACAAATGGGCAGATTGTTATATATTTAAATTACAAAGGTGTTTTTAACTACAACTACAAAACCGTGTTACCCAACAAGACAGTAAAGCCTGATGAAAAAGTTGTGGTTGTTGATTCTTCGGATTTGATTTACCCGAAAACATTCAATGCAACCATGAAAGCTCAGGCTACGCAGCTGTTTAGCCGTTTCTGTCCGAATATCGACCATCAGCAAATGCAGGAAATCCTGGATGAGATTGCAGGCCAGAAACAGGTCAACAGCCCTTTGGGGCTTTTGATGACATTCTGCAGACTGGCAGGACAAGGCGAGTTCACCGCCATGGTGGCGCACAAAGTCCGAGAAGCCCGTATAGCCATGGCCAGAAACCGGGAGCAGCAGGAAAAAGCGGCATTGGCTAAATCAGTATCCGGTAACTCTGAGAAAAACCAGATGTCTGTAGAGGAACTGCGCGCCAGCACCCTGGCTGCGGTCAAAAAAAGAAAGCCATATTCTAAATAAACGTAATTTCAGACGGCCTGAAAACTGTAACGGGGGGTTACAGCTGTTAAGGGGCTTAACAGCCTCCGCGCGGCCCGGTTCTGTCAAGAGTCTTGACAGCGGTTAAGAAGCCACCGGCTGTCAAGAGTCTTGACAGGGTGTCTGAGCAGATACTGCCGTTGTTCTCGGATTTTCTCCAGTTCTTCGGACATTTTTGTTCCTTTCGTGGTTGGTTAAAGGTGTGGGAACCGTAACTATACCACGGGTGCTTCCGGCAGCATTAAAGCCGGTGGCCGCCGGGAAAATCCGGACCCTATAACCACAGGTTGTCACAGCTTGTGACAACCCCTACTATTCAAAAAACGTAACAGATTGGAAGAGCATATGGAATTAAAACAACAGCACGTCATCAAACCCGGGAGTATCCATGTCCATCAGGAGTTTCATCTGAAGGTCGGCAACAAAAACTCCCCGTTCAGCAATGGTTACGATATGCCGCGTGCAGCGGAATCGCTTGGCAACAAAGTGTTTGAGGCGGTCTCGGAAGAAGACCCTCAGTTTGCCGAGTGGGAGGTGTTCAAGGCTCATGAACTGCTCCTGAAGAACTACCTAGGCAAAAACAATAAGTACAAAGGTAATCTGCTTTGGGGGACTTACGAGATTCTGCCGTCTGAAAACGACCGCTTTAGAAAAATCAGAAATCTGACCTCCTCAGGCAGTGACAAATTTCTGCTGCATACCAAGCAAGGGGTTCGGATGTGGGAGGGGAACAATAACCGTCGAAACGGGGCACGCTGGCCGGGTATCAAATACGGACTCAGTCTGAGCGGGGAACTGTTCAGTGCGGCTATGACAGACAACCCGTATGCCCAATACCACCTTTGCAGCCTTGAAGAGCAGATACAGGAAATCAATGCCTATCTTCATGATGCCCAAAATGAGGTAGACAAACAGATTCAGGAGCTGGCCGCCAGCGGTTTGAGCATTTCGATTGTCCGCAATGATGACCCGGTGGAAGTGAGTTTGATGAATACCAGGGGATACAGCTTTAAACTGGTTAAAATGCTGATGGACTACGACCAGTTTGTCTGTTCGGTAAAAACCCTGACTACTAAGGGCATGATGTCGAATAAACAAGGGAATGACATACTTTATAATGGCAGTCGGTTAATGAGACGCACTTTGAATTACCTGTATACGGTAGTCATGGAAATCCGATCGATTCGTAATATCCGAAGAGACAGTCTGTTTGATGATGCCACTCGTGCGAAGCTGAAACTGGCAACAGAACAAGGAGCATTGCCCCATTTGCCAATGAGTCTGTGGATGTATGAAAAACAGCCGTCACTGGTATATATCCAGAAAAAAATGAAGTCGGATGAATTACAGAAGCTGGCGGCACTGTTGGAGGAAGAAGGACTTGCCGAGTAATATCAATGGGCTGTAACCTATTAGGATGCAGCCCATTATGTTTGATCGGATAGAACTTTGAGTGGAACAGAAATGTCAGATGGCAAGAGAAAACATACCGAAACCGGGCGCAGAAAAACTCAACTTGATTTATGTTACTGCAAAAGCCTTTTAAGGGTAAGGGGGATAACCGAACTGGAAGCCAGGATAGAGGAAAAACTGAACGAGCTGTCAAACCTTGTGACAGAGGCTAAAGGATATTATCGGGAATGTATGCGCTATCGGTTTGTAATGCGGATAATGTACCAGCAGTCACCCATCAGTTACAAAGGGATGCCGAAGCTGAATACCGATACGCTGCATATCCCGATTATGAATTTCACCAGTACGCAATATGAGGGAAGAGCGGTTATCAAAAGACAAGTCGTATTCTCTTGGGAAGGTGTCAGCGATGCACTTGATAAAGCAAATGCCTCTTTAGATGAGCGCTTACTCCATATGCGCGTCTATTATGCGTTTAAAGACTTTTACTGCCGAAGCAGAGGAATTGCTCAGGAGTTAAGCTCGCTATACAATTCAAAAGCCTATTTTGAGAAGATGATTGAATATGAAAGAATGGCTTTGCATAATCTGCCGAAATTCATGACCGAGAAAGTCGAGTAACTCTGATAGATATAGATGGAGAAAGGTTGTAACCTACGGTTACAACCTTTTTTGTTGGCAGGCGCGGCCGTCTGAAAATCATGGCCATGCAGACACCCTGTCAAGACTCTTGACAGCCGGTGGCTTCTTAACCGCTGTCAAGACTCTTGACAGAACCGGGCCGCGCGGAGGCTGTTAAGCCCCTTAACAGCTGTAACCACCCGTTACAGTTTTCCGACCGGCGGCGCGGCCGTCTGAAAATCATGGCCATCTCTTGACAAGATGTCATGAACCCTGCAATAATACCCCATCCTTAATCTCATGATGGGGTATTTTATCCCTAATTCTTTCTGCCATATTTTCCCTACTTCTTCAGGAGCTAAAATATGTCAGTTCAACTTTCTGTGCGCGGTAATCTTGGCAAAGATTTTGACTTGCGCCCCGTATCCAATCCAAACAGCAGTGAACCCAGCATGGTTCTTAATTTCTCTGTTGCCTCTCCAAACCTTAAACGCAATGCAGAAGGCAAATGGGAAACGGTATCCACCGAATGGCTTAACTGCGAATATTGGAACCGTGAAGCCGCACACCTGCATAAAATCTTAAAAACCGGTATGCCCGTTTTCCTTGAGGGTGATGAGCGCTTCGAAAACTATACGAATCGTGATGGCATAGAAGTGCGCGCCCGTGTCCTACGCGTTAAAAATCTGTTCATCGTCCCAAATGAACGTATCGAAGGCATTTCCTTGCGCCCTGCCCGTGACCCTGCATCAGGTAAAAATCAAGATTCGGATAATGTGCCGGATGATGATATTCCGATGTAACCATGGCCGAGAAAAAGACATCAGCTTGGTACGAGATAACCTGCTGGGTAAAGGCCATTCTGACCGAAGCAAAAGATATTATCTGGACCATTCTGTTATACGGAACTTTGCTCGCAGGTATCTCTTGGGTTGTTTATACCGTATTTCTTTGGGTGTTTTCTGAATTGAAAAAAAGTATCGGGATTTGAGATGCGCTTATTCCTCTGCGAGAAACCCAGTCAGGCAAAAGACATCGGTAAAGTACTCGGTGTCCTGGACGGCCGCTATGACGGCTATTTCCAAAAAGGTGATACCGCCGTGACTTGGGCGTTCGGACACATTTTAAGCCAAGCCATGCCTGCTGCTTACGGTGAGGAGTTTGCTGATTTTGGCAACATCACTGCTCTTCCTGTTCTGCCTCAGCAATGGAAAATGGAAATCCAGCCGAAGGCGGCCAAGCAGTTCAAAATCATCAAAGGACTGCTGGCCAAAGCCGGGGAAGTTGTTATTGCAACAGATGCTGACCGTGAGGGTGAAGTTATCGGCCGCGAAATTCTGGAATACTGTGGCTACCGGGGCAAGGTATCGCGTTTCTGGACCAGCGGACTAGATCCTGCATCGGTTAAAAAAGCCTTGACAAGCATCAAACCTGGCCGGCAAACGGAACCCCTGTATCAGGCCGGACTGGCGCGGGGGCGTGCGGACTGGCTGGTCGGTATGAACCTGAGCCGGGCATACACCGTGGCATACTCGGCAGGTTTCGGAAAAGAACACACTCTATCCATCGGCCGCATTCAGACACCGACGCTGAACCTCGTAGTACGCCGCGACCACATTATCGACAACTTCCAACCGTATCCGTATTACGTTTTGAGTGCCGACTTTCAGGCGGCCTCCAAAGAGGTTTTTACAGCGGTTTGGCAGATACCCGAATCCCTTAAAAATTCAGACGGCCTGTGTACTGACAAAGCATTTGTTGAAAACTTGGCCAAACAGTTGGCCAATGCGGCAGGTGTTGTCGTTTCTGCTAAGACCGATCGCAAAAAGACACCCGCTCCATTGCCGTACAGCCTTTCGGCCTTACAGAAAGAAGCCGGCAAAAAACTGGGGATATCTGCCTCAAAGGTGTTGAAAATTGCCCAAGAGCTGTACGAGAAACACAAAATTACCTCCTACCCGCGTACGCCGTGCCGTTATCTGCCTCAGTCGCAGCAAAGCGAAGTGGCCGAGGTATTTACGGCCATGGCGGCCATCGACGGCAGCCTGGCACCGGCGTTGGCCAAAGCTGATCCCAAGCGTCCGTCGCGGGTATGGAACGACACTCAGGTCAACAAACATTCGCACCATGCGATTATTCCGACCAAGGTCAGTAACTTCAATTTGGCTCAATTGGATAAAAACGAGAGGGAAATCTATCTGATGATACGCAACCGTTACATTGCCCAGTTCTATCCCGACTACGAATACGACGCAACCGTCATTGTGGTAGAAAGCTGCGGGCAACAATTCAAAGCCACAGGCCAAACCCCAAAAGTCCTGGGCTGGAAAACATGGTTGGGCAAAACAGAAGAAGACGGCGGTGACGATAACGACAGCGCCGTATTGCCGGCCGTTTCAGACGGCCAACAACTGGTTGTAACCGGCAGCAATCCCGAAACCAAGAAAACCGCACCACCGCCGCGCTTTACCGAAGCCACGCTGCTGGATGAAATGCAAACCCTGTCCGATTTTCTCAAAACCGTGGACGACGAACAGATTAAAAAAATCCTCCGCAGTACCGAAGGATTGGGAACCGAAGCCACCCGCGCCAATATCATCGACCGCCTGTTTGAGATGGGCTACATCGAGAAGCAGAAAGGCAAAATCGTTTCCACCGAAAAGGGGCGCAAACTGATTAGCCAAATACCGGCAATGGTGGCCGATCCCGTTACCACCGCCAAATGGGAGCTGGCTTTGGCCGGTATCGAATCGGGCAAATTGACGATGGCGGACTTTATGGCCTATCAGGAAGACCTGATTCGGCAGTTGGTTGATCAGGCCAAAGCCGATGCAGCGAAAAGGCCGAAAGCGGCAAAACCGGCAGCGTCCGGTCAACCGAAAACGCAGCCAAACACAAAGCCGGTGATACATTCCCTGACTGTGGCGGTACGTTGCAGGAAAAAGCGTTGAATTTGGGATGTTCAAAGTATCCAGAATGTAAGCATTTTGAATGGGCGCAGTGAGAATTTACTTAAAGATACGATTTTAGAGGTCGCAAAAATGTTTGATTTAATCACCGTAATAATGATTACTATGCCAATAGGGTTGGGAGTATTCATACTGATTCAATCCATTAAAAAAGAAAATGCTGTTGAGATATTGCTTTCCCTAATTTTGATAGCCATAAGTTCAGGTACACTTTTGATAGTTAAACATCTTTCTGACATTTATATCGAAATTGAAGCACAAAACATCAAACTTGACCTTTTAAAAAAAGAAAAGGATTGGAAGAAAGATTTTTAGAAGAAACATTTAAGATCTTCTGTGAATACGAAGCGTAAGTATTTTGAATAGTTACAATGTTATGGACATAAAATGGAATCAACAATTTCAAAATGGCAAAAGAAGCTATTGCTCTACTTATTTAATGGTGAAGAACAGGACGGTTATATTTTTGGGAGTATCGCCTCCCCCATTCCATTCGAATCTGATGATACCTATAAAATTCCGGCAGATACGTTTTATCAGACAACGTCAGAATATTTTTTTAGAAAATGGGTACTTTTTGAATTTCTTACACATACTTTGAAATTTCAGTTTCGTTTGCTTGGTAATGCCTTGATTGGCGCATTAGCGCCAATGGGTGGTTTAATTGTATTGTCGGCTTTTTTTCTATCGTCGCAACAATTTAATGAAATTGTTGCACTCATAAATACTAAAGAAGGTTTTCAAAAACTCTACGAAGTTGGATTTATATTTGCGTATGGTGTTTATTTAATTAACTGGGTAATCAGGTATAGTTCGAATAAAGCCACTTTAGTATATCTTCTTCAACGCAATTGGCTTAATTTTATTCAAGGTAAAGCAGAAATAAAAGTTCTATTACCTATTGGAAAAGCAGTTGCTATTAAAGAAGATGCTAATTAATTGTTTAACAGGTGTTTCAATGATGAAATGGTTTTGAATCGGCATTAATTTTAGAGAAGGATATCTGAACATGATTCATGATATAGGTTTTATTAAAACATACTTCGTCATAACCGTTATAGCGTTTGCTCTCCTAACTTATTTTGCAGTAAGGCAAAGAAGAGCAAAATTACTAATTTTGGTTATTTTCCCTTTTTACGCATTAAACTTGGGTATAGTACATGATTTAAAGGAAAGCAGATTACTCTTGAGTGTTTTATTCCCATTGATTGTTTATGCTATTGGAGCAGCTTTGTATTACTTTACTAAGGACTGAATAATGAACTTAAGCCGTCGTGATTTTCTTTATAAAACGACCGCCTTAGCAGGAATGGTTGCTACTGGCGCTGCGGGAATTTTGCTTCCAAAGGATGCTCTTGCCGTGACTAATATGTCTGATTTTTGGAGTAGAGATCGTTTAATTGATTTTCGCCGAGCTGATACAGGAGAGAAAAGTAGTATTCGCTTTTTCAGTCAGAATAGATATGATCCTGAAGCATACCGACATGCCTGCTGGTTGTTACGTGATGCAAAAGATCAAAATGCTATGATTGGCATGGATATTGGACTATTGAACTTACTTTACGCTATGCAGGAATGGGCACGGGTTTCAGGACGGCCTGACCCGGTTATTACCATCAACAGTGCATATCGGACACCGCGCCGCAACGCTTCTATAGAAGGTGCTGCACGAAACTCACTGCACATGCGAGGTAAAGCAGTCGACATTACCATGCGCGGCGTGACGCTTGGGCAGCTGGAGCAAATGGCACAGTATTACAAGGTTGGCGGCATCGGCATATACGACAGCTTCATTCATTTAGATACCGGACGATACCGTAGCTGGAGGGGGTAGCATGTCTTTATTAGACAGGGTTCTCGAACATCCGCCAGCTTGGGCAGAGGATATTCTTCAACCGTGGGATGAGGCTGCTTATCAGGAAAAGGCTCCGTTTATCTCGCGACATTACTGGACTTCGCAGGGGAGTATCAATGTTTTTAGCGTGGTTGGAACGATTCATTCCGATTACCAAAATCATTCATGGCTGCATCTCTTACAAAACGGCAAAAGGATGCATCTTAATTTGCCCTTGCTTGAAAGCAACCCGCATTACTACCATGACACTTGCTCCAAAGAACCTCCAATGTATTTTAAAACTTTGGACGGCCGCCGCTTTTACATCGATGATGACGGTAATCATCGAACCTGTATCGCACGATTCTATTTTTATGAGCAAGGCTTAACTCAGTTACATGGCGTGGTGATCAACCACTACCAGATTGATGAGGAATTTTTTAGCATCTATCAGCAGTTGGAACAGGAAATCCGACGACAGGGTTTGAAAATATGGCTCAAACCCACCCGTAAATCGATTGGACGGGACGACACGGCAGGCTGGAAAGAAGATTTGTTTGAGACAGAGTTGAAATGGCAGGAAGGTTCTCAAACTTTACTCCTGGATAAGGCGGCAGCCTTAGAAAAACTGGAAGCATTGCGCCGTAGAAAGCACTCATGGCTTTCCAAGTTGTTTTCAAAATTGTAAGGTTAACGCCAAGCAAGCAGTTTGGACGGCATCTGTTTATGCCGTCTTTTTTTGTTGCATCCGTGCATAAAAAATACAGTTACCCTGTTGACAGTGTGAAAATTTGAGCATATATTAAAGCCGTATTGTACGTTTTGTGGCTTTTCTCAAAAGCCTCGTCATTTAGCCGCTCGAGAATGAAATCCGATCCGTCGGATTAGCGGTACATACTTTCAACCCGCCTTTGGTAAGGCTTCTAAGTCAGTTACGGCATTCGCAAAAGCCGTATTAACCCTTTGGGGATATATTTATCCTCATAGGGATTGATATATCCCCTGTTTTTTATGGAGATATATCATGACTCAATCTAATCAAACCCAAAACCAATACTTCAATCTGACTGCCGACGGCATCGGTTTCTTGAACCGCCCCCGTACGGTAACAGCTAAAAAAGGCCATCCTTACTATGCTGCTACCATTCAGGCATCCCGTGGCGATTCCGGCGATAAAACACGTTTTGACGTGCGTATCGTTGGTGGTCATGCAAAGGAACTCTTCGAGCAATTGCTTCAGGAATTTCCTAATTTGCAGGCCACGCAGTTGAAGGATCGTCCGACAGTCATTGTCGGATTTCGTGTAGGTGATTTACAGCCCATCAAATTTGAAACCGAAGATCGCAAGACCGGTGAAAAAATTGAGACGCTGAGCATCGATGCGCGACTGCTGAAATTTAAGTTCATCAAGGTGAACGGAGAATTTTGGTACCGATCGTCACAAGACGAACAATCTCAAACCGATGCGGACAATACTGCCCCTACCCCTCGCCCTACTGAGGAAGTGGCTGAAACTCCGACTCAGTAATTAAGAAAGCAGGAAGCCTTTTGGCTTCCTCTTCTTAAACTCCCCTATTCGTTCAGAAAATTAAGCACCTGACCATCGGATGTTTAATTTTCTGAACGAACCCCTTCTTAATTTTAAAGCAGTACAAGGGCAGGCAACCTTGTAAAAAACAGCTTGGCTTTAAACCTGATTTTGTTTTCTTACCGATGCCCATATCAGTGTGGGCATCCGTAAGCAGATAAATGCTCCTTAACAATTCGGACTTTTTATTTTTGAATACTTGGATTGTCCAAGTTCATTTTTTAAGCCACCCTCAGGGTGGCTTACCCAAACGTTTTTGAACAGAACATTTGGGTAAGCTTCCCCGGTTGACAGACCGTTTTCTGTCTGCGTACAGCTGTGTTAAAAGTACGTTCAGTCATTCGTGATTGCCACAGCCCTATTTAAACCCAACCGTACATCCGGTTCTTATCACCCCTGCAATGCGGTGCAGCTTTTCAGGGCTCAACTGGGCTTTTGCCCCGAACTCACATTTTTATGTGGGTTCTTCAAGTCAATTTTACTGAGATTGCCTTGAAGAACTTGCATTTTACCGGTTGACAGGCCGTCTTCATCTGTCTTGCTCTAGCCGTTAATCATCAGCGCGTGTATTCGTACATCTACGGCCTTTTCTTTCAACCCATCGGGGCACCTTCCCCGGCGGGTTTGGTGTCCCTTTTTTTGGAGTGCACCATGTTTCATTTCCTTTCCCGCCGAAATACCGGCGTTCTCCCCATCAAACCTGCGGATATCCGCAAAGGTATGGTTCTGACCCATCTGCCCACCGGCACTCGCCGCACAGCGGTACATGCTGCATCTAGCGGGCTGCTTTTGATAGACGATTCCGGACACTTGTTCGGGCCGTCTGAAAAAGAGCTGGCACAGCAATACTGCCTGCGCGGCCACCAGCTCCGCTGCGGCTTCGAAATCGAAGCACTGTGGCAGAAAGCCCGCCAACTGCATCAGGCCGACAAACGCCTGCTGACCCGTTTGGGCTTTCGGCTGAGTCCCGAAACCATCCGTCGTGCTCTGGCAGCCTGATCAGGCTGCTTTCAAATTTTTCTGTTCAACCCTATGGGGATATACCCCGTTAGGGCGGTATATCCCTTTTCTTGGAGATATACCATGTCTGTTACCCTTCCCGCTACTTTGAATGTTGTTGAAAAAAACGGCCGTAACGGTGTGTTTATGGCCGCCGAACTGATTACCGACATCGGTACGTTCGACCTGAAAAACCGTGTGCTGGAGCAGTTTTCACAAGGCACATACAGCGGTGTGTTCACCATTCTGCGCATCTACAACCAGAGCGTCTCATGGAAAAACGGCACTTGGACCAAACTGTGTGCCGAATTGGACTGGGAAGCCCTGCGCATTATGGCGCAATCCGAGGAAACCGTTCCGAGCCCGGCTATGGCCGTTGCCGAAATGGTGGCCGAAGAGGAAGCTGTAACCACTCAGGCTGCCGTGTCTGCCGAAGCTGTACCGACCTCCGCACCGATCATACCGTCTGACGAAGACCTGGTATCGGATATGGCGCAGCTTCAGCTCAAACTGGACGCGTCCGAACCGGTCAAGCTGGACATCACGATGGAAGACCGTCAGGCGTTGCGTGAATTACGCGACCGGATGAAAGCCCACGGCTACCGCTTCGACGGCAACAGCCGGTCTTGGCATCCTGCAACAGCATAAGGAGGCAAATCATGCTGTTTCAAACTTCATCGCACGATTTGTTTTCGGACGCGTTTTTCATCCTCAACGACCGGCTGATGTTCGCATCACTCTACGGCCGTGATGCCAACCTGCTGTCGCTGTTGGCCGTTTTGAACAACAACGGCCTCAGCGGTCAGGAGCGTTTGGGCTTCCGCGAACCGGATTCGGCTGCTGCGTATCCGCCATGCTCGACCGCACGGTATTTCTCCGGTCTTTACAAGCACATGACCAAAATCCAGACACAGCCTTACGGTGTGCTGGTTCATGCGTTTGTCTACGCCGGCGACATCGTGCAGCAGGACTTGGATACCAAAACGGTCTGGCTGGTATCGGACAATACCGATACCGACCTGTCCGAAGGTATTTGGCAGACGGTCAGCCGTTTGAGCGACATACCGCTGCTGGACGGCTGGTCGGCACAGATACTGCCCCGCCTGCGGGAACAGGGCTGTGTCCGCCACTATCCGCCGGGTATCAATGCCGAAGCAGCCTTGGTCGGTGTACAGGCCTGCCACATCCGGATTCCGGATGATTTTGACCTTCAGGTCAGCAGCCTGCTTAAAACCGGCGTATTAACCGTCTGATGACTTTAACCCCTTGGGGATATGCCCCGAGGGCATATCCCCTTTCAGGAGCAGAGATGAAGCCTCTTATTTATCTGAAAGTCTATACCGATTCAGCCCCATACGATGTTGCCTGGAAACAGGCGGATTTGGAGGTTGAAATCGCCGGCGGAACCGTACGTTTTTACTGTACGGTCGAGCTGGATGAACGCTGCGACATCTTGCCCAAGAGCCTGCGGATTGCGGATTTCGGAAATTCCGAATTTCTTTATGACGGCTCTGTTGGCCAAGAAACCGTATTGCTACCCGAAGCACATCCCTGCATCAGCGACAACATCTATCCGGTGTCGTTGCTGCGGCCAGAGGTGTTCAGTCACGCATTGGCCGATGCTGCAGCGGCAGTAGTCGGACAGCTGTATGACACGGAGTATGTGTAGCCCTCAAACCTGCCTCAAGCAGGTTTTTTAGCGGTGCTGATGGTTTTCAGACGGCCTCGGCATCGCCAAAAAGCCTGTTTCACACAGCCGACAGACTGTTCCTTCTGTCTTGGTGCTGCCGTTAAACATCACCAACCGCATTCGTGCGGCCACGGCATTTTTTCAACCCATTGGGGATACACGTCCCCACGGGGTCATGTATTCCCTGATTTTGATTTTTTTTAGGAGAACCACCATGACCCAGTCAATCTACACCCAAAACGAAGCCCTGATTATGGGCGATTACGGCACATCGGAAGTATTCCGCCAGCTGATACTCAGCCTGTTCAACGGTTATACCTATCCGATGCCGGTGCTGACCGTTTCACGCTTGGACAGCAAGCATTTCCGGCTGTTTGCCGACATGATCGAAGCCTATCACCGAGACGGGGAAACGGCTGAACTGCGTGAGCTGGCCTGCAAGGTTCTTGACCGATTTCCGGAGTTACGTGTCCGTTGCGTCCATCCGGAAAGCACGGCGCTGGAAGAACTGAAACGCGCACTGATTTTTTACGATCTGTGCGATGAGGATCAGGAATCCCGCGCCACCGGTGCATTTGCCGATTCGAAGGAGATGCTGGTCAATGCCGTCCGTCATTTGCTCGAGAAGAGTAAGGACTAAATCTGTTTTTTAACCCCTGTATTTTTTACAGTATCGGCCATTGGAGCCGATTTTAAGTATTTCATATGAGAGTAAAAATATGCCTAGAATTGCAACCGGTGCTGAAAGAAACAGCGCACAACGATTAAGTCGGTCAGCTCTGTTGAATGATAGTGAATTGAGCGTTATTGACATGATTTTAATGTCGCATGATGCCCAAGAAGAAATCGAAGAAGGATGGTTTGACGATTTTGCTGTCATTGAACTGAAATATGCTGATTGATGCTTTACCAACCTGCTTTCGAGCAGGTTTTTTAGCTGCGCTGAAACCCGCAGGGCTCGTTTTCAGACGGCCTCGGCGCAGCTAAAAAACCTGTTACTTTGAGGAGAATGAAATGTCTAATCAAAACAATATCCGATATGATTCCGAAGGGCCTTTTGAAATTTGGCTGGGAATGAAATATTTCTTAATTTATTGGCTAAAACATGATTCAGGTCATGAAATTTTTGCCAGGGAAGCCGATGCGTGGGAAAAAATTGAAGAACTGAAAAAGAATCCCGATTTGGAAGCCTTCGAACTTTATGAAACCAATTTAAGCAAGCGTTGGGATCTATTCGATTACAGGGGAGATAAAGAAGCCGCTATCGAAAAACTGAACTCCATTACACGCTGACAGTCGTTTTACTGTCTTGATGCTGCCGTTAACCATCATCAACCGCATCCGTGCGGCCACGGCTTTCTTTCAACCCCGACCGGCGGTGATATATTCGCCGCCGGAGGATGTGTCTCCGCCTTTTTTCAATGAGGAGATACATTTATGATGTACGAACTATCCGGTTCTTTGCCGGAAAAAGTTTTGAGTTGGTCTGGCGGGGTGGTAACATATGTTTAAGAAGTTCTTAAGACTTGTGTTTCCGTTTCGCAAGCCCGTTTCAAAACGAATATTCGATTTGTGGCTGAAAATTTTGGAAGACAGCGCCTCGGCTTCGATTATCGCAATCGGGCCGTATCTGTGGATAGACGGTGCTTCCATCTGGAACCGCTGCCTGAATGTACTGACCCTGCTGTTGGCAAGTTATACAGCTCAGGTGTTGGTATACCATTTGGCACGGAACGAATCCAAACTTGTTCAGAATCAAACCGACAACCCGGACAAATCCGATGAAAGGAAGAATCCATGACTGCACTGACTTGGTTTCTGCTTCTGGTAATTGTGCTCATGTGGGTAGCGATTTTTAAGCTGTCCAAACTGAGCGATGAAGACCAAGAGCAGGAAAAGCAGTAATTTTTACCAACCCTTAATCCCACCACAGCCCGCGCTGCCGGTGGGATTGTCATATCTTTTATCCAACCCTGTGGGGATACCGTTCCCCAAGGGGCGGTATGCCCTTTTATTTTGAAAGGAAATACCGTGGGTACTTCAAACTTCATGTTCAATATCCGTCTGGATGTTGTCAGCGGCCTCTCTTACTCCGATTTCGATGTGGATTCCTACAACGAAGGAATGGACGCAGAAGACCGTCTGCAACCGGATGATTACGAACGTATCGGCGACATCATCGGTTTCTGTACCGAGGATTTCATCGCCGATTTCAAGCACCGTGCAGACGAACCGCACCGCAACCGTGATACCGCTCCACGTTGGCGAAAACACCGTATCGGCAGACTTTTAATAGAGTCCACCACAGATGCTGCAGACGATTCCCGCAACGGCTTTCATGACCGTAATTACGGCGGAACCAAGCTGGCTGAAATCACGGCGGATGCGCTGTTTTACGGCCATAACATACGGATGACCATGGATATCATCATGCGGCACGGCTATTACGACGGGGTCAATATCGACCAGCAAATCAACCTGGAAACCGACTTCTCGGCTTACCGTTGGGATGATTGGGACACGGAAGACGTTGACGGCATGGCCTGCGACATCCTCAGGGAGTATGCGGACTGCCGTATCGCTACGGAAGCCCAACTGGCACGCCACCGCGATGCCGTCGCCAAACGCCTGCAGGCTTTGGAGAAAGTATTGTGGCAGCGTTATGAGGAACTGGTCTCCCCTTATTGCGAGGAATACCGTGTAGCCGCACGTTTCTGCAACGGCGAAACCTGGTATGAGAAGGCGGCAGCATAGCCCGAACATACCTCAACCTGCTTTCGAGCAGGTTTTTTAGCTGCGCTGAAACCCGCAGGGCTCGTTTTCAGACGGTCTCGGTGCAGCTAAAAAACCTGTTTCCAACGCCGACAGTCGTTTTACTGTCTTTGATGCTGCCGTTAACCATCATCAGACCGCATCTGTGCGGCCACGGCTTTTTTCCAACCCGTCTGCGGGCTGCACCCGTCAGGGCGGCAGTTCCGCCCTGTAAGGAGCGTACCATGCACACTAACCCTTTACCCCGTCCTGATTTGGATTGGGATTTTGTCGAGGCACATTACCCCGACTACCACCGTTGCGACATCATCTGTCAATCCGGCGACATGGCAGCCTGCTTTGAGTTTGCCGGCATCGATCCCGATGAACTCATCACCGCTGATGCCGTAGGCCGTCTGAAAGCGCTGGCTCCGGACAGGCTGGAAAGCCGCGAACCTTCTTACCACCAGGTTCAGGCATTTGACGACTATATCGGCAGCGGCCTGACCTTTGGGGAAGCCGCTCAAAAGGTCGACAATTACTGTTTGGCCAAAGCGGTATTGGACTGCCCTGATGCGCTGCCTGCCGAAATGCTGAAGTGGGCGCGGGTTGTATTGTCTTAACCTTGAATTGTACGGATAATTTCCGTACAATATTTTAATCTAACAGTTGGGAGCATTTAATATGGCAACCTATGCAGACTGCCGTTTCGAAGCCCGAATCAGTGCAGATACCCGTGCCTTATTGAAGCGGGCAGCCGAGCTGCAAGGCAGAAGTATGTCCGAATTCGTTATCAGTACCGCTCGCGAAGCTGCTCAAAGAGCTGTCGCAGAAGCGGAAATCCTGATGTTTTCCGAACGCGACCAACTGCTGTTTGCAGAAGCACTGCTTGATCCACCCAAACCGAATGAGGCATTAAGCAGGGCTTTGGCAAAGCATGATGAGATGTTCGGGGGATAAGTATGGCCTTATCGGATGTCTGCATCCGCCTTTTGGACGCAAAGGATGACAGAAAAGCGTTCAACAGCCCTTCGGAACCGTTAAACCGTTATTTGCAGCAACAGTCAACCCAAGATGCGAAACGCAGGGTTGCAAAATGTTTTGTTGCTGTTGATTCTATGGGAAATATTGCAGGGTACTATACCCTGACAGCCACCGGTGTTGCGCAAATCAACATTCCCGAATCTTATCGCAAAAAACTGCCCCGTTACCCGACGGTTCCTGCCGTATTAATGGGGCGTTTGGCGGTTGATGAGAAATATCGCGGCATGGGTTTGGGCGCACTTTTGCTGGCCGATGCACTTAAAAGAATCGACAGGGCTGAAATCGCAGCCTATGCGCTTGTGGTTGAGGCCAAAGATGAACAAGCTGTTGCGTTTTACCGGCACTTTGGTTTTATCTCGATGACGGATGCGCACGAGCATCTGTTTTTTCCATTGGCCAATCTACGCTGATTGGCAACATTTCTTTTTCAACCCTTTGGGGACTGCTCCCCGAAGGGTGCAGTCCCCGTTTTTTTGGAGGCTGCATCATGCAATTTCAAACCTGCGATTACCCGTTGACTACAGACGAGCTTTACGAAGAACTCAAATTTCTGTCCCCGGATATGCGCCATACCGAGGCCGTACACCAATTCAACCGTCTGCTGGAACAGTTGCGCGGCAATGATTTGACCCTGTCTCAGTTTTTGGACGATTTCGGCGGCAGCCTCTTTGAGGCGGTTACCGAACAAAACCGGCCACTGTACCAAGGCCAAACCCATGCCGCCCACGAGGCGGTGCTGGACGGTTTGACCCGCCGGCTCTTTCCTGCCCAACGGGAAGTGGTGCGCGCGGTCAACCAACTGCTGCTGGTCGAAGACCAACCGGCGGCCGTCATCAATGCCGAGATGGGTACGGGCAAAACCATGATGGCCATTGCCTGTGCCGCTGTTGCCCACGCCGCCGGCGTATCCCGGACGCTGGTTCTGAGTCCGCCCCATTTGGTCTACAAATGGCGGCGTGAAATCCTCAAAACCGTGCCGGATGCACGGGTATGGGTACTCAACGGTACCGATACGCTGGCCAAGCTGCTTAAAATCCGCCAGATGCGCGAAGCACCGACTGTTCCCGAGTTTTTTGTATTGGGACGGGTTAGGATGCGGATGGGCTACCACTGGCGGCCGGCGTATGCGGTGCGCAAGCAGTACCGGAAAGATTACGCCGAAGGCAAGCACTTTATCAGTACGGAAAGACTGTTTTGTTGTCCGAAATGCGGCCGCGAGTTGAAGAATGAGGAAGGCGAGCCTTTCCATTCGGAAGTTGAAGCAAAGGCATTTTTGGGCAAGTCCAGACGTTTCTGCACGGCCAAACGCAACTGCGGCGAACCTTTGTGGACCTTGTGCCGTAAAGACAGCAACACCGTCCAGCAGAGCGTGTACGAGCGTGTTATCGGCGCGGTGGCCGCACTGCCGGGTTTGGGGCCTAAAACGGCTCAGAAGCTGGTAGCGCAGTTCGGCGAAGCCATGCTGGCAGATATCCTGGAAAACAACATCCAGGCATTTGCCAATCTGATGGATGAACACGGTGAATTTGTGTTCAACG